>JAMHUH010000813.1:0-8971 GCA_035904925.1 Nannocystaceae bacterium
GGCTTCGCTCGCGCCGATCTCGATCGACTCGATCACCCAGCCCCCGAGCGTCGCACCGACGCGCAGCGGTCCGAGCTGCTCGACGCGGTTGCTCGAGTCTCGATCACCGTGACCATGCGAGGCCCGCGTGCTGGGCTCGGGATCATGGACCTCGACCGGCGGGGCGAGCTCGTGCGGCGTGGGCAAGACCGACGCCACGCCGACCGCCAGCAGCACGACTCCAGCGAGCAAGACCAGCTCGCCCCGCTCGAGCGGCGGATCGTCGACCTCGATCGGCGCGGGCTGGGGCTTGCCACGCAGGCGGGCGAGGATCCGGGCCCAGGGGTAGCTCCACGCCAAGAACAGGATCGTCGCCTCGACGTACATGAGGCTCAGGAGCGCGAGGGTCCCGAGGTGAAAGGCGATCAGCAGCGTGCCCCAGAGCATCCGCAAGCGCGGCCCAAACAGGTAGACGATCGCGCCGACCTGGATGACGACGGTGAGCAGGGCGAAGCCCTCGGCGACACGCGAGTCGATAGCGACCAGCCGCGTGAGCGAGCCGAGCAGCGAGGTGTCGTCGATCGGGTGATGCGAGAGCACGTGGGTCTGCATCGCGTGGACTTCGAAGAGCGCCCCGCCGAGCAGCTTTTGCAAGCCCGCGTTGAAGTAGGTCGCGGCCAAGGCCGCGCCCGCGCCCGCCTCGGCCAAGCGTTCGCTGCGAGCCTCGTCGGCGCCACGCAGACGGCCGAGGCCGAGCCCCAGCAGCCAGCCGAGCAAGGCCGCGCCGAGGCTGTAGTAGCGGCGGTGATGCGAGCCGAGGTAGGCGCCCACGGCCTCGACCAGCAGGGCCATGGCGAGCAGCAGCACGAGCAGGAACCAAGGCTCGGCTCGCCGGCCCCGCGCGAAGCCGATCAGGCCGATCGTCGCGACCACGAGCAGCAGCGCGGCCGGCCAGCCCTCGTCGAGGATGCTGAACAGCCATTCGGGCGTCCATGGCATCCGCACGTCCGGCGCGGGCTGGAAGAACGCGATCAGCAGCAGCGCGAGCAGGTCGAAGAGCGTCACGGCGACCAGCACCCAACGCAGCCCGGGTCGACCGCCCGCGCCGTGGACCGAGGCGCTCATCGCCGAACCGCCCTGCATCGAGCCACGACGCAGTCGAGCTCGCGAATCTGCGTACGATCGAAGCGCCAGACGTGGACGACCAAGTCGACCGGCTCGCCGCCACCCGGCGTGCCCGGGTGCGCACGCATGTAGTCGAGCGCGTCCTGGACGAGGTAGGGGGTCGCGTGTCCGATCTCGCCGTCGGGGCACATCGCGACCTCGACCCGCGAGCGCTCGAGCTCGCCCTCGCACACCCACTCGTCGAAGCGCACGACCTCGAGGTGTCGACCCTCGGCATCGGCGACGACCAAGCGAGCCGCGTAGGTCGGCGCGACCTCGGCGTACATCGGAAAGGTCGAGAAGGGGAAGGCGTTGCTGAGACCCAGCGCCGCTCCGGCATAACCAACGAACACGGCGATGGAGATCGCCAAGGTCTCGCGCATTGGCGAGAGCCTATCAGCCGCGCTCGGCCAGACGCCAGACGAGCTTCACACACCCGCGAACTCGCGCCAGAGCGCCACGCCCAAGCCGAGCGCGAAGAGCAGCGTGAAGATCCACTTGTTCCACTTGGCCAACCAGACCGGCAGGTAGATGTCGAAGTTGGGCCTGCGATCGTCCGTGTGGCGCTCGGCCCAGGGCGTCAGCGGGCAGCGGCCCTTGTTGATCAGCAGCACCACGCCCTCGGCGAACACCGCGGCGATGATCCACCAGGCCCAGCTTCGTTCGCCGCGCCAGGCCAGCCAGGGCAGCGCGAGGATCGCCCCAGCGAAGCCGGCCCAGATGATCGTGTGCAGGGACTTGATGAAGCGCAGCACGAGCGAGCGACTCGTTCTCAGCCTTCGAGCTTGTCGACGATGACCTCGATGAACTCGCGCGACTCGAACTCTCGGTAGCGGTGGGTCTCTTCGAACCAGGTGACGACCGCGTCCGCCTTGCCGATCTCGAGCTGGCGAGTGAGCGCCGGGTACTTGGTCGCGAGCTCGACCAGCCGACCGATCACACCTTCGGCGGCCGGATGCTCGGCGTAGTGCTTCCGCAGCCACGTGAAGATGAAGTAGACCAAGGTCGGATCCGCGTCCTCGATCAGCCGGTAGGACTCGGCCGCGCTCGCCGAGCCCTGCTCGATGCTCTCGAGGATCCGCAGGGCTCGTTGGTTCTCGTGGGTGAAGGCCATCTGGGCCGCGTCTTGGCAGAGATCGGGATCCTCTACCAGTGTCAACCGTGGGTTGACACAGATGCAACCGCGCGGCCCTCGACGCTGCGCGAAGTCGGCCCTAGGCTCGCGGCCATGAAGATCGCAGTCCTCGGAACGGGAATGGTCGGAGCCACAATCGCCAACAAGCTGGTCGCGCTCGGGCACGAAGTGCGCATGGGTTCGCGCACGGCCGACAACGAAAAGGGCCAAGCTTGGCTCGCGCAGGCGGCGAGCGCGAAGGCCAGCCTCGGCGACTACGCCAGCGCCGCGGCGTTCGGAGAGCTGGTGTTCAACTGCACGGCCGGGACCGCGTCGATCGCCGCGCTCGAGGCCGCGGGCGCCAGCAACCTCGAGGGCAAGCTGCTGATCGACATCGCCAACCCGCTCGACTTCTCCAAGGGCATGCCGCCGCAGCTGGCGATCTTCAACGACGACTCGCTCGGCGAGCAGATCCAGCGCAAGTTCCCCGGCGCGAAGGTGGTCAAGACCCTCAACACCGTCAACTGCAACCTGATGGTCGACCCGAGCCGCGTGCCGGGCGAGCACACCATGTTCATGTCGGGCAACGACGCCGAGGCCAAGGCCCAGGTCCGCGGGATCCTGACCGAGTGGCTCGGCTGGCGCGACGTCCTCGATCTCGGCGACATCTCGACCGCGCGCGGGACCGAGAGCTACCTGCCGCTCTGGCTGCGCTTGTGGGGCGCGCTGAAGACCCCGGACTTCAACATCGCGATCGTGAAGGCCGGCTGAGCGATGGCCTCGCGGATCGCCGTGATCACGGGCGCGAATCGTGAGCGCGGGCTCGGCTTCGCGACCGCGATCGCGCTGGCCGAGCGGGGCCTGCGGGTGATCGCCACGGGTCGTGATCGCGCTCAGGTCGAGGCCTTGCTGGCCCCGGCCCGGGCGCGCGGGCTCGACCTCGTGGCCGAGCAGCTCGACGTTGGCGACGACGCCTCCGTCGAGGGCTTGTTCGCCCGCCTCGATCGCGAGCACGCGGGCCGCATCGACGTGCTGGTCAACAACGCGGGCGGGATCTTTCCGGGCGGCGACACTCTGCACGTCGCGTCGAGCACGATGCTCGCGGCCTTCGACACCAACGCGCTCGGGCCTTTGCGCATGGCCCAGCGGGCCGTCCCGCGCATGCTCGCGGCCAACTACGGCCGGATCGTCAACGTCAGCACCGGCATGGCCGGGCTCGGCGAGATGAACGGTGGCTCGCCCGCCTACCGCGTGAGCAAGACCGCCCTCAACGCGGTGACCCGGGTGATCCACGCCGAGCTGCGCGGCGACGTGAAGATCAACTCGGTCTGTCCGGGTTGGGTGCAGACGGACATGGGGGGCCGCAACGCGACCCGCACGATCGCCGAGGGCATCGAGGGGATCGTCTGGGCGGCGACGCTGCCCAGCGAGGGCCCCTCGGGCGAGTTCTTTCGAGACGGCGAACGAATCGCCTGGTGAGCCCCGACGCGGACGCGTTCGGGGTATGCTGGCCCTCGCATGGCGTTCCTGAGCGAGGCGGCGAAGGCCGCCCTGACCGGCGCGATCAAGGCCGTCGAGGCCCGCAGCAGCGCCGAGCTGGTGATCACCGTGCGGGCCCACTCGGGCAGCTACCTGCACGCCGACTTGATCGCGGCGATCATCGTCGGCGTCGCGACCCTGGCCGCGCTGCTCTACCTGCCCGTCGACTTCGGCCTGCACAGCTTCTTGATCGATCCGATCGTGCTCGGGTTGGTCGCGGGGCTGTTCAGCTGGCGCTTGCCTGGCCTGCGACGCCTGCTCACGCGCGCGGGCCAGCGCGACGCTCGGGTCCGCGAGGCCGCGCAGGCGAGCTTCTTCGCCAAGGGCATCCGTCGGACCAGCGCCGCGGTCGGCGTGCTCGTCTACGTCTCGCTGCTCGAGCGTCGGGTCGAGGTCGTCGCCGATCATGGCGTGCTCGCGGTGGTCCCCGAAGATCGTTGGCGCGCGAGCGTGGCCGAGCTCGACGCGATCGTCGGTCGTGGCGAAGACGGGGTCGCGCTGGCCAAGGCGATCGAGGGCCTGGCCGAGCTCCTCGAGCCCTGCATGCCGCGCAGCGAAGACGACGTGAACGAGCTGCCCGACGAGGTCGAAGCA
Source organism: Nannocystaceae bacterium (assembly GCA_035904925.1). GTDB lineage: Bacteria > Myxococcota_A > Polyangia > Nannocystales > Nannocystaceae > Plesiocystis. The sequence goes on from JAMHUH010000813.1 coordinate 4,391, forward strand.
TGAAGCGACGCTCTCGGCTCGGGCTCGTGCTGCTGGTCGTGCTGCCGGCGCTGGTCCTCGTGCTTCCAGCGCTCGTCGAGGCCCGCCCTGGCGGCGGTCAGACCTTCGGAGGTGGCGGAGGTGGAGGCGGCGGAGGTGGAGGCGGCGACGCGGGTGACCTCTTCGGCATCTTGATCTGGCTGACGCTCGAGCACCCCGTGATCGGCTTGCCGCTGCTGATCATCGCGGCGGTCGGCTACTTCGTGGTCAAGAGCAAGGCTGGCGGGCAGAACTGGGACAGCAGCAACCTGGTCTTCGGCGGCCAGGACCTCGGCCCCGCGCGCCGACCCGCGAGCGTTCAGCTCGAGGCCCTGCGCGCCGTCGATCCCGACTTCTCGCAGATCCTGTTCGAGGACTTCGCCTATCGCCTCTATGCCAGCGCGCACGAGGCCCGATCGAACCCCGCCAAGCTGGCCGCGCTCGCGCCCTACCTCGAGCCGCAGGTTCGCCAGGCCTTCACCCAGCGCGTGCCGACCGGCGTGCCGGTCAGCAACGTCGTCGTCGGCGTCATGCGGGTGCTCCGGGTCGAGGTCCCGAGTCCGCAAGCGCACAACCCCAGCACCGGCGAGCCCGAGAGCGAGGTCGAGCTCGAGTTCGAGGCCAACGTCACCGCGGGCACGCAGGGCTTCTATCTGTGGGAGCGCTGGGTGCTGCGCCGGCCCATCTCGGTCGCGACGCCGCCGCCGGATCGCGCCCGCAGCCTCCACTGCCCCAACTGCGGCGCGCCCTTTCAGAGCGCCGACGAGCAGCGCTGCGACTACTGCGGGCAGGTCGTCACCGATGGCCGCTTCGACTGGCGGGTGATCGCGGTCCAAGAGCTGCGCGCTCAGCCGCGTCCGCCCGCGTTGACCTCGGACACCGCCGAAGCCGGCACCCACTTGGCCTCGATCCGCGATCCTGCGCTGGCTCGACATTGGGCGGCGCTGGTCGGCGCCGATCCGGCCGTCGTCCCGGGCCAGATCGAAGCCAGGGTCCACCGGTTCTATCAAGCGCTGAATCAGGCCTGGACGGCCCGCGACCTTCGCCCGGTCCGCGGCTATCTGTCCGACGGCATGGCCGACTACCTGCGCTATTGGGTCGAGGCTTATTTGCGCGAGGGTCTGGTCAACCGGCTGGACGGAATGCAGATCACTGGGCTCGAGCTGGTCAAGGTCCGCCGCGACCGCTGGTACGACGCGATGACCTATCGCGTCTACGCCACCGGCCTCGACACCACGGTGCGGGCCGACAGTGGACAGGTGGTCAGCGGCCACCCGAGCCGGCCGCGGGCCTACAGCGAGTATTGGACGCTGATCCGCAGCGCGGCCCGGCAGGGCCCGACTCGCCTCGATGGTGGCTGTCCCAATTGCGGAGCGCCGCTCGCGATCGGCATGGGTGGCGAATGTCTACACTGCAACGCCCATGTCACCGCGGGCGAGTTCGACTGGGTGCTCAGCAAGATCGAGCAAGACGAAGTCTATTCGGGCTAGACGGAGCACATCGGCTATCCTGGCCGAGCATGGCCAAGAAAAAAGTCGCAGTCGTCGGTGGTGGAGCGACCGGAGTCTCGCTCTCGTGGTGCATCACCAGTCAAAAACACTCGCGGGACGAGGTCGAGCTGACCTTGTTTCACGACGAGGACAAGGTCGGCGGTCACTCGCGGACCATCCCCATCGTCTTCGACAGCCACGGCCGGGCCCACGTCGCCGAGGGCGACCACATCGCCGAGAAGACCTATCCAGTCGACATCGGCGTCCAGTTCGTGTGTCCGACCCTCTACCCCAATTTATACGAGCAGCTCGCCCTCGCGCCCTTCGCCACCAAAGTGAAGCTCCAGCACCACCCCGAGCTCAAGCTCTCGGGCAGCTTCCGCGACAACCTCAATTGGGGCAATTTCGATCCTTACCAGCACGGACCGAAATTCGAGGCCTGCTACACCGCCGACGCCATCGCCGACGCCGAGCGCTTCCAGCAGGACATGAAGCGAGCCTGGCTGCTGGTGCTCCGCGGCAAGCGGATGTGGAAGATGAATATTGGCCAGTACCTCGACGCGCGCGGCTTCTCGCGCGAGGGCAATTTCTTTCGCTACCTGCTGATCCCCTATTTGTCGATCATCAACGGCTACGGGACCACCGATCTGCTCGAGAGCTCGATCCACGATCTCTTCCCGATCTTCGCCAAGATCCCGATCATTCAAAAAGTCGGGCCTTACGGCAAGTTCACCGGGCCTGGGACCGGCTGGGATCGCTTCCGCGACGGCGCGCAGGTCTGGGTCGAGACCATGGCCGACGAGGCCTGCAAGCGGGGCGCGGTCGTGCAGAACGACTCGCGGGTCTGTCACGTCTACACCGACAAAGGCAAGGTCACGGTCGTCTGGGCGGATCCGACCGGCAAGCCCAAGCACGAGGAGTTCGACGAGATCGTGCTGACGACCGACATGACGGTCAACCGCAAGCTGCTCGACAATGACCGCAACCCGTTCTGGCGCGAGCAGTGCAACTACATCGCGGCCAACAAGTTCGAGCTGATCCCCGGCGTCTGCTACATCCATCAAGACGAAGAGGTCCTCGCGCCGCCCTTGCGCGACCACCTCGAGGACGGCCAGTTCAATTGCTACTACTGCTGGGATCCGAGCTCGGGCAACACCTTCTCGCTGCCCTACAAGCTCGAGAAGAGCTTCCAGACCTACGCGATGCAGAACATCCTCGGCACGCCCTTTCCTTGCTACGTGTCGATGTACTCGAAGGATGAAGGCAGCGTCGTGCCGCGGCCCGACAAGATCGTGCACAAGAAGACCTGGCAGCACGGCCGCTGGCTGGCCGGCTTCTTCGACGACGCCAAGCGCGAGCTGTGGAACATCCAAGGCCGCGGCGGGGTGTGGTTCGCCGGCAACAACACCAGCGTCGACTCCGAAGAGGGCGCGCTGGTCTCGGCCATGATCATCGCCGAGCGGATCGCCGGTTATCGCTACCCCTTCCGCAAGGTCGGGGAGCAGCACCAGCTCTACCGCTACTTCGAAGACATGATGTTTCCAAGTCGGTCCATGCACGAGCTGGCCTCGTCGCGGCAAGAGATCGACGACTGAGTCGGGCGAGCGAACTCGCACGCTTCGGCTCGAGCGCGCTTCTTGGCGATCGAGTTCGATCGCCAAGCGCTTGTCTTTGCCGGGTGAGGTCGGGCAATCTCCGCCGATGGCTCGCCGCCTGTTGGCTCTGTTCTCGTGCTTTTGTCTCGCGCTGCTCGTCGTGCTCGCGCCTGCGCTCTCGGGGGGTGCTCCGCCCGAGGACGATGAAGAGGGCGAGGCGCCCGGCGAGGGTGATGACGAAGCACCTGCGGCTGGCGAAGAAGAAGAGGCGCCGGGCGAAGATGACGAGGCGCCCGCAGGCGAGGCGGCTGAAGACGACGAGGCCGAAGGCGCAGGCGAATCCGAAGCAGGCGGAAGCGCGGCCGAAGCGGGCGACGCCGACGAGAGCGACGACGCGGCCGAAGCGGCCGAGTCGGCGGGCGAGGACACTGACGATGACACCGACGCGGGCGCCGACGCCGACGATGACGCGGGCGCCGAGGCTGGCGAGCCGGCCGACGACGACGAGCCCGAAGGCGCACAGCTCGAGGCCTTCGGCGAGGGCGAGTACACCGACGAGGAGCTCGAGCGCGCGGTCGCGGGCCTCGACCAAGACGAGCTGCTCGGCTTCGACGGCGAGCCCGTCGATCGCCAGCTCGCCGCGATGTTGGCCGAGGACTTCGACGGTCCGCTCACCGACGAGCAAGAGACGGCCGTGCTCGGCAGCTGGGACGAGGTCGAGGGCGTCGAGTTCGACGACGAGCTGCGCGCGGAATTCCAGGGCCTGCCGCCCGAGCAATTCGAGGCGCTGGCCGAGATCAGCCCCAAGGAGCTGAGCGCCGCGACCGAGCTGACCCCCGCGTTCACCGAGCAGCTCATGGCTCAGGCCAGCGCGATGGCGAACCTCTCGCCCGAGGCCATCGACGCGCTGACCAAGCTCTTCATCCAGGCGCTGCGCAAGAAGCTCGCGACCGTCCGCGAAGAGGTGCTCGCCCGTACGATCGAGAGCGTGCGCGAGAAGCAGTCGGCCAAGCTCGGCAAGATCATGATGCTGCTGGTCGGGCTCAGCCCGCTCGGCCTGCTGCTCTTGTTCGCGCCCTTGGTGCTGAAGAAGCAGTACCCCAACCAGATGCCCACGCTGGTCCGCGCGAGCGCGCTCGCGTCCGTGGCCTTCATCGGCGCGATGCTGATGTTCACCGGCCTGCTCTTCTTGCTTCGGGTCATCCAGAACGAAGCTGCGATGGCGACCAATCCGCAGATTCGCGTGATCGAGGCCTCGTTCGACGCCGTCGACAAGAACCTCGAGGAGGTCGCTGCGATGCCCGGTCTGATCGAGGTCCCGCTGCAGCGGCTCCGCGACGGCGAGGCCGACTCGCTCGGCGTCGCGCTGCTCGAGAACGTCAAGGCGTTCAAGAGCGACTTCGAGGCCTTCGACGGCGTCGCCGACATGTTCGAGAGCGTCAATTGGCTGTTCGGCTGGGTGTCGATCGCGATGTTGC
>JAMHUH010000814.1:0-20990 GCA_035904925.1 Nannocystaceae bacterium
GTGAAGAAGCGGCGCAGCGCGTCGCGGTCGCTCAGCGGCAAGCGAGCGGCGACGATCCGCTCGATCACTTCGAAGGTCCGCTTTTGTCGCTCGAGCGAGACCGAGACGTCGACGCTGTCGAAGGCGTCTTGTTGGAGATAGGCCATGTCGACCAGGGTCGCCTTTTGCCAGGTCACGAAGTCCTCGAGCGTGACGCCCTCTTCGCCGACGACCTGCATCATCTGGTAGATGCCTTCGCCACGATTGATCAGCGCCTCGAGTCGCTCGACCCGCGCGATCCAGCCCTCGCCGAGGTGCTCGTCGAGCCAGGGGCGCAGCTGCTCGCGGTAGCGCGACCACGAGGTGAGCGGATCGATCGCGGGATAGAAGCGACGATAGGCGCGATCGGCCGAGAGCCCGAGGAAGCACTTGACCGTGGCCAGGGTCGCTTGCGTGACCGGCTCTTCGAAGTTGCCGCCCGCGGGCGAGACCGTGCCGATCATCGTCAGGCTGCCGGTGTCGCCGTCGGCTCCGCGCAGCAGCCCAGCCCGCTCGTAGACCGACTTGATGGTCGAGTCGAGATAAGCCGGGAAGGCCTCCTCGCCCGGAATCTCCTCCATGCGGCCGGAGGTCTCGCGCATCGCCTGGGCCCAGCGCGAGGTCGAGTCGGCGATGCAGAGCACGTCGAGGCCCATCTGCCGGTAGTACTCGCCGATCGTGATGCCGACGTAGATCGAGGCCTCGCGCGCGGCGACCGGCATCGACGAGGTGTTGCAGATGATGATCGTGCGATCCATCAGCGAGCCGCCGGTCCGGGGATCTTTGGTCTGCGGGTACTCGGCGATGGTCTCGACGACCTCGCCCGCTCGCTCGCCGCAGGCGATGACCACGACCACGTCGACGCTCGAGTAGCGGGCGATCAGGCTCTGCAGCACGGTCTTGCCGGCGCCGAAGGGCCCGGGGATGCAAGCGGTCCCGCCTCGGGCGATCGGGAAGAAGGTGTCGATGATCCGCTGGGTCGTCGTCAGCGGCTCGCGTGGGTAGAGCCGCTCGGCGTAGCCCTTGGCCAGCATCGAGCGCGGGATCGGTCGGCGCACGGGCCAGCGCTGCTGCAAGGTCAGCTCGATCAGCTCGGCCGACTCCGTTCGACGCAGGCGGGCGTAGGGTTGATCGACCCGAAGGCTGCCGCCGCGGATCCACTCGACTTGCAGCGGCTTGGCCTCGCCGAAGGGGACCATCAGGCGGTGCTCGATCGGGCCCTCGCGGGTGGTCGCGAGCGTCTGACCGGCGACCACCCGCGCGCCGATCTGAACCTTGGGCTCGACCTGCCAGGTGGTCGTGCCCTCGAGCGCGGGGTACTCGACCCCGCGCGGCAAGAAGAAGCCATGCGCTTCGGCGAGCTTGGCCAGCGGGTTCTGCAGGCCGTCGTAGACCTGACCGAGCAGCCCGGGCCCGAGCGCGACCGACAAGAGCTCGCCCGAGAGCTCGACCGGATCGCCGACTCGAACCCCGCGCGTGTCTTCGAACACCTGCATGTCGGCATGCTTGCCGCGGATCCGCAGGATCTCGCCGCGCAGCCGCTCTTGCCCGACGATCACGTGACCGACCTCGTTGCGTCGGGCCGGGGCCCCGCACAGATCGATCGTCACCAGGCTCTCCTTGACGGTGTGGATGTTCGCCAAGGTCGCTTCAGCGGAATTGGGGTCGCGCTCGGGCATCGAGGGCCTCGTCGATCAAGCTGGTGAAGCGTCGAATCGCGCTCGGCCCATCGCGGGTCTGCCAGCGCTCGACGATGTCGCGTCGCATCACATAGGCGAGCACCTCGGGGAATCCGAAGGGGTGCTGCTCGGCGATCGTGGTCAGGAATCGCCACTCGCGTTCGAATACGGCCCGGCCGAGCTCGAGCGCGTCTTGCCGCTCGATGCATTGGCGCAGGTGGGTGATCCAGGGCAGGCGCGGGGCGAGGCCGAAGTCGGGCACGTCCCAGCGCCGCTCGATCTCGGCGACCAAGGGACCGAGCCCCCAAGGCCGCTCGAGCTGATCGAGCGGGGTGCCGAGCCTGCGCGCGCGCAGGGCCGAGATGACCGTGCGCATCTCGAGGCGATGCTCGACGTAGGCGAGCAGGGCCGGGTAGCGAGTCTGCTCGCGCAGGTCGGTGTAGAGCTTGGCGATCGCGCCGGCCTCGGCCTGCAGCCCGTGCGAGCGCCAGGCGATCAGCCGCTCGCAGCGACGCAGCTCGAGCTTGTCCTCGGCCGTCAGCATGGCGAGGCGACGCTCGAGTCGGACCCGGTTGATCGGCGCGAGCTTGGCCGTCTCGAAGTACTCGAGCGCCGGCAGCGAGGCGATCACCGTGTAGTAGCGGGGCTGCATGCTCACTCGCTGCCCTCGAGGATCCAGCGAAAGCGCGGGGTCAGGTAGGCCAGCAGCATCTCGGAGATCGCGGCTTCGCTCAGGTCGACCTCGAGGTCCTCGCCGACCAGCTTGACCTTGGCCCCCGCGGCGATCTTGGCCGACGCGTGCAGCTCGACGCCCTCGCGCAGCATCTCGCGCGAGATGCCGAGGATCTTGTCGCGCACGGCCGGCGGGATCGACTCGTCGCTCCGGTGCTCGTCGAGCAGGGCGGCCACGATGATCTCGACCTGCTTGCCGACCAGCGCCTCCTGGGCGACCCGGCCCGCGAGCGTGAGCACGACCTGGCGCATGAGCTCGGGCTCGCGCAGGGTGTCCGAGACCAGCCGCGCGACATGGGCTTCGAAGGTCGCGACGAGCGCGGACTTGAGGCTCAGGACCACGTCGCGCGCGGCCGTGTGGACCGCCGCGCGGGCGGCCTGCTTCTCGATCTCGAGCTCGCGCAGGGCCTTGCGCTGCAGCTCGTCGCGCTCGCGCTGGGCCGCCGCGAGGATCGAGCTGGCCTCGGCCTGGGCCTGCTCGACCAGCGCTTTGGCTTGGCTGCGTCCGGCTTCGACCGCTTCGTCGCGGATGCGATCGATGAGCCGCTGGACGCCGTCGCGGTCCTGGGTCTCGTCCTTGTCTTTGGCTTTGGCTTTGTCCGACTCGGCCATTGTTCAGCCTCCCAGGGCCGCCGGCAGCGAGCCCGCGAGCACCAGCGCGAACACGAAGGCGAACACCGCGAAGCCCTCGACCACGGCCGCGGGCGCGAGCGAGAGCCCGAACACCTCGGGCTTGTTCTTCGACACGTTGATCGCCGAGGCGCAGGCGGTGCCCTGGCCGAAGGCGCTCAGCATCAAGGCGAGCCCGACCAGCGAGCCGATCGCGAACACCCCAGGCGCGTTGCCGACGTCGAGCGGGCGGTTGAGCGAGAGCATCACGACGATCCCGTAGATCGTCTGCGACGAGGGCATCGCCGAGATCCCGATGTAGCGACCGTGGCCGGTCTCGGTGTCGAGCAGAGCCCCGATCGCCGCCTGGCCAGCCCGCGTGCAGCCGACCACGCTGCCGATCGCACCGAGCGCGACGGGGGCGAAGACGCCGATCCATCCCAACATCAAGATGATTGGTTCCATTTATTCGATCTCCTTGCGTCGGAACGCGCGAAAGGGCTTGCCCTCGTCCTCGAGCCCCCAATTGAAGAACTCGATGTAATTGAGCCGCAGGCCGTGCACGACCCCGCTCATCAGCGCGAGCAAGAAATTCAGGCCATGGCCGACGAGCAGGACCAGCAGCGCGAGCGCGATGCCAGCCCCTTGAACCGCCGCGTGGCTCTTGGCCGCGAGCTCGTTGAACGCGGCCGCGAGCGAGCCCGAGGCGAGGCCGAGCGCGAACAAGCGCAGGTACGAGAGCACGTCGCCAAAGGCGTTGGTCAGCCGGGTCATCGCCAGCAGCCCGCGGCCGATCCGAGCGCCGAAGCCGACCTTCTCGCCCTTGCTGGTGGTGCTGGCGGTGAAGAAGACCACGCCGATCGAGCCGAACGCGATCGTGATCAGGCCCGCGAGGGTGAAGCCCGGCACGACGCCGGTGACCGAGCCGATCGCGAGCAGCCCGCCCAGCAAGATCACGATCCAGCCGATCGGGGCCAGCGAGGCGCTGCTGCGCAGCCGCCAGGCGTTGGCCGCGTTGGCCAAGACCAGGTGGATGACGCCCAGCACGATCGAGAGCGCCATCATCGTGCTCGGATCGGCGGCATCGAGCGCGCGCACCCGACCGAGGGGGCCAAGCGGGTCGGGGATGATCCCGAAGTAGGAGCCGACCAGCACGCCGTAGCCGATCGTCGCGCCGACGACGATGCCGACGACCAGGCGCATGCCCTTGGCCATCGAGCGCCAGAACAAGAGGCTGATCAGCCCGAGCACCAGGCCATAGCCCGCGTCGGCGACGATCATCGCGAACATGATCGCGAAGGAGATCAGCACGAGGATCGAGGGGTCCCAGGTGAAGTAGCCCGGGGTCATGTAGAAGGTCACCAGCGAGTGCGCGCCGGCGAGCCGTGGGTTGGGCTCGAAGAGCGTGGGCGGGGCGTCGTCGGGGCCGGGCTCGCGCACGCGGAGGACCAGCGGGAAGTCGGCCAGGGCGCTCTGCAAGGCTTCGACGCGGTCGGCCGGGGCCCACGCGGCGAGGGCGAAGAGCGGGGTGTCGTCGAGCGCGAGCGCCTCGGCGCCGCGTCGGGCCGCGGCGTCTTCGAGCCGGGCCAGCGAGGCCGCGAGCAAGGTCGTGTCACGGGTCAGGATCGCCCGCTCGCCTTGGATGTCCTCGATCTGGGCCTCGATCTCGTCGAGCCGATCGAGCAGGCGAGCGCGAGAGACCGCCCCGGTGTGGACCCGCGCGAGCGGCATGGTCGTCGGCTCCTCGGGCGTGACGACCACGACATAGGCGAAGCGATGATCGCGATGCACGATCGTATAGGGCAGATCGGCCGGGATGGCGCGCAGCTGATAAAAGGGGATCTGATAGAACCAGAGCCGCTGACCACCCATCTGCTCGAGCGTGCCGAACTCGAAATTGCCCCACGGCGCGAGGTTGCGGACCCGGATGGTCAAGAAGTCGCGCTCGTCTCGAAGCGCGCGCAGGCGCTGCTCGAGCTCGAGCGCGCGGTCTTGGAGGTGGACGGGATCGAAGCCTTGGCGACCCGGCGAGCGACGACGTCGGCGTTGCCAGGGCGAGTCGAGCAAGAAGGCGAGGGCGCGGCGGGCCTCGGGCGAGGGGCCGCCACCGACCTCGCGCGCGAGCACGTCGTCGGGCCGGAGCCCGACGAGCTGCAAGAAGCCGAGCTCTTGCAGCGCGGCGACGATCGCCGGCTTGTCGGCGAGCATGCCGATCAAGGTGACGTGGCGGAGCGGGACCAGGCTCATGCGTCGAGCTCCCGGATCCGCTTGGCCTTCGAGAGCTTGGCCTGCACGACCGCAGCCCGCTCGGCCTCGCCGAGGTGCAGACGGATCTGCGCGATGCTGCGCTTGGCCTTGGGGATCAGCACGCGCTCGAACAGGTTGACCCGCTGGGTGACGCGCAGCATCGCGGCCTCGACCCGGCGCATCCGCTCGCGCGCGACCTCGAGCTCGAGCTCGAGTCGGCAAGCCTCGCGCAGGCGCTCGACCGTGACGTCGACCCAAAAAGGCCGGCCGAGTGGCGAGTAGTGACCAGTCGCGAAGCGGACCTCGCCGAGCACCGGGAGCCGAACCGCGACGACGTTCTCTTCGCCGATCTCGGTCTCGACCACGCGCACGAGGGCGCCGAGCTCGACCTGGGCGTCGGCGAGCATCGGCAGCTCGACGCCGATCCGCGCGTGCAGCTGGGCCTGCGCGGCCTCGAAGCTGCGCAGGCGTTCGCGCTCGAGCTCGCGTTGGAGCGTCAGCTGGCGGCGCTTGAGATCGAGCGAGGGCAAGAGCCGCTCGAGCAAGCGCAGCTGCTCGCGCTGGCGGCTGAGCTCACCCTTGTTGAGTTTGGTGCTCATCGGCCTTGGGGAAGTACTTGTCGACCAGCTTCTGCTTCATCAAGAGCTCCTGCGGATCGAAGCAGTCGGCCAGGGTTCGCCAGCACAGATCGAGCGCGGCCAGCAGCGGCAGCGAGACGTCGATGTTCATGAAGCGGGTCCGAAAGAGCTCGCCGAAGCGCAGCAGCTTGGCGTCGAAGGCCGAGAGCTCGAAGGCCATGGCCTGCTTCTTCTCGGCCTCGCGGGCCTCGGAATAGAGCCGGATCATCGTGTTCATGATCTGCCCGTGGTCCTCGCGGGTGACCTTGCCGATCACCCGCTGCTTGAGCCGCGAGAGCGATCCGAAAGGATCGATCATCTTGTCGTGCAGGTAGAACTGACCCTCGGTGATGTAGCCGGTGTTGTCGGGGACCGGGTGGGTCACGTCGCCGCCGGGCATGGTCGTGACGGTCAGGATCGTCACCGAGCCGGCGCCCTTGAAGTCGCAGGCCTTCTCGTAGCGGCGCGCGAGCTGGGTGTAGAGGTCGCCCATGTAGCCGCGCAGGGCCGGAATCTGCTCGCGCGCGATGCCGATCTCCTTGAGCGCGTCGGCGAAGGCGGTCATGTCGGTGAGCAGGACCAAGACCCGCTTGTGCTGCTCGACCGCGAAATTCTCGGCCACCGCCAGGGCCATGTCGGGGATCAGGATCCGCTCCGAGATCGGATCGGAGGCCTGGTTGACGAACATCACCGTGCGGTGAAAGACGCCCTGCTCTTCGAAGGCCGTGCGAAAGAAGTGGAGGTCGTCGAAGATCAGACCCATGCCGCCGAACACGACCACGTCGGCGTCGGCTTGAAAGCCGATTCGGGCCAGGAGCTCGTTGTAGGGCTCGCCCGCGGTCGAGAAGATCGGGATCTTCTGGCTCTCGACCAGGCAGTTGAACAGGTCGATCATCGGGACCTCGGTCTCGATCATCCGGGTCGGCAGCGAGCGCATCAGCGGGTTGACCGTCGGCCCGGCCAGCTCGATCTGCGGCTCGCTCGAGAGGTCGGGTCCGCCGTCGATCGGCTCGCCGGTGCCGCGGAAGGTCCGACCCAAGATGTTGTTCGAGCAGGTCGCTCGCAGCGGGTGGCCGAGGAAGCGGACCCGGGCCTCCGACGAGATGCCGATCCCGCCGCCGAACACCTGAAGGCTGGCCATCGAGCCCTCGAGCTCGACCACGACCCCGATCGAGCGCTCGCCATCGACGTTGTCGATCACCGCGCTCTCGCCCATCGCGACCCCGGGCGCACGCACCCGGATCAGGTCGCCGACGATGTCGACGATCTGCGTGTGACGGGAGAGCCGGGCCGAGACCTGCATGGACGCCCGACGATAGCCCAGCGCGAGCGTCCGAACGCGACCGCGCAGTGAATGCCGGCTCCTACTTGGTCTCGGTCTGGGCGAGGACCGCCTCGGCCTGGGCCCGCTCGTCCTCACGCCGGCCGCCGATCGCCGCGAAAGCATCGCGGGCCAGCAGGGCTTGCTCTCGAGCGGCCGCGCGCTCGCCCTGGGCGAGCCGGACCTCGGCCAGCGTGAGTCGGGCATCGGCGGCTTGGTCCCAACCAGGCTCGTCGTCGGGCTGGAGCGCGAGCACGTGCTCGGCGTGGTCGATCGCCGCGGCGTAGTCACCCTCGCGCGCGGCGACCTCGGCCAGGCCGAGCAGCGCGCTGGCCAGCTCGGGCGCGTCCTCGCCGTACATGGTGATCAGCAGCTCGAGCTCGGCCGCGTAGGCGAGCTCGGCTTGGTCGAGGCGATCGAGGTGATCGAGGACCCCGGCTTGGGTGTTGAGCAGCATGACCTCGAGCCCGGGCGCGTCGTTCTCGGCCTCCTGCACGATCGCCAGCGCGCGCTCGATCACCGGCAGCGCCTCGGCGTCGCGGCCGGCCGAGTGCAGCGCCTTGGCCAGGTTGAGGCTGGTCCCGGCCACGCTGCGGTGCTTGGGCCCATAGGCGTGTTCGAAGATCGCCAGCGCGCGCTCATGGTTGGCGATCGCCGCGTCGTCGTCACCGGCCTTCCACAGCAGGAGGCCGAGGTTGGTCAGCGAGCCGGCGGTCGAGGTGCTGTAGTCGCCGAGGGTCTCGAGCTTGATCGCGATCGCCTCGTCGAGCCGGGCCCGGGCCTCGTCGGGCTTGCCGAGCCGGTCGAGCGCGTTCGAGAGATCGTTGAGCGAGTTGCCGACCTCGACGCTGCGCGGACCCGTCACGCGTCGACGGATGCGCAGCGATTGTTCGAGCAGATCGATGGCCTGCTCATGGTCACCGAGCCGATGGTGGAGCTTGGCGCGAGCGTGCAAGAGCTGGGCTTGGTTGCGCTCGTCGCCGCTGCGCTCGATCAGCGACTCGGCGTGGTGGGCCCAGGCGAGCCCTTGCTCGGGCTCGCCGAGGTCGTAGCCGACGGCCGGGACGAGCTCGAGGATCGCGGCCATGGCCACGTCGTCGTGGCCGAGCGCGAAGGCCTGATGGTAGACGCGCTCGAACTCCTTGGCCGCCTGATCGTACTCGCCGCGCAGGGTCAGGAGTCGGGCCTCGGCCAGCGCGAGCTCGACCGCCAGCGGGGCGAAGACGAAGCCGGCCGCGGCTGCATGCGCGCGGGCGAGCGCGGACTCGGCCGCGTCGATCCGGACCACGCCGAGGCTCGCGTTCGCGGCCGCGAGCTCGCGCCGGGCGATCGCCACGGCCTTGGCCTGGTCGGGATCCTCGGGGTCCGGCAGCCGAGTCGCGACGTACTCGACGTCGGCGCAGCGCTCGATCGCCGGCAGATCGCGGACGACCTGCGTGGCGTGGCGCAAGCTCGCCGGGTCGATCGACTCGAGCAGGGTCGCGCTGGCATCGAGCGCGTCGACCCGCGCCACCAGGCAGCGCACCCGCTGATCCCGAAGCTCGGCCGAGACCAGCTGGCGGACCTCGGTGTCGAGGCAGGCTTGCTCGAACGCGGCCCCGAGCGCGCTCGCGTAGGCGTCGAGCTCGGCGAGCACGAGCGCTCGGGTCGACGCGAAGGTCGGACCGCCGGCTTGGTCGAGGGTCAGGCCGAGCGCGCTGCGGCGGGGCGCCGTCCAGACCGCGTCGACGCGCGAGTGCGTGTCTTGGCAGACCGGCGCGGGCTCGTTCGGCGGGCGCTTCGGCGGCTTGGGGCCGACCAACGCAAACCAAAATAGCAGGCCGATCGCAAACCAGCAGACGTCCCCCGCGACCTCGGCCCGACGACGCCGCCGATGCACCTTTTCGAGCGCGTGGATCAGCGCCTTCATGCTCGGCCAGCGACGCCGGGGATCGGACTCGAGCCCGCGCAGCAGGGCGGTCCGGATCGCCCGTGGGACCCCGCGATGGGGCGGGAGGCTGACCCGTCCGGCGATCACGGCCTGCGAGAGCGCGACCAGGTTGCTACCGGAAAAGGGGCGCTCGCCGTAGAGCGCCTCCCAGAGCGCGACACAAAACGCGAACTGATCGGTGCGCGCGTCGGTGCTGTCGCCGAGGTGCTGCTCGGGCGCCATGTAGGCCGGCGTTCCCATGATCGCGCCGGGTCGAGTCAGGCTCTGATCTTGGTCCTGGTCCTGATCTCGATCTTGGTCTTGGTCTTGGTCCGGCGAGGTCTGGGTCTGCTCGGCCGCTTCCTCGACCACCCGCGCGAGCCCGAAGTCGAGCACCCGCGCGTGGCCTCGTTCGTCGACCAGCACGTTGTCGGGCTTGAAGTCGCGATGCACGAGCCCGGCCTCGTGCGCGGCGACCAGGCCACGACCCGCTTGGGCGAACATCGCGAGCACCATCATCCACGTTCGCCGGCGCTCGTGCAGCCACGCCCCGAGCGTCACGCCCTTGACCCGCTCCATCGCCAGGTAGAGCTGACCATCCTGCTCGCCGACGTCGTAGACCGCGACCACGTTGGGGTGGGCGAGCTTGGCCAGCGTTCGAGCCTCGCGGCGGAGTCGGGCGCGGGCGAGCTCGCTGTGTCGACTCGCGCTCAGGACCTTGAGCGCGACCTCGCGGTCGAGCTCGGGATCGCGGGCCGCGTAGACGGTGCCCATGCCACCGCGGCCGAGCAGCCCGACGATCTGGTAGCGACCGAGCCGAGTCGGACGGCGCTCGTCGGCGCGGCGCGGCCGAGCGGGGCCGGTCTCGGACGCGAAGGTCTCGGCGCTGCCGAGCGTGCCCGAGCCAGGCGCCAAGGTCGGCTCGTCGCGCCTCGGTGTCGGCGTCGGCTCGGGTGTCGAGGAGCGCTCGTTCACGCCCCTCGAGTATAGGGGCTGGTCGAGCGGATCGGGACGCTGCGAGCTGCTCGATTCGAAGCGGAGACCTTCGACTCGGCCATCATTTGGTTTGGGAACACTCGTACACGCGCCGCTCTTCGTGCGCTCGTTCAACCAGGGCCGAGCGCGTCGGCGATCGCTTCGAATGCGCCCGCGATCGCGATCGCGCCGGGGTCTTCGACGCCGATCAAGCTCGCGCTCGAGAGGTACGCGGCCCGACCCGCCTTGGCCTGCGCGAGGCTGGCCGTCTGCGCGGCGCCCAAGCGGGCCGCTCGGGCGGCGGCATGAACATCGCCACCCTCGCGCAGCGCGGCGAGGGCAGGGACGAGCGCGTCGAGCATGGTCCGGTCGCCCGCTCGCGCGCCGCCGTACTCTTGGATCCGCGCGACGGCCTCGGCCAACGCTGCAGGCCAATCGAGCCGCCGCTCGAGCGCTTGGCTGGCAGCCGTGCAGGCGATCGAGAGCAGCACGCCGGAGCTGCCACCCATGCACTCGCCCAGCTGGCGCGCGAGCTCGGCGAGCAAGGCGGGCGGGTCGGCGAAGGGCAGCTCGCTCGAGCGAGTTCGAACCTGTTTGGCCGCGCGAGCGAAGGTCGAGCCAGTGTCGCCGTCGCCGACCTGCGCGTCGAGCCGGTCGAGCTCGACTTGCATGGCGATCCAACGCTCGAGCAGGGCCGCCAATCCGGCCTCGACCCGTGGATCGGCGCTCGGCACAGGTCGCGCTCGAGCCTCGCGCGCGGGCACGGCCCGCAGCTCGATCGCGCGGGGTCGGAGCGCGCGCGGCCACGCGATCACCTCGGTGGCGGCGAGCAAGGCCTCGCGGCGCAGGTCGTCGAGCTCGAGCAGCGGCTGCCCGCGCATGGCCAGCGATCGTGTCGAGGTCGGCCCCACGCTCGGCCAGCCAGCCCGCGATCTTGTGGACGAAGAGCGTGCCCGCGACCCCGCGCGGCTGGGCCGAGCCGGGGATCGCGATGTCGTCGGCGACCAACACCGTCTCGACCCGCAGCCCTCGCGCCCGCGCCCGCTCGGCCGCGAGCCCGAAGTTCAGCCGATCGCCCGTGTAGTTCTTGACGATCAACAAGCAGCCCGCGTCGCTGGTGACCGCCAGGATCGCGGCGACGCGAAGATCTCGCCCGAGACCGCCGCGCTCAGCATCCCGCGCCCGACGAAGCCCGCGTGGGCCGGCTCATGGCCCGCGCCGCCACCCGAGACCAGCGCGACCGCGTCGGGATCGAGCGAGGCCCGAGTCACGACCTTGATGTGCGGATAGCCGTCGAGTCGGGCGAGCGGGCTGCCGCTGCCCAGCGCGACGAAGCCGTCGAGGGCCTCGGTGACGATCGTCTGGCGGGTGTTGATGAAGCGCTTCATGGAGGGCCGCTCGAGATCGTCAACCATGTTTGCGGCGAAATTCACGAAGCGCGTCGTGCTCGTCGGCGCGCTCGCGAAATTCGTTCTCCAGCGTTTCGGCCCACGATCGAACCCGGGGGTCGACGTCGTTGGCCCATTGGTGGGCGTTGGCGCTTTGCTGGCGCATGAATACGCCGATGCCTCCAGCCACGACGCCCGGTGTCGACCTCGCCCGGTTTGCGAGGACTCGGGCGACCTCGCCCTCAGGTCCGAAACCAATCAGGAGTTGCCGCGTGACCTCGTCGAGGGCGGGCCCATGGGGTGTTGTGAGGCCAGCGACCCTCGTGGCCCGTCGCTCCGCGGCGCCGACCCAGGTCAGGACCGTCTGTGGGTGGACGAACTCCAGCAGATGTTCGGCCGCGAGCTGCCACGCCAGCATCGAAATGGGGTCCTCGAGCAGGGCTTCGGCGAAATGGGGCCACAATTGGTTGGCGTGCCCGCCACGCAGCAAGGTCCGCAGGACATCGTGGCCCATGCCCACGTTTGCTGGTTCATCCCGCGTATCGAGCGTGCGAAGGACGAGTGAAGCGACCGCGGCGAAGCGACCTGCTTTGGCGAGCGCGAGCATCCCCCGCTCGAACCATTGTTGGTACGCGATGACGACTCGTTTCGTCGAGGTGAACTCGAGGACCTGCGTGAGTCGGTCGAGAAGCTCATTATTGGCGGTGGCATCGAGGTCTCGATCGAGGGTCTCGATGATCAGCATCATCGCAATGTGAGCCAGGTCTTCACGCTCGACCAAGTCACGTATCAGCGCCAACATGGGGCCGGGGGCGCCGTGTTTTGGCCACTGACCGTAGGGCAGGAAGACGAGACCCTCGGCTGGCCCACCGAGGGCGAGCAACGCTCGAAGCCGCAAGAGGCGCTCCTCGGACGGGGGCTGCATCGCCACAAACTGGATGAACGCTGGGGCGAGCGCTCGATCGTCCGCATGGCTCGCAATCCACGACTCGAGGGCGGCGGAACCTTGGGCATCGGCGACGCCGAGCATGTAGTCGCAGAGCGCCTCGGCGTTCGCACCTGCGTGCACGTGCTCGACGATCCGGGCCCGCAAGCCGAGCCTGGCATCCATGAAGCCGAGCGCCTGGAAGAAGCTCCGGCGGCGCAGAGCATGCGGACTCACGAGCCACGCCATCGCCCAATCGAGCATTTCGGGCGTAGCGAGCAGCTCGCCGGCGAGCGCGTGATCGGCCGATTGCTCGAGCTTGGGCCGCGCGGTGTCGTCGATCGCCCAGGGACCGGGATGCCAGAGTCCGACTTGGGCGACGATCCGCTCATGGAGATCGGTGGGGGCGAGGGCGGTCTCGAGTCGCACGAGGCCATCCATCAACTCGCCAAACTCGGTGAACTCGGCGAGATCGTAGCGACGAATGTCGGCGATCGATTCGGCCAGCTTTTGTCGTTGCTCGGGCGTCCACGTCGGCACCATCGCCGCGAGCCGGAGAAGCTCGGCCGCATCCAATCCACGGCCCAGCCCCGAACGCAGTCCCACAATCACCGCGCGCCGAGCCTGATCGACGAGCGCGGAGACCTCGTCGCCGCAAGCATCGAGCAGGCGCGTCCACAATTGTTGCTTCATCGCCCGAAGTTCACCGACCCTGGGCAAGGGCCATTCGCCATCTCGCTTGTCGTCGTCGACATACCCCAAGGCGCCTTCTCGAGGCTCCACCGCCAAGCCCAGACCATGAATGGCGAGAGCACGGCGGCGAGGGTCGCTGTCCGAGAGCCGAAGGTCGAGCCGCTCGAGTCGCAGGGGCCACGCTTGGTGAGTCGAATGAAGCCCCGGCAAGAACAGGCTGCGCCAGACGCCCGTGGCGTTGCTTGCCCAAGGCTCGTCCTCGACCCCCGCGAGATGAAAGAGCGCCGTCTCGACCAAGAGGAACGCCTCGGGCGTGATCTTCCGGTGGATGACGTGCGTCAGCACCATCCGAAGCGTGCTGCGAATCCCCGACGCCGCCGCGAGCTCGGCTTCACCAAAGTGGAGCAGGGCCGCGCTCACAGCCCGTGCTGCGGCCTCGGGCGCCTCGATGGCCGCGAGATAGCTCGCCTTCGACTTGCCGGAGTCGAGATAGCTCGCCACCGAATCGATACCCTCGTGCTCCACCCGACGCAGGAGTTCATGCCATTCGCCACGCGCGAGGTTGTCGATGACCGCACGGCTCGAATGAAGCGACGTGGCGATGGCGAGCAGCGTGCCGCGAAATTCGGGAGCGTGTTTGCGGACTTTGGGCCCGAGGTCGGGATCGGTGAAAAAATGCTGAAGGATGATCCGTGCGAGGTTGTTTGGGCTGACGTAGCGGCGCTTGGCCCGAATGCCCGATTCGCGCAGAATTTGCCGTTTGCGGCATTCGTGTTCACGGTCTCGAACTGTCTCCCATTCGAGCGTTTCGCCGATGGCGAGGGCGAGTTTCTCTGCGTGCTGATCCCAAATTGTCTCCCAGTCGAGCTCCAGGTCCCGGGTCATCATGGCGACGAGCAAGCACTTCGCTCGCAGGACCGCCTCCCGGTCCCAATCGTGGGCGCTGGCGAAGGTGTCGGGGCTGCCCGCGAGCACGCGACGGGCACCGTAGCTCCAGCGGGCCGTCTCGTCGTCAGGTCGTTCGAGGCTGTCGGAGTCGTTCGCCAGCGCCCGCGCGAGCAGCACCGCGTACCAGGGATAGTTCTCCGACAACCTGCGGACGACGGTGACCTGATTCGTCGAGGGGGCCGAGGTCTGACGGCGCAACTGTCCGAGTCGACCCGCCTGGGTCGAGAACTCGTGCTGAATCATCCGCTCGATCGCGTCATCGTCGAGTTTGTCGATATCGAAGGCTCGCCCCGGCTCGGGCCGCGCACCGTCGTCCGAGGTGCCAATTAGAAAGAGGCGCGCGCCTTCGAGGGCGTTCGCCTCGAATGTCTCGGTCAAAGCCTCGACATCGGCCGTGCGCAGCTCGTCGAGGACGAGGTAGATCCGACCCGCGCCGCGCAGCCAATTGCGAATACCGAAGGTCGCGTCGAGATTGCTGCTGTAGCGCACTCGAGCCTTGGCGTCGGGGCCGAGCCGTGCGAGGCCTTCGTGAATCACGCGAGTCTTGCCCGCGCCGGGCGGCCCAAACACGCGCAAGGTTCGTTGGCCAGGGTTTGCGACCGCCGCGAAGATCTCCTCGCGCTTGGCGTCGGCCTCGAACTCGGGCAGATCCCGACCGCCGAGCTCGTCGGCCCACTGCTGCCAGAGGATGAATCCATCGGGCACGCCAACACCCAATGCATTGACGAAGTCCTCGCTCAGATTGCTCGGCCTGTACTTCCGCAGAAAGTCTGCCAGCGCATTGGCGTCGATGAAATCGAGCTGTCCACGCAGCGTCGCCGGGCGCCGCGTTGGCCGGATCTGATCGAACCACCATCCGAGTAGGTTTTCGATCTGATCGAGGAACTCGTTGTCATCGATGGTTCCTTCGGCGACCACGAACACGAGCCGAGCGCCGCGTTCGAGGTGGTCGAGCATCGCCTCGGGCGGTCGATGCTGGACCTTCGTCGTGGGCGGTGTTCCACGCTTGACCACGCGCTGTCCGAGTTCGTCGAGGAAGGACTTCTTCCAGCCGCGGCCACCCTTGCACGAGTACCAAACCTGGCCGACATCATCCCAGGTCAGCGCGTGACGGAAGTCCTCGCGCGGGGTCTTGGGCGGCCGATCCGTTTCGACCACCAGGTCGCGCTTGTCGTCGCCATGATAGTTGGCAACGGGACCCTTGATTTTGGCGGTTGCGGCATGGCGGAGCTCGAGCTCGTGGTCCAAGAGCTGTCGTACGAATTGCTCGAAGGCTTTTCCTTCGAGTTGGGCTCGTTCGATGGTCTCCGAAGTGACGTCGCCGAGGTCCATGGCTCAATGATTCAGAAGCGTCCGCCGAGCACGAGGCCCGCTCCACCACCCGGCACCAGCATCGGACCCGCCGCCTCGAGCCCGGCCGCACGCCGCCTCTGCTTGCGCTTGTTCTCGGCCGCGAGCCCGACCCCGAGCAGCGGCAGGCCAGCGGCCAAGAACACGCTGCCGGCGAGGCTGCCGAGCAAGATCAGCGCGTTGCCGGTGCTGCCTTTGTCGAGCTGGGTCTGGCGAGCGTCGATGTCGGCTTCGAGCGGGAGGTCGCCGACGGCGGCCTCGGCCTGACCCGCCATCGCGATGCCAGCGACCAGCGCAGCGACGGAGCCGAGCCCGAGCACCGTCAGCGTCGAGCCCGAGATGATC
This sequence comes from Nannocystaceae bacterium, assembly GCA_035904925.1. Classification (GTDB taxonomy): domain Bacteria; phylum Myxococcota_A; class Polyangia; order Nannocystales; family Nannocystaceae; genus Plesiocystis. The sequence goes on from JAMHUH010000814.1 coordinate 15,757, forward strand.
ATCGCCTTGTTGCGCTTGTGCTCGCGGGCGTCGCCGACCTCGTCGAAGCTCGGGCGCAGGCGCTCGGCCAGCTCGGCCTCGCGACGTGCGGCCTCGGCCTCGGCCGTGGCGATGCTCCGGTCGAGATCGGCGATCTGCTCTTCGACCTTTTGCCGCTCGAGCGGGACCTGCTCGGGCGGGTAGAGCTCGTCGACCTCGTCGAGGTAGCGGACGAGGATCTCGCGAGCCTGACGCAGGTGCTTGATGTCCTCGTCGATCTCGAACGATTTTTGGTGGGCCCGCGCGACGTTGTAGATCAGCTCGGCCTTGACCAGGCGGTTGTCGAAGGTCGGTGGGATCAGGGCGTAGGCGTCGAGCCAGAACTTGATCGCGCCCTCGTAGTCGGCCGCGGTGTAGCGGGCGACGCCGGCGTCGAACTTCTGCTTGGCCTGGGCCATGTTCGGGTCCTCGGCCGGCTCTTCGTCGGGCTCCTGGTCGTCGGGTTCGGGACCCTCGCTCGCCGACGCGGCGGCAGGTGGGGCGAAGGCCGAGGCGGGCAGGGGGGCGCCCGCGAGCGGGACGCTGATCAACAAGGCGAGGCAGATCGAGCGACGCACGTCATTTCTCCCAGCGGACGACCGAGATCACGCCGTTGGCGTTGCCGATCACCAAGTCGTCGATGTTGTCGAAGTCGAAGTCACCGCGCAGGAGCGTCAGCGGAGCGGCCGCGACGTCGACCCGCGAGCGGTCGGGGAAGCTGCCAGCGCGGTTGAGGTAGACCGGCAGCTTGTCCTCGAAGAGGTCGGCGATCATGATGTCGGCCAGGCCGTCGTTGTTGAGGTCTTCGGTCAGCAGATCGACCGGGACGCTGCCGGCCGGCAAGCTGTCGAGCGGCTCGAGCAGGCCGTTTCCGAGCCCGCGGAAGAGCGCGACGATCGGCTCGCTGCCCTCGACGATCGCGGCCACGTCGAGCTTGCCGTCGCTGTCGAAGTCGGCGGTGCTGATCACGGAGACCCCCATGCCCGCGCCGAGCTGCTGGCGAGTCTGGGGCACGAAGTTGGCCTTGCCGTCGTTGAGATCGACGCCCAGCGAGCCGGTCGCGGCGCTGCCGATGATCAGGTCGAGGTCGCCATCGCCGTCCATGTCGGCCGGCGTGGCGAGGCGTGGCGCCGGATCGGTGACGATGATGCGCTGGACGCCGAAGTCGGTCCCGATCGAGGGCACGAAGACCAAGGTGTTGGCGAGCTCGGCCGCGACCAGCAGGTCGTCGAAGCCGTTGCCGTCGAGGTCGGCGGCCTCGAGCGTGTTGGCGAAGACGGGGATGTCGATGTCCAGCGAGGTCTGGACGTTCGGGAAGTCGTAGAGGACGGCCAGCTGCGAGGCGTCTTCTTGGGTGTCGAAGGGGACGACCACCGCGACGACGTCGGGCGTGCCGTCGCCGTCGAAGTTGGCGATCGACATCTTGGGCACGCGACCGGGGACGTTCTTGTCGAAGAGCTCGAGCGACTGGAAGTCACCTTGGTCGTCGAGCACGAACAGGCGCATGTCCCAACACGAGCCGCCGAGGCCCTCGCAGTCGTCGTTGACGATCGCGAGCAGGTCCTTGAAGCCGTCTTCGTTGATGTCGATCGCGAGCAGATCGGTGACCTCGCCGAAGGCCAGCTCCTCCGAGGACGCGCCGTAGCAGAGCTCGCCAGGTTGGACGAGGCCGTCGCGGCACATGCCACACACGCCGCTGGTGCAGGCTTGATCGAGGCCGCATTGGCCGTCGTTCTTGCAGATGGCGCCGAGCGTGGCTTCGCCGGTGAAGCAGGCGCCGAGCAGGAGGCCGAGCAGGGAGCCGGCGGCTAACGTGGCTGGGCGCCTCATTGCGGGGAGTCTATCAGGATCTGTGTTGGAGCTTCGCTTCGATGGCGGTTCGCGTAGATCCTTCGCGTCGGGCCTTCGCGTCGGGCCTTCGCGGGGATCCTTCGCGGATGATCGGGCTCCCGAAGTGGGGGGCTTCACGCGGAATATTTGGGGCCTGACGCTCGGCTCCCCCACTTGTACTCGAACGCCAATGTCCGCCTCGGACAGGCCCCAAACATTCCCCGCCGCCCGGGTTTTCGATGGCCTGCTCCGCCTCGTGGAGAGGGCGAGGGAGAGGGAGGTGGAGAGGCGGCGTGGGATCGGGGAGAGGGAGAGGGAGAGGGAGAGGGCGGGGAGGCGGCGTGGGGATCGGGGAGAGGGAGAGGGCGAGGGGGCGGATTCGGGCGGCGTCAGGTCAGGGCGCTGCGGAGGAGATCGAGGGGGGCGGGGAGTTTGTTCGGCAGGGTCGTGAGGGCGACCGAGACGGCGGCGACTTTGAGTTTGTCGCGGCGCGAGAGCGAGGCGCGGAAGGTGAACACGTTGTAGCGGTGGGCGCGGATCTCGGCGAGGATCTGGTAGTAGGTGCGGCCCATGATCTCGGCGGGGAGCAGGGCGCGGCGTTGTTCGACGTGGCGCAGCTCGGCCCAGGCTTTTTGGTACTCGCTCTCGGCGACGTCGGCGAACTCGCGGGCCATGGCGAGGAAGCGGGCGTCGTAGCGGCCGACGATCATGTCGTTGTCGTCGAGGCCGTGGCGGGCGAGCAGGTCGAGCGGCAGGTAGACGCGGCCGCGGGCTGCGTCTTCGCCGATGTCGCGCAGGATGTTGGTGTACTGCAGGGCGAGGCCGAGGTGGCGGGCGTAGCGTTGGGCGGCTTCGCATTGATCGCCGAAGATGCCGATGCACAGGATGCCGACGCACGAGGCGACGCGGTAGCAGTAGAGCTCGAGGTCGGCGAGGGTCGCGTAGCGGGCGAAGTCGAGGTCCATCTCGCAGCCGAAGATGATCTCGTCGAACGCGAAGCGGGGCAGGTTGAACTGCTCGATGCTCTCGGCCAGCGAGGTCGCGAAGGCGTCGTCTTCTTCGCTCGCGCCGAGTCGACTCCAGCCGGGCTGCACCTTACCGGTGACCGCGGCGCGGCCACGATCGGAGAAGATCGAGGAGATGGTCTCGCGCCACTGGGCGAGCTGGAGCTCGGCTTCGTCGCGGCCGTCGGGGCCGGGCGGGCGCTCGTCGACGATGTCGTCGACGACGCGGCAAAAGTAATAGACCCGCTCGAGCGCGGCTCGTTGGGCGGGGCCGAGGAAGAGGAAGGCGAACTTGAAGTTGGAGCTCGAGCGCTGCGACATCCGTTCGAGCAGCTTGGTGCCCGACTCGATCCATCGGTCGATCGTGGCCAGCTGCATGTCGCTCAGACTTCGCCTCGCAGGAATCGACGACCGAAGGACACGACCGAGTGGCCGGCGATCTGCGCGACGCTGCGCTTGTCGAGCGTCGGGCGGTGGTCGAGGACCTCGTAGTCGCGGGCCTCGATGAGATCGAGGATCTTCATGCCGCCGCGCCAGGTCGCCTCGAGCTCGAGGCTCAGGCCGGGCGAGACCTTGCGGATCAGCGGGCGACCGCGTTCGAACATGGTGCGGACCCGAGCGACCGAGAAGCGCATCAGCTCCTTGAATTCGACCGTGTGCCGGCCGGCTTCGATCTGCTCCCAGGTCACGCCGAAGTGGACCAGGTCCTCGTGCGGGATGTAGCAGCGACCGCGCGGGGTATCGACGCTCATGTCCTGCAAGAAGTTGGCGATCTGCAGGGCCGAGCAGATCTCGTCGGAGAAGCGGTGGAGCTCGGGCTGGCGATGGCCGTGGACGTAGAGCACCAGCTGCCCGACCGGATCGGCCGAGTGGGCGCAGTACTGGCGCAGCTCGCTGAAGTTCGCGTAGCGGAGCTTGGTCAGGTCCATGCGGAACGCGGTCAGCAGGGCCTTGAGCGGACCGATCGGGATGCTGTGGCGACGGACCGTGTCGCGCAGGGCCAAGAACACCGGGTGATCGACGTCGCGGTGGTAGCAGACCTCGAGGTACTGCTCCCAACGATCGAGCGCCTCACGACGGCGACCCTCGAAGCGCGGCTCGTCGGCGAAGTCGTCGGCCGTGCGCGCGAACGCATAGATCGCCCAGACATGAGGCCGCAGCGGCGCGGGCACGAAGCGCGAGGCGACCGGGAAGTTCTCGTAGTGGCTGGTCGCCATCCGCTCGCAGTAGCGATAGGCGGTCTCTTTGGTCCAAGGTCCCGGCGGCGCGCCGTCGGGCGCGGGCGGCAGGACGTCGCCGCCCTCGTCGGTCGCGGGGACACAAAAGAGTCGAGGGGCATGAGCGGGGTCGAATGCGTTGGCCATGAGCGAGGTGTCCGGTCCGTGGACTTCGAGGGGGCTTCAGGTTGTCGGTCCAGCCCGCAGCTCACGTAGCAGAGCTTCGGCCCTCTCGGGTTTGATCTCTCCCACAGCGATGAGCTTCTGGGCAATGATTTCGACTTCAGCGCCGCTTGCGCCCGCCGTCACCGCGACCGCGCGGGCGTGCAGCGACATGTGCCCGCGCTGAATACCCTCGGTCGCGAGCGCCCGCAGAGCGGCGAGGTTCGAAGCCAACCCGGCCGAGGCCATGACCAACCCGAGCTCGGTCCCCGAGGGATTGCCGAGGATCTCGAGCGCGAGTCGGGCGCCCGGATGCGAGCGCGTCGCTCCACCGACGACGCCGACCGCGGTCGGAAGCGCGATGCGACCGTCGAGCGCGATGACCTTGCCCTCGCCATCGCGGACCGCTCGCCAGGTCGCCAAGGGTCCGTAGCGGCCGTCACGAACCGCGTAGGCGTGGGCCGAGGCCTCCATCGCGCGCCAGTCGTTGCCGGTCGCGAGCACGACCGGATCGACGCCGTTCATGATCCCCTTGTTGTGGGTGGTCGCGCGATAAGGATCGAGCTCGGCGAAGCGCGAGGCCGCTTCGACGCGCACCGCCACCTCGGCGCCCGTCAGCGTGGCCGAGGCCAGCGCCTCGGCGGGCACCCGCGCGGCGACATGCGAGGCGCGGCGGTCGGCGAGGTTGCTCAGGATGCGCAGAACCGGCCGCCAGTGGGTCAGCTGCTCGAGCGCGGGCGCGAGCGCCTCGGCGACGGTGTTGATCAAGTTCGCCCCCATCGCGTCGCGGCAGTCGATCAGCACGTGGACGATCACGGTGTCGTTGTCGAGCACGCGGGTCTCGATCCCGCGCGCGCCACCGCCTCGCGCGACCAAGCGCGGGTGGGCCTCGTCGGCCAAGTCGAGCAGCGGCTGCTGGCCGGTCCGAACCGCCAAGGCGATCTCCTCGGGCTTGCGCTCGTCTGCGCGCACGAGCTGGATCTGGGCGATCATCCAGGGCGGA
>JAMHUH010000815.1:0-1810 GCA_035904925.1 Nannocystaceae bacterium
CCTGCCAGAACCCTAAGGTGGGGAAGCGCTCGTCGGCAATACTGAAGGTACCGTCGGAGTGATAGATGGGCGTATTGATGGTCTCGGGGCCGGAGTACGTCTCGGACTGAGCCGCTTCCGGTGTTGCTCGCAGCCACTCACCCATGTGCCGGTAGGCGTTCGGTTTCTCCTGCATGAGTGAGTCCTCCCATTCCGAGACGGGCCCGAACCATGATCCATATCCCGGGAGTGATCGCGGGGGCCTCGGGTGGAGTTCGAAGCGGATCTTCCTCGACGTGCGGCGCTTCGGCCAAGGTCGCGGGGCTTCTCGAGCTCGAGCGGGCGTGGGGTTTCGTGGGCGTCGGGAGGTGACTCGATACTCGCGCTTCATGACTCCACGACCTCGCTTTGGGCCGCTTCGATGGGCTTCGACGGACTCGCTCGAAACGTGGGATCGAAGTAGAGCGCGACCCCGACCGCGACGATCGTGAGCGTCAGCTCGGTCCCGATCACATGGTTGTACATGAAGGGCGCGAAGTCGTTCTTCTGCCAGTACCAAAAATTGAAGGCCGAGCCGGCGAAGAGCAGCGTGCCCAGGCCGATCGCGTACCGGTCTTTCAGCAGATCGCGGTCGACCAGCAGCAGCACGCAGAGCACCGCGTAGTAGTAGCGGGTCGCGATCGTGAACAAGAAGAAGCCGAACACGCCGAAGAGGCAGGCGAAGGTGATGACGTCGAGCTTGCGGGCCGAGCGGATCAGCGGCGCGAGCAGGGCGGCGACGGCCAGCCAGTAGATCAAGCCGACCTTGGCGAAGGCCTTGGCCTTGGTCCCGTAGCCGACGAAGCCCTCGGGGCCCTCGAGGTTGCCCTCGAGCATGAACATGTGGCGAAAGCCGATCCGGAACGCGGCCGAGGTCTGGGTGTGGACCTTCATGTCCTCGGCCCAGGTCAGGTAGTTGTGCCAGCCGCCCTCGAGGCCGACCAGCGAGATCATCAGCATCAGGGCGCAGGCGGTCACGAACACGGCCGCGAAGCGCTTGTGCTCGGGTCGCCACTGTTTGGTCTCGCGCCACTCGAGCCCGGCATGAATCGCGAGCCCGAGCACGAACACGGCCGGGAACACCCGGACCATCGTCGCCCAGGCCATGAGCCCGCCCGCGACGCCCCAGTGGCCGCGCTTGATCGCGGCGAAGCCGATCAGCAGGGCGGCGACATAGTCGAAGCGCAGGATCGATCCGCCCATGTGTTCGAAGCGGTTGGGGAAGTCGACGCAGAAGTAGATCGCCACGATCACGGCCGTGCGGACCCCGTAGGCCCAGCCGAGCGCCGCGAAGGCGAGCAGCATCAAGACCACGTCGATGATCGCGAGTCGGCGGATCCCGACCAGATCGACGTCGACGCGCGCGCCGAGCTGCTTGGTCACCCACAGGTAGAAGGGCGTGCCGTTGAAGCCCTTGTCCTTGAACAGATCCTTCCACATGCCCGGGTTGCTGAACTCGGCGAACTGATCGAGATCATGGCGAAACTGCTCGAGCCGCGCGGGGGTGAAGCGCTCGGCGCAGTCGTTGCCCTCGAGCAACTGCTGAGCCGGGACGATCTTCTGGGTTCGCAGGTCGCGGATCTCGTCGACGCCCCGCAAGCGACGCGGGCCTTGCTGGTCGATCGCGTTGGCGCACAGGTAGAGATCGAAGTAGCCGAGCTCGTCGAAGTACTTGCCGCCCATCACGGTGTGAAAGGCGTCCCAGCGGTGCAGCCAGACCCCGTTGTTGCGCTCGGCATAGAAGTAGTTGATCGACGAGGCCAGCGCGGCCACGACCAGCGCGGCGGTCAAG
>JAMHUH010000816.1:0-32991 GCA_035904925.1 Nannocystaceae bacterium
GATCGGCTTCCCGCTCGAGCTCGAGTGGATGGAAGGCGGCAGCCTCCAACAAGCCTGGCGGATGCAGCAAGGCCTGGCGATCTACGGCCCGCCGAGCCCCGACTTCGTACCCTTCCTGTACACGCCGCTCTACCCGGCTCTGCTCGCGCTGCTCGGCAAGGTCTTCCCGCTCGGCTACGCGCTCGCTCGCGCGGTCTCGATCGCCAGCGTGATCGCGATCGGCCTCGCGCTCTGGCGTCTGTGCGCGCTCGAGGACAAGCCCCGCGCGCATCGACGCCTGGCCGTCGCACTCTTCTTGTCGGGCTACGTGTTCGGGTTTCGCTGGCTCGACATCGGTCGGGCCGACGCGCTCTTCTTGGCCTTGCTGATCTGGGGCTTGGTCTTGCTGCGCGAGAGCGAGGGCAGCCTCCGCAAGGCCGCGCTCGCCGGCTTGCTGGTCGCGCTCGCGTTTTGGACCAAGCAGACCACCGCCGTGTTCGTGCTCGCCAGCGGCGTCGTCGGCCTGCTGATCGCCCCGCGCCAGATCTGGGCCTACGCCGGCACGATCGCGCTGGTCGCTGGCGGCGGCGTGCTGCTCGGGCAATGGCTGACCGATGGTTGGCTGTGGACGTGGATCTACGAGACCCACCAGACCCATGCCTTCAACGCCGAGCGCTTCCGCAGCAAGACCTGGGCCATGTTCGTCCACGCCACGCCCGCGCTGGCCTTGCTGACCTTGGTCTTGGCCGGCGCGACCTTGGGCCTCGGCATTCGTCGGGTCCGCCAGTTCTCGCGCCTCGCTCGCGAGCGCGGACAGTTCAGCCTGGGCACCTGGCTCGGCGGCGTGTGGACGGCCCTGCGAACCAAGCGAGGGCCGATCTATTGGGGCCTGCTCGCGCTCGCCGGCCTCTTCGTCAGCGCGCTCGGCTACGCGACCCAATACGCCGAGCCCAACGCGTTCTTGCCCGGCATCTTGCTCGGCAGCGCGTTCTTGGCCGTGACCTTGCCCGACGGCCTGCGCGAGGATCCGCGCGACGACTCGGGCGAGCTGCCGATCGTCCGGCGCGTGCTCGAGGCCGCCGGCCTGATCTTGATCAGCGTGCAGCTGATCTTCGCGCTGCTGGTCGAGCCGATGTACCAGCCGATCCAAGATCGTGGGCTCGCGGGCCTGCGCGAGAGCTATGCCTGGCAAGACCCTTGGCGAAGCATCCCGAGCATGGACCAACGCCGCGCCGCTCGAGCGCTGCGCGAGCGAATCGAAGCCGCCGGTCCTTTGCTCGCGCTGCATCGGCCCTGGTGGTCGGTGCTCGCGGGTGGCCAAGGCCACGTCGGCGCGATGGGCCTCAACGACGTCGACCCGGCCGCCCGCGCGCAGCTGCAAGCCGAGCTGCGTCGACGCGTGAGCACCGGCGAGTACGCGGCGATCTGGATCGAGGGCAGCGTACCGACCTGGCTCGCGCTCGCGCTGCGTGAGTGGTCGGTCGGGCTGCGCCTGCGCGACGATCAGCGGGTCCGCCCGCTCAGCGGCTGGATGTCCGAGGCCGGCATGGTCACGCCCTGGCGCGGCGAACAATTGTTGTTGGTCCGCGAGCCGATGCCGACGCCCGAGCTGCCCGCGGGCGCCGAACGAATCGCCGACTTCGAAGACGGTGGCCTCGACGGGTTCGAAGTCGTCAGCGGGCTCGGCTTCTCGCGTCGAGCCGCGCGCAGCATCGAGTCTGGGATCCCGCCGGTCGGTCCGCACGGCGGCGCGCGGCTGCTCTCGAGCGCCGCCGGTCCGACCCGGCTGCGTGGCCAAGGCGAGGTCCGATCGCCCCTGCTGACGATCCCTCGCGGTGGCGCGCTCGAGCTGAGCATCGGCAGCTCGGCCCCGAGCGATCGTCTGCAAGCCAAGCTGATCGTCGAAGCCGAGCCCGAGCGCAGCGTCGCGCTCGAGATCCCCGACACTCGCTTCGGGCTCGCCTCGCTGCGTTGGTCGGTCCCCGACGAGCTCGCCGACGTGCCGCTGCGCCTCCACTTGATCGATGGCTCGCGCGACGCGGCGCTCTTCGTCGACGACGTCTGGCTCTGGCGAGCGGCTCCGCCCTGATTGGGGCGCTGAATTTGGCCTCCTAGAGGCTGTAATGGGCTCGAGAAGGGTCGCGTTCCCGGCCCCGAATCCCAAGCCGGAGACCCCTCAAAGCCATGCGACGCCTCTCGATCAAGCTCACCTGTGTCCTCGCTCTCCTGCCCGCGATCGCGCTGGGCGCTTGCATGAAGTCCGACCCCGAGGTCGCTTACGCCGACGCGAAGATGGAGTCCCGCGAGCTGGCCGGACCGAGCAGCGGCGCGCATCGTGGGGGCGACTACGGTGACTATCTCGCCGACGAAGAGGCGCCCTCGATGGAGGTCGCCGCCGCAGCTCCGGCCGAGCCGATGGGTGGTGGGATGGCCGGCGAGGCCGAGAGCGGTCGAATGGCTCCGCCCAGCCCGGCCACCACCGCCTCGCCCGGGAGCATGGGCACCCGCGCCGAAGGCAAGAGCAAGGTCGCGGGCGACGCCAAGAAGGCGAGCCGGCCCGACATGGACAAGGGCGGCAAGGACGACGGGGCCAAGATCGCCCGCGACGAAGAGGACGCTCGCTTCGGCAACAACATCCAGTCCGGCACGCTCACCGCCGGCAGCTTCGACGACAACCTCAACAGCTGGGTCTTCGACCGCTTCCTCACCCAGGTCGAGCAGCAGCCCGATCTCGCCGCGCTCGCCCACGCCTTCGCCGGCCAGCGCACGGTGCTGCGAGTCCAAGACTCGCAAGGTCGCCCGCTCGGCAACGCCAAGGTCGAGATCGACGGCAAGCAGCTGACCACCCGCAGCGACGGCCGCGTGATCTACGTGCCCGGCTGGGACAGCGGCGCGCAGAGCCGCAACAAGGCCAACGTCTCGTTCGGCAGCGCCAAGACCAGCGTGACGATCAACAAGCAGCTCGAGCAGCTGGTCACGCTCGACGCCCAAGGTGCCCTGCCGACCAAGCTCGACATCGCCCTGGTCATCGACGCGACCGGCAGCATGGGCGACGAGATGGAGTACCTCAAGGTCGAGATGCGCGACATCGCCGAGGCGATCGAGCGGCACTTCCCCAACGTCGACCAACGCTTCGCCCTGGTCGTCTACCGTGACAACGGCGACGACTACGTGACCAAGGTCTTCGACTTCACCGACAACCTCGATCGCTTCCAGCAGGATCTCGGCGCGCAGTCGGCCAACGGCGGCGGCGACTACCCCGAGGCGATGGACTCGGCGCTCGAGGCCACCAACCAGCTCTCGTGGCGCAGCGGCGACACGGCTCGCGTGACCTTCCTGGTCGCCGACGCCCCGCCCCACACCAACGACATCGACGACACGCTCGAGGCGGTCGACGATCTGCGGGCCAAGGGCGTCGCCATCTACCCGGTCGCCAGCTCGGGCGTCGCTGGCGAGGCCGAGTTCGTCATGCGCTCCGCCGCGCTGCTGACCGGCGCGCAGTACATGTTCCTCACCGACGACTCGGGCGTCGGCAACTCGCACGCCGAGCCGCACATCCCCTGCTACACGGTCGAGCAGCTGGCCCCGCTGATGGTCCGAGCCGTCCGCAGCGAGCTGAGCGGCAAGCGGGTCGAAGCCGAGGAGCGCTTCACCGTCCGCACCGTCGGCCAGGGCCAGTCGGGCATGTGTGAGAAGCCCAAGTCGAGCGCCAAGCTGGCCAAGTGACGCGCCAAGCTCCGCGATGAAATGCGAAGGGTCGGCCATGTGCCGGCCCTTCGCATTTTCGTGGCCGCCAACCATCGCGGCCGCTCGAGGAGCATTGATTCCTCGAAGCGGGAGCTGCAGAATGTTCAAACGAGGGGCCACACGGTACTTTCACTCGCCATGCTCGCGGTGCTCTCCGCGTGTAGCTCGAATTCTGCACGAGGACTGGTCTCGATTGAAGGTGGCGCCCTTCCCAGCGATGCGGGGATGCATGTCATCGAGCCCTATGGCCTGCCCACGGAGGTGGAGTGGCAATGGGCCGCTCGCGGACGCGACGAGGGTCGCTCGTATCCAAGTGTACCACTTGGCGCGAGTCGTGACGGCGTACTCGATCTCGTGGGCAACGTTTCGGAGTTCGTCCTGGACGACGAGCATGTTCGGCTCGTCGGGGGCTCTGCCCTCGATGCCTATGCCGACGAATTTCGAGTGTCTCAGCCACACAACTCGACCGAGTTGCCGAGTGAGGACTTGCGGGGTCCTTCGTTTGGCTTTCGATGTGTGGAAGTCTGAAGTGCCCCCAAACTCGTGGCGAACGTCAGCTAAAATCCCGGGCGCCAAATGGTCCGCGGCAGCTGGCTGATCGCCCGCGCCGCGAGCATCCCCGAGCTGGTCGCCGCCTCGACGCAGCCGCAGTTGAGATCCGTCCGGGTCCAGTCGCCGCAGAGCAACAAGCCCTTGACCCCCGACTCGGCCTGGCCGAGCCGCAGCGCGGTCGAACCCGGTTGGCTGAGCACGTAGAGGCTCGAGGGTTGAACCTCGGCGATCACGTGCTGCCAGGCCAGGCGATCGATCCCGCGCAGCGGCATGGACTCGCTCGGTTGCTCGACCGCGAGCAGCTCGAGGAATTCTTCGAACCCACGCGGCGCTCCGGGGCCATCGAAGAAGTCGCGATGGTGCGCCTGCAACCAGGCGTAGACCTGCTCGAGCCACTCGCGTTGGATCCGACGCGGGTAGTCGGGGCCGAACTCGGGCGGCAGCGGGGGCTTGCCCGCGACGCTCGCCCCGGTGAAGTAGGCGAGCAACTGCGGGCCCTCTGGTTGTTCCCAAGCCTCATGCGCGAGCAGCCGACTGAAGTCGCCGTAGCTCGGCTGCGGTTGGGCGAAGCAGGTCAGCAGGCCGCGCGACTTGCCGGCGATCAGCTCGCTCGCGGGTTTGCGCAGCCACAGCTGACACGACAAGGTCTGCGTCAGCGCCGTACCCTCGATCATCGCCTTCCAAGCCGGATCCGCGTCGGGCCGATCGGGCTGGGTCAGCGGCGAGTCGATCAAGGGCAGCGCGCCGATCGGAATGCCGAGCACACACAGATCGAAGTCCTTGCCCTGCTCGAGCTCGAGCGCGCGCGCGTGGGTGTTGGCCTCGCTCCACGCGTCCATGAAGTCGACGCCGGCCTCGCGTTGCGCGTCGCCCTCGACCAGCTGCGACCAATCCGGGTCCATCGGCCAGTCGGGCAGCGCGCTGGGGTTGTTGGGGAGCGGCGTCGTGATCAGGGGTTGGTACTCGGCCGCGCCCGCGCTGACCTCGGCTTGGCGCGACATGTGGATTCGGGTGAGTCGGCGATCGGCGTCGCGACCCGCGAGCTCGAGCCCGGTGACCGTGTGAAAGAAGTGGACCTTCACGCCCAAGCGACGCAGCGCCAGGTAGAAGGGCGTCATCATGGTCTGCCCGCAGCTGAGCTCGAAGCGGAACGAGGGCGCGTCGCGATACCCCAGGCCCTCGAGCAAGAACCAACGCATCGCGACGCCCGCGGCGAGCCGAGCCGGTCGAACCTCGGTCTCGAGTCGCCCACGCTCGCGCTCGAACCCGGGCTGGTGCGCAAACAAGGTCTCGTAGACGTAGTCGATCGTGGCCCAAGACTCGTCGGGCGCCTCGCTCGAGCCATGGCCGCGCAGCCAGGCTCGAAAGTCGTGGGCGTCGAGCTCGGCGAGGCTCCTCACTGGTTGGCGCAGCAACCCGATCAGGATGGTCAAGGTGGTGTCGATGCCCGTCCACATGAACCAGGCCTGGGTCGAGCGCTCGGGCGAGGCCCGCACGATCCGAGCGATCACGCTGCGCAGCCGCGTCAGCGTGCCCTCGCCGAGCTGCTGCGAGGCCCGCTTGGCGATGTCGAGCACGCGGCGGAGGCGAGGGAGCGTGCGAGTGATCCGCTCGAGCGACTCGAGCATTCGACCCGAGATCAACGCCATCAAATTGCCGAGCGAGCTCTGGCCCGAGCCGGCGTTCTCGATCGTCGCGCGGCTGCCCTCGCCAAAGTCGGGCGTCGAGCAATAGGCCCAGCGATCGCCTCGCTCGACCATCAACCCGTTGTCGGGCTCGGCGTGAAAGGCTGCGGCGTACATCGACTCGCCCAACGACTCGCGCTCGAACGCGGCACGATAGGCGTCGTGGACGGCCGTGAACGCGTTGCGATAGAAGCCGAGGAAAGCGTGCAGACCGTGCTCCTCGGCCCGCCAGGCCTTGTCGGGGTTGCGCCACGACTGGCACTTTCCGCCCAAGCGATGGCCGCTGGTGTAGAGCGAGACTTCGTAGCGATCGGGCTGCTGGGCCAAGTAGAGCGCGGCGGTGCACGCCGCCGGGCCGCCGCCGAGGATCGCAACTTTCCGCCTTCGCTGCGCGGGTGGTCGTGGAAAGCGGGCTTCGGCGCAAGGTCCTGGCAGCGACACGAACTGTTTACAGCGGATCCGAAACGCGCCGAGCTCGGCCTCGGCCAAGCTGGGCAATTCGTGGACGCCGAGGGGCAGACCGAGCGGTGAGAAGGCCGACCCGATCGTGAGCGAGGCGCGGATCGGCTCGACGCTCGCGCCGGCGAGGTCGACCTGCCAGAGCACGGTCGTCGCCAAGAAGGGGCCTGGCTCCGCGGCCTCGAACGCGTCGGCGTCGACGATCCGCCGCGCTTGCGAGATGGTCGGTTGTTCGAAGAGCTCGCGGACGATCGCGAAGTTCTCGACTTGCGCGGGCGGACGCGGCTCGACGCCCGGGATCGCATGAAAGTGGCCGATCAACGCGGGCGCGGACTCACCCTCGACCTCGACGCAATAGCGGGTCTCGGCCGCGTCGGCGCCGGTGACCTCAATTCGAGCGCTGCGCTTCTCCCAGCCATAAATCCGCACGCCCAGCTCGCGCGGCAGCTTGGCGTCGAGGTAGAGCCGAGGCATGTAGATGAAGGGCCCCGGATAGGCCGCGAGCGGATCGGCCAGCTGAACCCAGGGCACGCCCAACATCAGCTCGGAATAGTCGAGGTCACCGAACCATGCGCCAAAATGATTGCGGCCACACGCGATGAAGATCGGGTGCCAGCCGGAGGCCACGACGGGCTGCGGCGCCAACTCGAGCCCGGCCGGCAAGAGCCGACGAACCCGGTCGGCGGGCAGGACGAGCACGCTGACCCACGCGTCGATCTCTCCGTGGGCTTCGGATACCGTCGATTTCCAATTCGTTTCTTGGTCTGCCATCGCGCGCCGACATACGCCGCGCGCGAACGCAGCGTCAAACCGGCTGCCAGGCTGGGGTCAACCCCGATCGCGGGGATCCCCGGCCGCGGGGATGGCCGTGACCAACAAATAGTCTTTGCCGGTCACGAACACCCGCCGCTTGTGCTGCTGCAAGTAGCGCTTGAAGAACGCGGCGTCCTTGATCACCAGCGAGAGATCCGCCTGCGAATAATTCCGCATTCGAGCGCCATGCAGCAGCTCTCCGTCGACGTAGCGACAATTCGGAATCCCGAGGATCAGCGACCCGCTCGCGTGCAGCCGGGCTTTGACGAGATGGCGCAGCAGCGCCCGATCGTCGATGCCGGGGCTCTGCAAGGTCGCGATCGAGACGATCAGATCGAAGGCGCCCAGATCGAGCGAGGGCAGCGTGTCGAGGTCGGCCTCGATGAAGCGGTGATTGGGACCGGGAAAGCGGGCCCGCGCGACGGCCAGCGCCGAGGGGCTGTGGTCGACGCCGACGAAGCAAGCTCGCTCGCGCAGCGCGGGCCGCAGCGCGCCGAGCAGGGCCAGCTCGTCGCCCGTGTTGACGCCGAGGTCGAGGATCCGCGGCGCCTCGGGCAGCGGGATCCGGTCGAGCGCGTCGGCGAAGTCGAGGATGAAATTGGGATCTTCGAGCTTGGAGATTCGGGCGTAGCCGCTGGCCTGGCCGTACTTCTCGACTCGACGCGCTGGCTCGTTCGTGCCTTCGCTGGCGTCATCGACCTGCGGATCGAGGTGCCAGCTCGCGCTCGGATCGAGCCGCTCGAAGCAAAGCTCGATCCAGCCCGCGCCAGCCGGCCGCGGGGTCAGGAGGCGCAAGCCAAGGCGCTCGGCCAGCTCGACCCAGACGCGAAAGGGCCGGTGGACGTGCTCGCGCCCCTCGTGCTCGATCCGCTCGCCCGGGTGGCGCCCACGGCCGAGATCGGGATCGACCACGCGCAGGCGGATCGTCGACTCGCCCGCGGCGAGTCGAGCCTGAATGGCGAAGACGAGCTCGAGCAAGGACTCGTCGCCGCGGTCCATGACCACCAGATCGAGCGTCGCGTCGCTCAAAAGCGCAGCGAGAACGAGACGCCGGCCTGACCACGCTTGGGATCGAAGCTGGGCAAGAGCCGGGCGGTCGGACGCGGCTTGGCATTCAACACGGCTTTGCGGTTCTGGCCGCCCTTCGCCACGAAGACCGCGCCCGGGATGACGAGACCGAGGCCGATCGCCGAGAAGATGCCGCCGGTGATGAAGGCGCCGGTGCCATTGAAGACCGGGTCGCTGTCGGTGGCCAAGTACCCACCGCCGACGAAGGCACCGATGCCAATCAAGGTGAGCACGCTCCCGATGCCGATCATGACCGCGCCGCCGCCGACCTGCTTGCCGCCCTTTTGCCACTGCGGACCGAGCACGGGATCGGCCTTGACCTCTTCCTCCCACTTTTGGCTGGGCGAGAGGTTGCGGGTCGGCCCGGGCTGCGGCTGCGGGTCGTTGGGATCCTGGGCGGTCGCGCTCGAGCCATCGTCGATCGGCGAGCCCTGCTCCCCGAGCGCGACCGACTCGGCGATCTTCTTGTCGAGCTCGGCGATCCGATCGTCGGCCTCGGCCCGCTCCTTCACGGCCGCCGGATCGTCACCATAGAGATCACGATGCTCGGTCCGGTAGCGCTCGAGCAAGACCTTGGCCGTGCGCAGATGGGTCGGGTTGCGCGAGACCTCGTAGGCTTGGCTGTGCGCCTCGGCGATGTTGTAGATGAGCGCGTTGCGGATCGCCCGGGTGTCGTCGCCGTTGGGCAGGATCGCGTAGGCTCGCTTCCACAGCCCGAGCGCGGCGTCGTACTCGGCAGTTTGAAACTTGATCTCGCCCTCTTGGTAGAGCGTCTTCGCCTCGGCGAGCTTGGGATCCTCGGCGGCCTCGCCCGCGGCGGGCTCCTGAGCCAAGGCGAGGATGGGCGTGAGCTCGAGCGAGGACAGCACGAGGGCTGCGCAGAGCGAATTCGCGGTGAGCGTGGAGATCCGGCGCACGGCCCGACGGTATCAGTCCGGGATGAAAGCCACCACGACCCCGTGCACGGCCTGCTCGGTCGATTGGTTGACCACTCCAGGGCCGGTGTGGAAACTCGCTTCATGCCTCGCCCTAGCCGCTTCCTCGCTATCGGTCCTCTTTGTGTTCTGAACCTCGCCTTGGCGAGCCTGGGCTGCACCGCCGACGACACCACGCCAACCGACGACGAGATCGGCGACACCACCAGCGGCGACACGACCAGCTCGACCGACGACGCCTCGACCGGCGAGACCATGACCAACGGCGAGGCCCCGACGACCGACACCGACACCGGCTCGCTCTGTGGCGACGGCGTGGTCGATCCCGGTGAGGAGTGCGACGACGGCAACACGATCACCAACGACGGTTGCTCGGAGACCTGCGAGATCTCGGCCTGCGGGCTCGAGTGGACCTGGTCCGAGACGATCACCTCCGGCACCCCGGGTGGCTTCGGCGTGGTGGTCGACGCGATGGGTGGGGTCTACGCGACGGGCGACGACGCCGACGGCAACATCTGGGTCGCGCGCTGGAACGCCGACGGCACGCTCGATTGGGAGCAGACCTACGGGCCCGGCTATGGGTCCGACCTCGTGCTCGGAGCCCAGGGCGACCTGTTCGTGGTCGGCGTGCAGACCAACACCGACGACGATCTGTGGTTCGCCCGCCTGACCAGCGTCGACGGCTCGGAGGTCTGGTCGCAGGTGATCGACTCGACCCTCGGCGACGACGTGGGCAACGGGATCGCGCTCGATCCCGGCGGCTCGCCGGTGGTCGTCGGTCGGACCCGGATCGGCGACGGCGACGACGACGTCTGGGTCAGCAAGCGCAGCGCCGACGATGGCAGCGAGACCTGGGTGTCGCTCTGGGGCGGAACCGGCGACGGGATGTTCTCGACCGACCGCGGCGGCCCGGTCACGATCACCGACGACGGCTCGATCTGGGTCGGCGCGCGCGAGCACGTCGCCTTCGACATCCAAGAAGCGACCTTGCTCGCGTTCGATCCGGCCGGTGCGCTGGTCGACAGCTGGCAGCCGCAAGCGATCGCCAGCGCCCACCAGCACGAGTCCTACGCGCTCACGAACGACGGCACCAACGTCTACTACTTGATCGCCAAGTTCGCGTTCCCCTACCGCAGCTGGCTCTACAAGCTCGACGGCAGCGGCACCGAGCTGTGGAGCAAGACCGAGGCCGACTGGGTCGTCGTCGGCAGCGACTGGCAGATCGACGGGCTCGACGTCGACGACCAGGGCAACCTCTTGGTCGGGGGCGAGTTCGCCAACGAAGAGCTCGGCGAAGGCATCACCTGGGGCGAGGCTTGGGTGGCCAAGCTCGACGGCAACGGCGACGTCGTCTGCCGGAGCTCGCACATGGTCGACGACGGGGACATCGTGCCGCCCTCGCTCGACGTGTTCGCGGCGGGTGGCTCGAGTGGCGGCATCGCGCTGACCGGCCGAGTCAGCGACACGCCCGACGACTCGCTCTGGACCGGCTTCTTCCGGCTCTGATCGCTCACCAACCCAGGGCTCGGGGCCGCACGAGGCCCTTGGCGGGAGCGCGCGCGATCCGCTGATCGCCCCGCGCATCCGCCCCGCGAGCGCCCTCGCTTCGGCGTGACCTGCTGCGCAGACGCCCGGCGAGGGTTCTCGTATGCTCGCCCGGCATGCTTCGACCCGGCAACATCCTGAACGCCGCGCGAAACTATATTCGCCGCCACCCCGAGGAGATCAGCCGGGTCGTCCGCAACGCGATGGGCATGCGCTTCGGTGTGCCCTTGTCGGCGTTTCGCTGGCTGGCCGCCGAGCTGGCCGATCCCGAGAAGGTCGAGGATCTCGAGATCGGGGCCAAGGCTCCGGGCCTGCGCATGGCCGCGACCTTCGACCTGATGAAGACCCGGGTCCGGGCCGGGGCCGTGCTCTACATCGATCGAATCTCGCTGCGAGCCGACGAGATGCGGCTCGAGCTGCGGCTCGAGGACGTGTCGATGGTCCCGGTCGACACCCACAAGTCGCAGATCGCCGCGCTGCTGGTCACGCGCTCGCTCGATCTCTCGCGCCCCGGTGACCTCGTCCAGCACCTGCCGGACATGCCCGACATGATCGTCGACTCGCACGGCAACCGGGTCGTGATCGACCTGATGCGCGTGCCCAAGCTGGCCAACGATCCTCGAGTCCGCCACGTGCTCGGGCTGATGACCTCGCTGATGACCCTCGACGGGATCGAGACCGAGGGCGACCACCTCGATCTCCACTTCAAGCCGCTGCCCGAAGGCTTCGTCGCGGCCGCCGACGCGATCGGCGATCACCTGGTCGTGCCGATGCTCGAGGTCACCCGCAAGGCCCTGCCGCAGCCGCTGCGCGGCAGTGTGCAGCGGATGTTGAGCCTCTTGGCGGGCACCGATCCCGGCGCGTCCCGGGCCTGAGCTCAGCGGACCAACACGACGCCGAAGCCGATCGAATTCACGTCGCCGTTGTCGGCCTGACAGCCCGCGAAGTTGCCCGTCGCGTTCGGCAGCGCGCCACACTTGTTGCCGTCGCCCCCGATCCCGATCCGCGAGTTGGGGCTGTTGCACTCGTTTTGATCGTTGCCGAGGATCCCGATGCGAATCCGGTGGTCCATCGTGTTGCCCGAGGGCGCGACGTTGAGGCCCTCGAGGTTGCAGTTGAGCTGCAGCGAGGCCCCGGCGATCAGGCTCTTCCAGGTGTCGCGGCCGACGTTGGTCGGGACCAGCATGCCGGGCGAGATCAGAGCGTGGAGCGAGTCGCCCGCGAGCGGCACGTCGATCCACGCGAGCACGAGCGGCTCGAGGGCGATGCCGGGCGGGTACTCCATGCCGATCCGCAGCTCGTCGAAGCCGACCGAGGCATAGCTGCTCAGCTTGGCCTCGCGGCGATCGAGATCGGGGAACTCGGGCTGAAAAGGATCGACCGAGGCCCACTCGGCCGCGGCGTAGCGGAAGGTGTCGAGGTTGCCGTCGGACTTGAGCACCAGCGTCCAACCGCCGCCATCGGTCGTCATGTCGCAGTAGGCCGCGTAGGCGAGCTTCGGCCCGCCGAGGTCGGGGTCGAGCTGGTAGACGCCGTCGGCCAAGCTGGAGTTGGTGTCGAGCTCGGCCAGCGCCTTGCACGACGAGACGACCACGCAGTCGCCCTCGAGGCAGTTGCCCTGCTCGCAGTCCGCGTTGCTGAAGCAGTCGGACGGGCCTTCGGTCGTGTCGCTGGTCGTGTCGCTCGTGGTCGTGTCGCTCGCCGTGTCAGTCGTCGTGTCGCTCGCCGTGGTCGTGTCGGACTCGGACGAGCTGGTCTCGCTGGTCGAGCTCGAGCCGGTCTCGGAGTCCGTCCCGGCCGTGTTCTCGCTCGATTCCGCGCTGCCACCGATCTCGTCGCCCGGCGCCTCGATGATCTCGGACCCACAGCCGACCAGGCCCGAGAGCGCGAGCACGAACCTGGTCTTCCGAGCGATTCGAAGGGTCATGCCGGGCGGCTTAGCACGGGCCACCAGCCACCCACTCGTCACATCCCAACTGTTTGAGATCAATGTGGAAAACAGTTTCTACGACAAGTGTCGTTGACACGTCTCACCGTGTAGTACTACATATGTCGTCGTGGAGCCGCTCAGCGATGTCCAGCTCGCGTTCATGCGAGCGTTGTGGGCCCAGCCGGGCGCCAGCGTGGTCCAGGTGAAGGAGTTTCTGGCCCAAGAGGGCCGGGAGCTCGCGCCGACCACGGTCGCGACCCAGCTCGGCCGTCTCGAGAAGAAGGGCTTGGTCGCCCACGAGGCGCTCGGCCGGCAATACCTCTATCGCGCTCGAGTCTCGGAGCTGCAGGTCAAGCGCTCGGTGCTCGAGCGCGTGACCGAGGGCTTGTTCGGGGGCGACGTGACGGCGTTGGTCCATCAACTGCTCGAGCACGACGACGTGAGCGCCACCGACCTCGCCGAGGTCAAGCGAATGATCGCCGCCCGCGAGCTGCAACGAGAGGAGCGCAAACCATGACACTCGACACCGTGATCACCCTGGGCACGAGCTGGCTGCTGACCTACGCGATCCACAGCACGATCCTGATCCTCGGCGTGTGGCTGGTGGTCCGTGGGATCCCGCCCTTGGCCAGCCGGATCGGCCCGCGCGGCGAGAACCTAGCTTGGAAGTTCGCCTTGGTCGGTGGCCTGGTCTCGGCCAGCGTGCAGGTCGGCGCGGGTATTCATCCGGCCTTGGGCGCGCTCGAGCTCGGTCGCGCCGAGCCGGTCACTCGCGCGCAGCCGGTCGAGCCCGCGAGCGTGGCCGTGGCCTCGACGCAACGGCTCGGTCGGATCCATCCGCTCGGTCGCATGCACGCCAAGCTCGACGAGATCGAGCGTGTCGCTCGAGCTACCAAGGTGATGTTCGTGACCCGCGACGAGGTCAAGACACTCGCCGCGGTCCCGCCCCCGCCCACGCCGTGGTGGCCCAAGCTGGTGTTCGGGCTCGCGCTGCTGGGCGCCGCGCTGGCCCTGGTTCGGCTGGGCCTGTGCATCCGAACGCTGCGGCGCAAGCTCGGGGATCGCAGCGAGGTCTTGGTCGACCCCGCGCTCGAGCAGTTCTTGAGCTTGTGCTCCGAGGCCCAGGTCGATCGCAAGGTTCGCCTGACCCATACGGCGGCGCTCGGGAGTCCGATCGCGCTCGGCCGCAGCGAGGTGGTCGTACCGACTCGAGCGCTGGACGAGCTCTCACCGACCGCGCTGCGCTCGGTCTTGGCCCACGAGCTCGCCCACCTCGAGCGCCGCGATCCGGCGTGGTTGCTGGTCGCGGCCACGATCGAGGCGCTCTGCTTCTTCCAGCCGCTCAACCGGCTCGCCCGACGCGGCATGCAGGAGTCGGCCGAGCTGCTCTGCGACGACTGGGCGATCGCCCAGACCCGCGACGGTGTCGAGTTCGCCAAGTCGCTGGCCGAGCTGGCCAGTTGGAGCCACCGCATGCAGCCCAGCGCGCTGGTGGCTGGGATGATCAGCGGCGAGCGCCCCTTGGTCCGTCGGGTCCGGCGTGCGCTCGACGGGGATCCGCGTCGCCTCCACGAAGAAGGCCCGCGACCCGCTCGCTTGTTGCTCGGCTTGGGCACGCTCGCCGCGTTGGTCATGCTCGCGCCGGGAGCCGTCGACGCGAGCCCGCCCGAGACCGAGCCCAGCGAGCCCAGCAAGCCCAGCAAGATCGAGCAGCGTCGCAGCCTGCGGATCGAGGACAGGCTCGAGCGCGACGCCAACAAGGCGCGCGAGCGGGCCGAGCGAGCCCGGGCCAAGGCCGAGCGCGCGAGCGAGGAGGCCCGCGAGGCCGAGCGCGAGGCGCATCGGGCCGAACGAGCGCTTCGCCAGCCGATCGAGGTCGAGCGCGACGCTGGCATCGGTCGCTCGATCGTCATCCGCGACGGCGACGACTTCCTGATCATCGACGAGCGAGGCCTGCGTGCCGGCGAGGGCGACGATCGCTTCGAACTCGACGAGCGAGGCGTGCACATCCACCACGAGGGCCACGAGTTCGATCTCGACCTCGACAAGCTCGATGGCCTCGATGGCCTGCCTTGGCACGACCTCGGCCGCGCGCTCGAGCAGCTGTCCGGTCAGGGCGATCCCTCGTCGGTGCCCGGGGTGTTCGACCCCGAGGAATTCGAGCCGACCTTCGACAAGCTCGACAAGCTCGGCGACGCGATCGAAGAGCGGATCGAACGAGAGATCCGCGTCGAGCTCGATGGACTCGAGGGTCTCGATGGACTCGAGGGTCTCGAGGGTCTCGAAGGGTTGCTCGAGCTCGAGGGGCTCGACGAGCTCGAGCAGGTCGAAGGTGTGCTGCGTTGGCTCGACCAAGGCCGACCCGCCACGCCCCCACGACCCGCGCTGCCCCAACGACCGGCGCCGGCACCTCCGGCCCCGAGCGCGACGCCCATCTCCGCACCCGTGGCTCCGGCCCCGCCCGCGCCGCCGCCCAGCGCCTGAAAGGACCCCATCATGAGCTACACGTTGCTCTTGGCGCTGATGCTGCTCCCGCTCTTGATCGAAGACTGAGGCGCCGCTGGCGACTCAGACTCCATAGTCTTTGATCTTGTAGAGCAGCGCCCGATGGCTGAGCTCGAGCAGCTTGGCCGCGTGAGTCCGGTTGCCTTGGGTCTGCTCGAGCGCGCGCAAGATCAGCTCCCGCTCGATCCGCAGTTGGGCCTGCTTGACCGAGAGCTCGTCGGCGGCGAAGTGGAGGTCGAAGCCGGGCGCGCCCGCGGGCGGCTTGGCGTCGGCGCGCCGACGCAGCCGCTCGGGCAGCTCGTCGGGGTGGATCAGCGCGTGCTCGGCCAGCACGGCCGCGTGCTCGAGCGTGTTCTCGAGCTCGCGCACGTTGCCGGGCCAGTCGTAGCGCTGGAGGATCCGCAGGGCCTCGGCGTCGAGCCCCTCGATCCGCGTGCCGAGCTTGCGGTTGATGATCTGCACGAAGTGCTCGGCGAGCGGGGCGATGTCCTCTCGCCGCGCTCGCAAGGGCGGGATCGAGAGCGGCATCACGGCCAGCCGATAGAACAGGTCCTGGCGAAACTCGCCGCCCTCGACCATCTGCTCGAGCGGGCGCGAGGTCGCGGCGATCACCCGGACGTCGATCTTGCGCGGCTTGGTGTCGCCGACCCGTCGGATCTCGCGCTCTTGCAGCGCCCGCAGCAGCTTGACCTGGACGCTGGCTGGCAGCTCGCCGATCTCGTCGAGCAAGAGCGTGCCACCGCTCGCGACTTCGAAGAGCCCCGGCTTGTCGCTGCTCGCGTCGGTGAAGGCACCCTTGGCGTGGCCGAAGAGCTCCGACTCGAGCAAGCCCTCGGGGATCGCCCCGCAGTCGACCGCGACGAAGCTCCGCTCGGCTCGCGGGCTCAGCTCGTGCAGCGCCCGACTGACCAGCTCCTTGCCGACCCCCGACTCGCCCAGGACCAGCACGGTCGTGTCGAAGGGCGCGACCTTGCGAAGGGTTCGCGCGACGGCTCGCATCGCCGCGCCATGGACCAGCAGCTTGCCGAGTCGCTCGACGCCCTGCGCCTCGCTCGAGTCGGCGAGCTCGGCCAGTCGCTCGCGCAGCCGCGTGTTCTCTCGCCGCAGGCGCAGCCGCTCTTCGGCCTTGCGCAGGGTCAGGACCACCTCGTCGGGCTTGAAGGGCTTGGAGATGTAGTCGTAGGCGCCGCGCCGCATGGCCTCGAGCGCGAGGTCGATGGTCCCGAACGCGCTCATCATGACCAGCGTGACCTCGGGGTGGTGCTCGGCGACGCGCTCGGCCAGCGCGAGCCCGTCGAGGTCGGGCATGCGGATG
Organism: Nannocystaceae bacterium; assembly: GCA_035904925.1. Taxonomy (GTDB): domain Bacteria; phylum Myxococcota_A; class Polyangia; order Nannocystales; family Nannocystaceae; genus Plesiocystis. The sequence goes on from JAMHUH010000816.1 coordinate 16,534, forward strand.
TCCGAGAGCACGACGTCGATCTCGTGGCCCAGCTCGCCGAGCTGCTCGAGCGCCTGCTCGCCGCTCGCTGCGCTGCGCACTTCGAATCCCGCGCGCCGAAGCAGGAGCTCGAGCATGTGGCGCATCGGCTCCTCGTCGTCGACGACCAGCACCCGTACGAAGCCGCTGCCCATCGCGCGAGCCTAGGACGAAGCGAGGTCGCCTGTCCCAAAGACGAGCTGAGGATATCCTCGGCTTTTGGAGGGTCTGGAGGCGCGGTCATGACCTCGAAGCGGGCAAAATCGCTCGCTTCGGCTCGAGAGCCCTCCCCCGAGCCCACGTCTGCCGCTTTTTTTGGGACCCAGCAGTCAGGCGTGGGAAGCTGTCGATGCGGTATTGGCTGCGAAAGCGCAAACACCGCTCACCTGGCACTCCGACCGTGATCCTCTCTACCCCACAGACCTCCGAGAAGTCGCCTCTGGCGGGGTCGCGCGATCCAGCGCAAGGCCGCGTGGATCCACACTTAAAAGACCTATCAAATCCCTATCACTTGCATTCAATTACACGTCATTTGGGTCGCACGTGCCCGTTGACGGGACCCGTTCGGGGGCGGACAATGTCGAAGCCACGCTCCAGCCATGAAGTCGTCAGCAAAACCGGAGCCGAAGGCTCGAGCGGCGGCGGACTCTCAGGATTCGCTCGAATCCTCGGGGTCCCCGAACAGCGCCGACGACACCGGCGAGGACGAGTCGAAGGACGAGCAGGAGCGCGCGAGCGAGCCCTCGATCGTCTCGACTCCCGTGACGCCGGCTGCTCCCACGACGACGCCCGCTCCCGCGACGACGCCCGCGCTCGAGTCGAGCGAAGCGAAGTCCAAGCGCAAGGCCAAGGCCTCGCGCGCGGGCTCGGAGCCCAACAACGTTCGAAAGCTTCGTCAGGAAGCGATGATGTCCAAGGCCGAACTCGCGCGTCGGGCCGGCGTCTCGCCGCTGACGATCGATCGAGTCGAGGCCGGCAGTCCTTGCCGCATGGACACCAAGCGCAAGATCCTCGAGGCGCTGGGTCTCTCGCCCTCGGCTCGCGCGGAAGTCTGGCCCGACATCGACGACCAAGGCTGACGATTCGAGTCGGCCCCCCGTGGCCGAGCTCGTCCGCTTCGTCGGCGTCCGCGAAGCCGAGCGCGGTCCGAACGAGCGAAGAAGGAGAGGTTTGCTGATGGCACGCCAGTGCATTGGCTTGGACATTGGCGCGAGCTCGGTGAAGCTCGTGCAGATCAAGCCGGCCCGAAAGGGCCTCAGCTTGCAGAATTTCGGGATCGAGCCGCTACCGCCCAACGCGGTCGTCGAAGGAGCGATCGCCGATCCCAACGCGGTCGCTGCGGCGATCCGCTCGCTGGCCAAGCGCATCCACCTGCGCGGCAAGGACATCGCGCTGGCGATCTCCGGCAACAGCGTGATCATTCGGCGGCTCTCGATCCCCGCGATGGAGGGCGCCGCGTTGGCCGAGCAGATGGAGTGGGAGGTCAAGCAGAACGTCCCCTTCGCCCGTGACGAGGTCATCGTCGACTGGGAGGTGCTGGTCCAGCGGACCCCCGAAGGTCAGATGGAGGTCGTGCTCGTCGCCGCCAAGCGCGAGATCGTCGAGCAGTACTTCAACGTCGTGAAGGCGGCCGGGCTCAACCCGATCATCGTCGACACGGCCGCGTTCGCGTTGCAGAACGCGATCGAGGCCACGGTCGGGTTCGCGCCGGGTCAGACCATCGCGGTCGTCAACGTCGGCTCGCGCTTCTCGACCATCGCGATGATCCGCGCGGGTCAGCCGGTCTTCCACCGCAACATCGCCGCCGGCGGCGACACCTTCACCGAGGCCATCCGGCATCGGCTCGCGGTCAGCCCCGAGGGCGCCGAGGCCTACAAGGTCGGCAGCGGCGCGACGACCAGCGCCGCCGAGGTCGTCCCGCAAGAGGTCCACCGGGTGCTCGCGCAGGTGTCCGAGCAGCTCGCGGCCGAATTCCAGCGCACGGTCGACTTCTACGTCGACAACACCGCCGACGCCCAGCTCGGCCGGGTCTATCTGACCGGCGGAAGCGCCCTCGTACCGCAGCTGCCCAAAGCGATCCAAGATCGGGCTCGCGTGCCGGTCGAGATCTTCGATCCCTTCTCCCGCGTCGAGGTCGACGCCCGTCGCTTCGACGTCGAGTACCTGCGCGCCAACGCGCCCGTCGCAACCGTCGCGTTCGGCTTGGCCCTGCGCGCGGTGGGAGACAAGTGAGGTGATGGTCCGATGATCCGCATCAACCTGTCTCCCAACCTCCGGCGCCGGCCGGTCGCCGGCAAGGCGAAGTCCACGACCGTGGTCGCGCGGGTGCTGCCGACCACCCAGGTCTCGCGCGGCAGCGTCATCGCCGTCGCGATGTTGCTCGGCTGGGTCGCGCTCGGCGTGGTCGGCTGGCTCTTGATCAGCAACATCGACACCGACACCGAGCGGCTCAAGGGCGACACGAAGGCCCTGGCCGCGAAGGTCAAGGGCTTGACCGACCAGATCCACGAAGAGGAGCTCCAGGCTCGCTCGGATCGCTACGACCAGCTCAAGGCGGCCAAAGAGCGAGTCGAGACCAAGCGGCGAACCCCCGTCTACGTGCTCCACGAGGTCGCCAACGTGATGACCACGGGCCGTGGGCCCGACAAGGACGAGGCCGAGTACCTGCGCCAGATCGACCGCGATCCGCAGAGCAAGCTCGACGAGGGCTGGGACGCGACCTCGGTCTGGTTGGCGTCCGTGGTCGAGGGCGAGAACGGCGTGCTCGAGATCACCGGGGGCGCCCGCGATCCCGACGACCTCAGCGAGTTCGTCAAGCGCCTGCGCGCCTCGGCCCGCTTCGAACGGGTCTCGCACCCCGAGTTCTCGCTGCAAGAGGTCAAGCCGACCTCCGGAGCGCCCGCAAAGCTCGAGCCCGGCAAGCTCGATCACGACTTCTACACCTTCGAGCTGACCGCCAAGGTCCGCTACTGGGATTGAGCGCATGGCCACGAATTCGACCTCGCAGCTGGATAAACTCGCCGAAGTGCCGGCTTGGCAGCTCGCGCTCGGCTGGGTCGCGGGCGCGGCGTTGATCGTGCTCGGCTGGTACTTCGTCTACTACTCGGAGGCCTTGCTGACCAACCAGCAAGCCCGCGACGCGCTCGCCAAGGCCGGAACCGACGTCGGCGCGGCCGAGCAGCGGCTGGCCAACTACGAGCAACGGGTCAAGGACCAGGCCGAGAAGGACAAAGAGCTCAAGAAGATGCTCGAGGTCGTGCCGGTCGACTCGGCGACCATCGATCACTTGATGGGCACCTTCCAGCGCGAGGCGCAGGGGGTCGGGCTCGAGCTCGAGCGCTGGATCCCGCAGCCCGAGCAGCGCGAGGACACCTACGCGAAGATCCCGGTCGAAGTGACCGCGCTCGGCACCTGGCACGAGATCGGCGAGTTCTTCCGGCGCGTGTCCGAGATGAAGCAGGTCGTCAACATCGAGGACGTGTCGATGAAGCTCGGCCGCGACCTCGACACCTCCGGCTTCCCGACCCTCAAGATCGACTTCACCGCGAGCACCTTCCGCTTGCTGACCGAAACCGAGCAGAACGCGGCGCCCGAAGAGGGCACTCGCCGCAAGGCCAAGAAGAAATGACGAGCAAGCATGCAATCGTGCTGGCCGGACTGCTCGGCCTCTCGACCCTCGCGGGTTGTGGCGGCGAGGAAGCCAAGGTCGTGTCCGAGCGCGGGCTCCCACCCGGCGCCAAGAAGATGGACGCGCCGGCCGGCAAGCCCCCCGCTGGCAAGGCCCCGGCCGACGGCGGCTCACGCCGGTCCAACAGCGGCCCAGCCGAGCCCGCACCCGAGGAGCTCGAGCCCGTGCGACCCGACCGTCCGCGGCCGGTGATCAGCCGCGAGGACTTCGGAGCGGGCGCGCGCGACCCCTTTCATACCTACGTCACGCAGGCGCTCGAGACCGATCCCGTGCCCGTCGAGGTCCTCGACCGGCAGCGGATCGTCAAGCTCGCCGAGTACGACTTCGAAGAGCTCAAGCTGATCGCCATCGTCAACGCGGGTCGCAACGTCGAGCCGCGGGCGCTCTTCTTGTCCGCCCAAGACAACAAGTCGAAGACCGTCCGTCAGGGCGAGCTCTTCAGTAGTGCCGAAGTCTTGCTTGCTTCGGTCAACCGAGACTACATCGAGGTCGAGGTCGTCGATCCCGAGCTCACCCCCAGCTGGAACCTCGAGCGGGGCGAGCGACGGGTCATCTATCTCAAGGACCCGGGCCGGAAGAACTAGCCCGCGACCTGATCTCGAGCGGGACCTGATCCCGATCTGATCTGATTCTGATCTGAACTGAACTGAACTGATTCGTACTCCTCCGCCGGCATTTTGTCTGGCGGCCTGGATCTTCGCGTGAGGTCGACCATGACCATCAAGTCGTTCGCCAAGCCTTCTCGTCGCTCTCGTTGGTCGCCGCTCGCGATCGTGGCCCTGCCCGCGGTGCTCTTGCTCGCGCTCGACGGTGGCCCTGCTCGTGCCGGCCCGCCGCGCGAGGAAAAACCCGACAAGAGCAAGTCGCCGAGCGCGGCCAAGCCCGCGGCGGTCAGCAAGCTCAACACCATCGACGGCCTGAGCATCGAGGAGCTCGACGACGGGACGACCAGCCTTCGCTTGTCGGGCACCCGCGTGCCGACCTTCAACGTCTATCGCCTGCCGGATCCCGATCGCCTGGTCGTGGACATCAGCTCGAGCGAGCGCGGCAAGGCGGTCCCGCACATCGACGTCGACACCTGGGCGGTCGGGCGGGTGACGATCGGCTCGATCACCGAGCAAGACAGCCGACAGACGCGGGTGATCGTCCACCTCAAGCGCGAGTCCAGCTACATCGTGGTGCCCAAGCAAAACGAGCTGGTCGTCACGATCACGCCCAAGGACATCGCGCCCGAGGCCTACTTCTCGCGCAAGAGCGCGGGCAAGCGAAAGGCCGAGATCGAGTCGATGAAGGCCGACGCCGAGACGGCCAAGCGCGACGCCGAGACCATCCGCTCCGACGCCGAGACCATCAAGGCCGACGCCGAGGATCGAGCCGCGCTGGCCAAGCGCGACGCGCTCGCGGCCGAGCGCGCGGCGGCCAAGAGCCGCGCCGACGCCGACGCGATCAAGACCGACGCCGAGGCGGCCGCGCGCACGATCCAAGCCGACGCGACCACGACCTTGGCGGAGGCCCGCAAGCTGGCCGAGACGCGCAAGAAGGCGCTGGCGAGCGCGGAGAAAGAGGTCGAGGAGGCCGAGGCCCGCGCGACCAAGGCCAAGAAGGACGCCGCGGCGGCCGAGAAGGCGGCCGAGATCGCCCGCAACTCGGCCGCCGACGCCAAGGCCGAGGCCGCCAAGGCCAAGGCCGAAGCCGCCGGGGTCAAGGCCGAAGCCGAGGAGCTGCTCGCCGACGCCGAAGCGATCGCCGCGCAGGCTCGTGAGGATCACGCGCAAGCCAAGGCGGCCAAGAAGTCCGCGACCAAGGCCGAGGCCGAGGCGATCGAGGCTCGCAAGTCCGCGGTCGGAGCCAAGGCCGAGGCCGAGGCTGCCCGCAAGTCCGCGGTCGGAGCCAAGGCCGAGGCCGACGACCTGCTCGCGGACGCCGAGCTGCTCGCGACCCGAGCTCGCAAGGATCGCGCCCAAGCCAAGGCCGCCAAGAAGTCCGCGAGCGAGGCCAAGGCCGAGGCCGAGGCGCTGCTCGCCGACGCCGAGAAGATGGTCGCGCGCGCGGTCGAGGATCGCGATCAAGCCAAAGCGGCCCACGACCAAGCCAAGCTCGCGCTGGCCGAGGCCCGCAAGGCCAACCGCAAGATCGGCAAGTCCGACAGCGAGCGCGAGGAGATCGCCCGCGCGCTCGAGCAGGCCGAGGCCGCCGCCGACGCGGCCAAGCTGCGCGAGAAGGAGGCGATCGATCGGATCGCCCAGCTCGAGGCCGACCAAGCCCGGCTCAGCCAAGTCCGCGAGGTCGAGCTCGCCGAGCTCGAGCAGCTGCGCACGACCGTGCGCGAGCAAAAGGCCGAGGTCGCCGCCGCACGCGAAGAGGTCGAAGAGGCCCGCATGGCCTATCAGGCCTTCGGCGGCGACGAGGGCCCCGAGCCGACCCGCAAGCGCGAGCATCGGCGGGCCAAGCAGACCCTGCACAAGGCCGAGGGCGAGCTGGCCAAGCTCAAGTCCGACGCCGAGAAGCAGCAAGACGCGCTGGCCAGCCTCCAAGGCCAGGTCCGCGACGCCGAGAACCAGCTCTCCGACACGCTCGCCGCCGCCCACGATCAGGGCTCGCTCAAGAAGCAGTGGGATCGCGACCGCGCGCTCGCGGGTGAGACCACGATCAAGGCGGTCCGCTTCGAAGACGGGCCGACCGGCGCGCGCGTGGTCGTCGAGCTCGACGGGCCGGTCGTCTATGACGCCAGCAGCCTGACGCCGAACATGACGATGCTCGAGCTGCGCGACACCGAGATCCCGCTCGAGCTCGAGCGCAGCCTCGACACGACCAGCTTCCACGGACCGATCGATCGCATCACCAGCTTCCGCGAGGGCGACGACGTCAAGATCGTGGTCGCGTCGGCGACCGCCGAGCCGGCCTCGCTCGAGCTCGACAGCAACCGCCTGATCTGGACCTTCCCGAAGTCGACGCTGGCCGAGGCCGAGAAGCCGCCGAGCAAGGCGCACGAGCCGGCCGAGCGCAGCGAGGTCGTCAGCCTCGGCGGAACCAAGGTCTCGGGCTTCTCGGCCCCGGTTCTGGCCGCGCGGCCGACCAGCGTCGGCAACCGGACCCGCTGGCGAGGTGAGCGGATCGACATCGAGCTCCAGGACGCGCCGATCAAGGACGTGCTGCTGCTCTTCTCCGACATCGGTCGGGTCAACATCATCGCCGGCGCCGAGGTTCAGGGCACGGTCACGATGAAGCTCAGCTCGGTGCCCTGGGATCAGGCGCTCGACATCATCTTGCGCTCGCTCCAGCTCGGCATGGTCCAAGAGGGCAACGTGATCCGGGTCGCGACCCAGGCCGAGCTCGAAGAAGAGCAGCGCAAGGCGATCGAGCAGGCCAACGCCCAGGTTCAGCTCAAGCCGCTCGAGACCCGGCTGATCCCGCTCTCCTACGCGACCGTCGACGAGATGCTGGCCAAGGTCCAGAGCGTGCTCAGCTCGCGCGGCACGGTCACGCCCGACACCCGGACCAACACGCTGATCGTGATGGACGTGGCCGAGAACATCGCGCTGGCCGAGTCGCTGGTTCGCCAGCTCGACAGCCAGACCCCGCAGGTGCTGATCGAGGCCCGGATCGTCGAGGCCCGGACCAACTGGCTGCGCCAGCTCGGCATCCAGTGGGGCTTCGACTTCACCGCCAGCCCCGGCACCGGCAACCCGACCGGCCTGCTCTTCCCCAACTCGATCGGCGCCGCCGGTGGTTCGGGCAGCAACCAGTCGCCGATCCGCGGCCTGATCTTGCCGGGCGCCGCGGCCAACCCCAACTACGCGGTCGACCTCCCGGCCCCGGTCTCGACCGGCACCGGTGGCGCCCTCGGCTTCTCCTTCGGCAGCCTCTCGGGCAACCTCAACACCAACCTGCGCTTGAGCGCGGCCGAGGAAGACGGCGAGGTCCGGATCATCTCCGCGCCCAAGATCGTCACGCTCGACAACACCGAGGCCCAGATCGAGCAAGGCGTGCAGATCCCGATCTCGCAGGTCTCGGCCCAGGGCGTGAACACCCGCTACGTCAACGCGACGCTCGGGCTGAAGGTCACCCCGCACGTGACCAACGAGGGCGCGGTCATGCTCGAAGTCGAGGTCCAGAAGAACGAGGCCGACTTCGTCAACACCGGCGCCCGGGGTGATCCGACCATCTTGACCAAGTCGGCGCAGAGCCAGCTGCTGATCACCGACGGCGACACCGCCGTGATCGGTGGCATCTACACCCGCAACCAAGCGGTCAACTTCAGCAAGGTGCCCTGGTTCGCCGACATCCCGATCATCGGCTGGTTCTTCAAGAACAAGGTCGAACGCGACGACCGCTCGGAGATGCTGATCTTCTTGACCCCGCGGATCGTCAACCGCTCGACCAGCATCGGCGGCGGCGAGTAGCCCGGCCACGATCGACACATCCGACGCGTCCGCGAACACCTCGGTGTCCGCAGGCGCGTTCGGCTTTGGTTCGCCCCCGAACCAGAAAACGACCTACTCGGTCGCCGAATTCTTGGCCCGCAAGATCGCCTGGACCAAGTCTTCGGGCGGCGGCTGCCAGCTCGGCTTGCTGCTGGTGTCGCACTCGGCTCGGCCGCAGCGGCGGACCAGCTCGACGGTCTCGCGGTAGCCCTCGAGGTAGTGACCGCAGGGCGGGCAGTGACCGAGGTGGGTGTCGAACTCGGCGAGGACTTGCTCGTCGAGGTCGCGCTCGAGGTAGCCGAGCAAGAACTCGGCGATCTCTCGACAGGTCAGGTGGGAGGACTTGCCCTCCCCGCAGCGGTGCTCGTGGTCGCTCATGCCTCGCGGGTCAGTTCGAGCTCGCGTTCGAAGAGGTTTCGTAATGCCTGCCGAGCGCGGTGAAGACGAACCTTGAGCGTGGCCGGGCTGATGCCCAGCAGCTCGGCGGCCTCGCTGGTGTCGAGCTCTTCGATGTCGCGCAAGACCAAGACCGTACGATAAGTCTCGGGCAGCCGAGCGATCATCTCGCGGACCGACTCGCGGGTCTCGGCCCGGGTGACCAGGTCGTCGATCGACGACACCCAGGGCTGGTGGAAGTGCTCGGGGTAGCCGTTGGCCTGGAAGCGAGGCAGGAGCCCGTCGATGTCCTGGGCCTCGTCCTGTCGGCGACCACGGCGGAGTCGCTGGAGCGCGGCGTTGACGACGATCCGATGCAGCCAGGTGGCCAGCCGCGCGTCGGCGCGGAAGTTGGCGAAGCCGCGGTAGGCCGAGAGCAGCGCCTCTTGCACGGCATCGTCGGCGTCGGCCTGGTTCTGCAAGAGCCGCAGCGCGACCGCCCGCAGCGGGCCGACGTAGGTTCGAACCAAGAGCTCGAACGCACGATCGTCGCCGGCTCGCAGGCCCTCGACGATGGTGGTGTCGATGTCCAGATTGGCAGCGGAGTTCTCGGGCGTGTCGGCGACGAACCCCACCTCGCTCGACCCGCGCGGGTCGGGCAGCTGCGTCGCCGAATCGCTCACGAATTCGACTTAGCATGGAAGCCGCCGCATCTGTCAGGCAACGCCTCTCTAGCTGGTGTTTGCTCGACGCTCCCGCAGCGTGGAACAGACTCGTCACGTACCAGCCTGGAATCTCACGCGCGCTCGCTCGCACTCGCTAGTGAAACCTCCACCCCCGCCATATCTGCGTGAGTGATGGCAGCCATCGAGGAAATTTCGCGGACGTCCGTGTAACCACGAGCGTCGGGGCGCATCCAAGGTCTGGAACGGACGAGAGGACGAGGACATGAGCCGGCAAGACGACGATCGATATCAAGGACTCGCGGACCAAATGGAGCGCTACCTCGACGGGGACCAGCACGCGTTCCGCGAGCTCTTCGATCGAATGGCCCCGCAGATTCGGGCGCAGATCCGCGGGAAGATCAGCGACCCCGCGACCGCCGAGGATCTGCTCCAACAGACCTTCATGAAGGCCCACGGCGCGCGCGATCGCTTCGCGACCCCGAGCGGCTCCGACCCCGACCGCGCGGTCGCGGTCTGGTACAGCGCGATCGCTCGCAACGCGACCATCGATCACCTGCGCCGGATCTACCGCGAGCGCGCGGTCAAGCTCGACACCAGCGGCGACGCAGCGCTCGATCTGCTCGACAGCCTCCGCGACGCGACCCCGAGCAGCGAGGACCGAGCGATCGAGCGCGAGCAGCAGCTCGGCCTCGCGGCCCGGATCCGCGCCGCGCTCTCGAGCCTGCCGACCAGCCAGCGCGAGGTCGTGACCATGCACAAGCTGCAAGGCCGACCGATGGCCGAGATCGCCGAGGAGCTGGGCGTGCGCGAAGGGACCTTGCGAGTTCGAGCCCACCGCGGCTACAAGGCGCTCGCGACCGCGCTCGGCAACATGCGCATGGCGACCGCTTGAGTCGGTCGAATTCGGTCTGATCGAGCACACGTGGCAGCGAAGCGCACGACCAAGCCCATCCGCGTGCTCTCGTGGAACGTCAACGGCATCCGGGCGATCGCGGGCAAGGGCTTTGCCGAGTGGCTGGCGAAGAGCCGGGCTGACATCGTCGGGATCCAAGAGGTCCGCGCCCGAACCGAGCAGCTGCCCGACGATCTGCGTGAATCCAGCACCTGGCAGGGCCACTGGGTCGCGGCCGAGCGGGCCGGCTACAGCGGCGTCGGGCTCCTGACCAAGCGGACGCCCGACAAGCTCGAGCGCGAGCTGGGCATCCCCGAGTTCGATCGCGAGGGTCGGCTCTTGACCGCCCGCTTTGGTCGGCTCGTGATCGTCAACGGCTACTTCCCCAACGGCAGCGGCAGCGAGCGCGACAACAGCCGGGTCGACTACAAGCTCGACTTCTATCGGGCGGTGTTCGAGCGGATCGAACGGCTGCGTCGCGCGGGCCTGCGCGTGCTGGTCATGGGCGACTTCAACACCGCCCACACCGAGATCGACCTCGCAAGGCCGCGCGAGAACAAGGCGACCTCGGGCTTCTTGCCCGAAGAGCGAGCCGAGCTCGATCGCTGGCTGCACGCTGGTTGGGTCGACAGCTTTCGGCAATTTCAGCCCGAGCCCGGCCACTACAGCTGGTGGTCGCAGCGAGGCACGGCGCGCGAGCGCAACATCGGCTGGCGGATCGACTACATGCTCGCCTCGCCCAACCTCGCGCCGCTGCTGCGCGACGCGTTCATCCAGGCCAAGGTCGGTGGCTCGGACCACGCTCCGATCGGCGTCGATCTCGATCCCACCGTCTTCGACTGACCCGAGCTTCGATTGACCCGAGCGCGATGGCTCGGGTTTCGGGGCGCGTGCGTCGGGTTTCCGCACGAACGAGGCGCCGAGCGACACGCTACCTTCACGGCCATGCGCACGGTCGCCATACCGCTCTCCCTGCTCCTCCTCGCGTCGCTCTCGACGGGCTGCTCTGGCGGCGCCAAGCCGGCCGACAAGGCTGACAAGAAGGCCGCTGGCGACACGCCGGTCGACAAGCCGGTCGACAAGCCCGCGGACAAGCCCGACGCCGCAGCGGCCAGCAAGCTGCAGGCCGAGGCCAACGCGTTCGTGATCGAGAACGACAAGCAGCTGCGCGAGCTGTGGAGCAAGTCCGGGCTGATCGAGTGGGACCTCGCGACCAACGTCACGCCCGAGAACGAGCAGCGCGCGGCCGTGGCCAAGGAAGAGGTCATGGCCTACGTCGGCGAGGCGATCAAGACCGCCCGCAAGTACGACGGCGTCGAGCTCGACCCGCTCGCGCGCCGCCAGCTCGACGTGTTGATCAAGACCGGCACCACCCTGCCCGCGCCCAACGACCCGGCCAAGCGCAAGGAGCTGGCCGAGATCGCGACCGCGCTCGACAGCATGTACGCGACTGGCAAGTGGGGCTGCGTCGGCGACAAATCGAGTCCGTCGCCCGCGGCGGAGAAGTGCAAGGAGCAAGGCGACGCGGTCGAGATCCTCGCGACCAGCGACGACTACGACAAGCTGCTCGAGGCCTGGACCGGCTGGCACTCGATCTCGGTCCCGATGCGGCCCAAGTACCAGCGCTTCGTCGAGCTCGGCAACGAGGGCGCCAAGGACATCGGCTACGCCGACCTCGGGGAGCTGTGGCGCTCGGGCTACGACATGACCCCGGACGAATTCGAAGCCGAGACCGAGCGGCTCTGGCAGCAGGTCAAGCCGCTCTACGAGCAGCTGCACTGCCACACCCGCGCCAAGCTGGTCGAGAAGTACGGCGCCGACAAGGTCCCGGCCCAGGGCATGATCCCGGCCCACTTGCTCGGCAACCTCTGGGCGCAAGAGTGGCCCAACGTCTACCCCTACATGGAGCCCTACGCCGGGCTGCCCAGCATCGACGTGACCAAGGGGCTCGAGAAGGCCAAGTTCGACGAGATCAAGATGGTCAAGACGGCCGAGAGCTTCTTCGTCTCGCTCGGCCTCGACCCGCTGCCGCAGACCTTCTGGGAGCGCTCGCTCTTCACCAAGCCGGCCGACCGCGAGGTTCAGTGCCACGCGAGCGCGTGGGACCCGACCTTCTCCAACGATCTGCGCATCAAGATGTGCATCAAGATCAACATGGAGGACTTCGTGACCATCCATCACGAGCTCGGCCACGACTACTACTATCACTACTACTACCAGCTGCCGGTGCTGCTCCAAGCCGGCGCCAACGATGGCTTCCACGAGGGCATCGGCGACACGCTCGCGCTCTCGGTCACGCCCAAGTACCTGAAGGACATCGGCCTGCTCGACGAGATCAGCGACGACCCCAAGGCCGTCATCAACCAGCAGATGGCCGACGGGCTCGAGAAGATCGCGTTCTTGCCCTTCGGCCTGATGATCGATCGCTGGCGCTGGGGCGTGTTCTCGGGCGACATCAAGCCCGAGGACTACAACGCCGCGTGGTGGAAGCTGCGCAACGACTACCAGGGCGTGGCCGCGCCGATCGAGCGCAGCGAGGCCGATTTCGACCCCGGCGCCAAGTATCACATCCCCGGAAACACCCCCTACGCTCGCTACTTCCTCGCCCGGATCCTGCAGTTCCAATTCCACAAGGCGCTGTGCCAGGCCGCGGGCCACGAAGGGCCGCTGCACACCTGCTCGATCTTCGGCAGCAAGGAAGCCGGCGCAAAGCTGCAAGCCATGCTCGAGCTCGGGGCCAGCAAGCCCTGGCCCGACGCGCTCGAGGTCGTGACCGGCACGCGGACGATGGACGCTGGCCCCATGCTCGAGTACTTCGAGCCCCTGCAGGGCTACCTGACCGAGCAGAACGCCGGCCGTACCTGCGGCTGGTGAGCGAAGTCGGGCCGAAGAGCGGCGAGCGGACCGCCGCCGCTCTTCGGGTAAGGTCGTTCACGCGCATGCCCTCGTGTGAAGCCCGCATCTTTGCAAGCGGCCGACTTGGGTCTAAATAGGAAGCAAGGAACCCGAACGAGCGCGAGCATGGCTAGAGGCAAACAATTTCCCTGCGGGCATCGAGGCAAAGGCAATTTCTGTAGCAGCTGCGCAGCTCCGGTCGGCAAGACCGTCGAAGCCACAGCCGCCACGGCGAGCCCCCAGCCCGACGTCGACCCCAAGGCCGACAAGGCCGTGTGGGAGGCGACCTTCGAAGACGATCCGATCGAGCTGCACCACCTGCCGACGCCCAAGCTGGTCTTGCGCGCGCGCGAGATCCTCGAGGCGATCGGACAGGGCGCGCCCTGGCATCAGTTCAACGGCAAGCGCCTGAACCACGATCGCACGGTCATCAGCGTGCCGCTCGGTCGTCGCTATCGGATCTTGTTTCGCACCAGCGAAGGCTCGCCGCAGCCGGTCGAGGTGCTCTCGCACGAGTCGTACAACGGCACCAAGCCGGGCAAGCGCTGAGCCCAGCCCAACCCAACCCATCGAGTCCGCCCATGTCTCGCCTCACGCCCTGCCCCATCTGTCACAACCATGTCCTGGTCAGCGAGCAAGCCTGCCCGCATTGCGGCGCCGTGCTGCGCTCGAGCAGCAACCCGGCCATGCCTTTGATGATCATGAGCCTCGGCTTGTCGCTCGTCGCCTGCCGAGCCGAGCCGGAGTACGGCGTGCCCGATACCGACTCGACCGAGAGCGACAGCAGCGGGGAGACGGCCACGGGCACGGACACCGGCACCTCGACCGAGTCGACCGGCACCGACGCCGAGCCCGAGTACGGCGTGCCCGATACCGGCGTGGACACGGGCTCGAGCACCGACACACAGGGCAGCACCGACGCCGAGCCCGACTACGGCGTGCCCGACACCGGCTCGACCGACTCCTCGACCACCTGAAGCTCGCGCGCGAGCTTCAGAGCTCAGCCGAGCACCGGCAAGCGCCGGGGACTCGTAGCGAGCTCGGTGCTGATCTCGGCGATCGGCAGCTCCCACGCCTGCTCGCGCAGCTCGAACCCGCCAAAGTCATAGGGATCCCCGGGCGCTCGCTTGGCGTGGACGAGCAGCTCGCGGATGCCCTGACGGCGCAGCTTGTCGGCCCGGTAATAACAAAAGGGGTTGTTGCCGCGCCGGCCCAGCGTGCTGTGACTCGTGAACGAGCAACCAGCCCGGCAGACATCGGCGTAGTAGCAGCTGGCGCAGTGGCCCCACAGCTCGTCGGTCGTCCGCTCGCGGACGAACTTCATCGCCTCGCCGCCGGCCCAGATCTCGTCGAGGCTCAGATCGCGGACGTTGCCGCCCACGTAGGGCGCCGTCGGCAGCGAAGGGCAACCCTTGACCACGCCGTCGGACTCGATGCCCATGACGAAGCGCCCGGCTTGGCAGCCCGCGAAGAAGCGATCCGGACGATCGGGCCGCGAGCGCAGCTTGCCCTCGTGCGGCCCGTAGTAGCCGAGGTTGTTGCCCAAGGTGATGCGAAAGCCCTGCATCGGCGTCAGGCCCTTCGCCTGAGCCCTGGCCGTCGCGTCCTCTTGCAGGGCCGCGAGCGTGTCGATGATCTCGAGGATCATGTAGGGCTGGATGATCCACTCCGGGTGGTCGGCCGCCCGACCCATCGGCGCCGTCAGCTGACCGCGCCAGACCGACGCCCCCACAGCCTCGAGCTCGGCCGCGATCGCCGGGAGCTCGTGCATGTTGAGCCGATTGATCTGCGTGTTGCTGGTGACGACCATCCCGGCCGCCCGGCCATGCTCGATCGCTCGCATGGCCGCATCGTGGCTGCCCGGGCTGTTGCGCAGGCGATCGTGGACCTCGACCGTGCCGTCGATCGACACCCCGATCGCCGACATGCCCGCGTCGCGCAGCTGCTGGGCCCGCTTCGCCGTCAGCCCGCGGCCGCCGGTCTGCATGGTCACGCGCATCCCGGCCTTGGCCAGGTACTCGACCAGCTCGTAGACGTCGCTGCGCAGGTACGCCTCGCCGCCGATCAGCGTGACCTCGCGGGCGCCCAAGCGCACGAGCGCGTCCGCGACCTCGAGCAGCTCCGCCGTCTCGAGCTCGCTCTCGCGCACGAAGGGCCCCGCCCGCGAGCCGCAGTGATCGCAGGCGTGATCGCAGCGCAAGGTGATCTCCCAGACCACGTAGATCGGCCGCGGATGCTCGATCTCCTCGGGACGCACGGCGCGGGGGCTGACCATCGAGCGAAGGATATCAGCATGGCTACTCGGTGGTGTTGATCTCGACCAGCTCGACCAGGAAGGTCAAGATCGTGTCGGCGGGCACGCCGACGTTGGCCCGGTTGCGGTACCCGAGCTTGGGCGGGATCGCGATCCTTCGCAGCTCGCCCAGGCGCATGCCGACGATCCCCTGGTGCACGCCCTCGATCACGTTGGGATCCCCGCCGGCTCGGACCACCAGCGGATCCTTGCCGTGCGAGCTGTCGAGCTCGCTGCCATCCTCGAGCAGCGCGATGTAGTGGATCCGGACATAGTCGCCGCGACGCACCGGCTCGCCCGCACCCTCGCGCACGACCGCGACCGCGAAGCCCTCGACCCGACCCGCCTCACCGAGCTCGCGTGGCTCGAGCGTGCGGACCGGCTCGACCTCGAACGCCGCCCGCGGCTGCGGCTCCGCCTTGCAGCTCAGCAGCAAGATCGCGAGCAGCAGCCCCGGCTTGACCGAGCAGCGAGCGCGCGCGAGAAGGGTCGCCATGGCCAAGCCCATCGAGGTCTATCAGTACCCCAACTGCTCGACCTGCCGAAAGGCGCTGAAGTGGCTCGACGCACAGGGCGTCGAGTACCGATCGATCGACATCGTCACCAACCCGCCCAGCGTCGCGACGCTCGAGCGCGTGCTCGAGCGCAGCGGCGCCGACCTGCGCAAGCTCTTCAACGTGTCCGGCCAGAGCTACCGGCAGGGTGGTTGGAAGGATCGCGTCGCCGCGATCAGCCGCGCCGACGCGCTCGCGGCCCTGGCCGCGGATGGGAAGTTGATCAAGCGGCCGCTGGTGGTTGGCGAGGCGTTCGCGTTGATCGGCTTCGACGCGAGCGCGTGGTCCGAGGCACTCTGATCCGATCTGATCTGAGCCGATCTGATCCGGCAACCAGCCCCCAAAGACAAGCGAGCAAGGGGAGCGAAGCGAACCCGCTCTCCATTCCCCGCAAGGGCGAGACGGCCCGAGCAGGGGAACCACGCAATCTCCAGTCTACAGGGCCGGGAGGAGGGGGTTCCTCGAGCGAAGCTCGAGGGGGAGGCCGGCGGCCGGCCTCCCTACTTGAGATTCCGCTGCCAGATCAGCCGCAGCCCCTCGAGCATCAAGTTATCATCGACGACATCGATCGCCGTGGTCTCGTACGCGATCTTCCGAGCCAGCCCCCCCGTCGCGACCACGCGAGCCGGCCAC
>JAMHUH010000817.1:0-4532 GCA_035904925.1 Nannocystaceae bacterium
TCGACCAGGAGCTGCCGACCATCTTGGCCAGCGTCGAGCTCCTGGGCGATCGTCGCCGCGTCGATGTCCGCCGCGCGGAGCCCCTCGTCGGTGTCGCGGTGCTGCCAGGCGAGCAGACAGCTGAGCCCGAACAGGGCGGTCGCGGCGAGCGGGGTGGTCGTGGATGAGCGGAGGGCTGGCATGCGCACGGGCCATTATAGGGTCCGCTTCGCGCAGGTGCACGGGCGCAGAGCTGGACTTTCGCTTCGCGGCCCGCCCGAGTCGATCTGCGCGTAGACTCGCGCTCGTGAGCGAATCGCCCGTCATCGACCACTTCGAGTGGGGCGTGATCGACGTCGCCGGGCTCGGCCGCTTTCGCGACGTCAAGCTCTGGCCGGGCGGCGGTCGAGCGTGGGACTGGACCGAGCACGACACCCATCATGTGCCTGGCATCCCGATCGCCGACGTCGAAGAGCTGCTCGAGCACGGCGCCGAGCTCGTGCTGCTCTCGCGCGGCGTCGATCGCATGTTGCAGGTGCCCGACGCGACGGTCGCGTTCTTGCGCGAGCGCGGCGTCGAGGTCGAGGTCCTGCAGAGCGAGGACGCGGTCGCCCGCTACAACCAGCTCGCCGCGAGTCCACTGGCCCGCAAGCGGCGAGTCGCGGCCTTGATCCACTCGACCTGCTGAGTCGCTTCGAGCCATGAACACGCTCTACGGCAGCCTGCCCTCGCTGCTCGCGGCGACCGTCGCGATCGCGATCGGCACCAGCGTGGTCCTTCGCGATCGCGCCCGCGACGAGTTCGTGCTCTTCGCGGTGTTCTGCTTCAACCTCGGGCTCTTCCACCTGACCAGCTTCTTTCACGGCTTCTCGGGCATCCCCTTGTTTGGTTGGGGCGCGCAGTCGATCTCGCTGGTCCTGCCTTGGACGGCCGATCGCTGCGTGACCGCGTTGATCCCCCACGAGGATCGCCCGCGTCGGCGGAGTCGCTGGCAGACGATCATGTTGGTCTTGCTGCTCGGCGCGCACGCGACCGCGCTCTTCGTGCTGCTGAGTCGCTCGTCGGGGGCCGAGCTCTCGACCCGGGCCAACTTCTGGGACTTCGCCCACTGGGGCCCCTGGGACCTGGTCTCGCTCGGTCTGCACATCTACGTGATCCTCGGCTTGCTGGTCGTGGCGATGCGGATGCGTCGAGCGGCTCGGCAGGCGGTGGGCACGGCCGCGGCCCCGCGGCTTCGCTACCTGCTCTACGCCAGCTTGGCCGCGATCGCGTTCGGCTCGCCCGCGATCACGGCGATCGGTCCGGTCGTGACCGCGGTCTACCTCTACTTCGTCGCGCAGACGCTGCTGCGCGAGCGCCTGCTCGAGCTGCCCGAGCTGGCCGCGCGGATCTTGACCCTGACCTTGTTGATCATCGGGGTCACCGGGCTGCTCGCGCTGCTCTTGATGTGGATCCCGAACAAGCAGGGCGAGGGCGGCGGGATGCTCTTCGTGTTCAACAGCGCGGTCGCTGCGTTCGCGCTGATCGTCCTGCTCGATCCGGTCCGGGCCGAGGTCCAGTCGCGGGTCGAGAGCTGGCTCTTTCGCGATCGCGCCGAGCTGCGCGCCTTGCTGGTCGAGCTGCGCTTCAAGCTGCTCAACGTGATCGACCCCGACGCGATGGTCCAGGTCGTGCTCGACGCCCTGCGCGAGTCCAACCGGGTCTCGCGGGCCAGCACCTTCTTGCTCGACGCGCGCGGGACCTCGCTGGTGTTGATCCGCGAGATCGGGGCCTCGCCGCTCGCGACCACTCGGCTCGACGTCGCCAAGCGCCGGCCCTTGATCGAGCGGATGCGGACTCAAGGCCCGCAGCTGCGCGACGTGCTTCAGCGCGAGCGCGAGCGGGCGCCGGCCGAAGCCGAGGCCGAGCTGCAAGACTGCCTCGACACCTTGGTCGAGCTCGGCGCGGCGCTGGCCGTGCCGATCGTCTCGAACCCGCCCGAGGACGACGAGCGGGGCCGGCCCGAGCTCATCGGTGCGATCTTCGTCGACGACGAGCGCCTGCTCGAGCCCTTCTCGAGCGAGGAGGTCGAGCTCTTTCGTCAGCTCGCCTCGCAGGCGGCGATCACCTTGCAGAACTCGGTCGTCTACGAGCAACGCAAGGAGCGCGAGCGGCTGGCCGCGCTCGGCGAGATGGCGGCCGGCCTCGCCCACGAGATCCGCAACCCGCTCGGCGCGATCAAGGGCGCGGTCCAGGTGATCGAGCCGGCCTTGCGCAAGAGCGCGGTCGATCCCATGACCATGGAATTCCTCGGCGTGATCGTCGAGGAGGTCGATCGCCTCAACCGCGTCGTCACGCAATTCCTCAGCTACTCGCGGCCCTTCTCGGGCGCGCTCCAGGCCGTCGATCTGACCGAGGTCGTGAAGGCGACGCTGCGCCTGCTTCCCGCCGCACGGCTCGAGCGGATCCGCGTCGACCTCGGCATCTTCGCCGAGCGTGGGGGCGAGCTCGCGGCGAGCGAGGCCAACCTGTCGAGCAGCGGGCTCCGGCTCGAGGCCCACGCCCCGGCCCTGCGTGGTGACCCCGAGGCGCTGCGCCAAGTCCTGCACAACCTCGTGCTCAACGCCCTCGACGCGACCGAGGAGCCGGGCGTCGAGCCGGGTCATGTCTGGATCGAGCTCGAGCACCGCGTGCGAGGTCTGCCCGACACCGACGCGATCGCGCTGACCGTCCGCGACGACGGACCCGGGCTCTCGTCCAAGACGATCGCCAACCTCTTCGTGCCCTTCCACACGACCAAGACCGGCGGCACGGGCCTGGGCTTGCCGATCAGCCAGCGCATCGTCGAAAATCATGGTGGCATGATCGCGGTCAGCAACAACGCCGAGCGAGGCGCGAGCTTCACGGTCTTGTTGCCTGTCTTCCAAGGCATCACCAGCACGAGCCAATGATCCGATGAGCGATCCAAAGCCCCGCGTTCTCGTCGTCGACGACGAGCCCAATTTGCGCAAGGTCCTCGGCGCGCTGCTTCAACAGGCCGGCTACGAGGTCTTGACCGAGGTCGACGGCGAGTCGGCGCTCGCCCGGATCAAGAGCTCGCCCCGCGGGGCCTTCGACGTGGTCGTCAGCGACCTGCGGATGCCCAACATGGACGGCATGCAGCTGCTCAAGGCGCTGATCGAAGAGGACCCGAGCTTGCCGGTGATCATCTTGACCGCGCACGGCTCGGTCGACACCGCGGTCGAGGCGGTCAAGTCGGGCGCCTTCGACTTCCTCGAGAAGCCCTTCGAGCGCGACCAGATCGAGCGCGTGCTCGGCAAGGCCGTCGCGACCCGGCAGCGCTCGGGCCCGCGGACCGAGCCCAGCGCAGCCGCGGCCGCGGCCGCCGTCGAGGTCACGCCGACCGACTTCGGCATGGTCGGCCAGAGCGAGGCCATGCGCACGGTCAAGGAGATGATCCGGACCGTCGCCGCCAGCCCCTCGACCGTGTTGATCGCCGGCGAGAGCGGGACCGGCAAGGAGCTGGTCGCTCGCGCGCTCCACTTCGGCTCCGAGCGTCGCGCTCGGCCCTTCATCCGGGTCAACTGCGCCGCGATCCCGGCGACCTTGGTCGAGAGCGAGCTCTTCGGCCACGAGCGCGGGGCCTTCACCGGCGCCGTCTCGAGCCGTCCGGGTCGCTTCGAACTGGCCGACGGCGGCACGATCTTCCTCGACGAGGTCAGCGAGATCCCGCTCGAGATTCAGGTCAAGCTGCTGCGCGCGATCCAAGAGTCCGAGTTCGAGCGGGTCGGCGGGGTCAAGACCCTGCACGTCGACGTCCGGCTGATCGCCGCGACCAACCGCGACCTCGAGACCGAGATTCGCGAGAAGCGCTTTCGCGAGGATCTCTACTATCGGCTCAACGTGGTCCCGATCCACCTGCCGCCGCTGCGCGACCGGCCCGAGGACGTCGAGCCGCTGCTCGAGCACTTCTTGACCCGTTCCAACGAGCGGCTCGGCAAGGAGGTCAAGGGCTTCGCCAGCGAGGCGCTCGACGCCCTGCGGGCCTACGCCTGGCCGGGCAACATCCGCGAGCTCGAGAACCTGGTCGAGCGCATGGTCCTGTTCGCCAGCGGCGATCGAATCGGCTTCGACGATCTGCCCGAGAGCTTCATCGGGGCCAGCGGCGACGAAGAGGACGCTGCCGAGCCCGACGACGAGGGCGACGAGGGCCTCGGCCGGATGATCCGGCTGCCCCTCGACAGCCTCGGCCTCGACCTCAAAGAGGCCGTCAAGGCCGGCTCGCGCCGGATCGAAGAGGCGCTGATCCGCGAGGCCCTGGCCCAGACCGACGCCAACGTGACCCGCTCGGCCCGCAAGCTCGGCATCTCGCGCCGCAGCTTGCAGTCGAAGATGAAGGAGCTCGGCCTGCGCGAGGAGATCGCCAAGCAGGGCGGGGTCGCGGCCAAGGGCTTCGACGACGACGACGACGACGATCTCGACGATTGATCAGGGGCCAGCCTCGACCGTGTCGATGACCACGCGAACGGTCGTCCCGACCCCGAGCGCGCTGTCCACCGTGATCTGTCCTTGGA
>JAMHUH010000818.1:0-4313 GCA_035904925.1 Nannocystaceae bacterium
ATCGAAGGATTGGGTTGCACCTTCGAGCAGGGAAGGGTCCTCGCAGTCGATGTTCCGGCTGCGACCGACATCCACCGAGTTCATGAATTGTTGGAGGCCGGTGAGTCCGCTGGAGTCTGGCAATTCGAGGAGGGAGATTGTCTGCCGTTCCGGCAGGACAGGAGCGCGGCAAAATGGCAACATCTCTTCGTGGTGTACCGCATTGATCACGACAGCTTCGATCCGCACGCGGTCACGATCAAGGAGATCCTGACGTCCGAAGCAGAGGCCCTTCGTGAGGTCGAGCGGCTGAATGCGCTGAACGAAGGAAAGCGATGCGAGTACTCGTTTCAGTGCGCCAAGTACTACCCGAAGGGACGGTGAGAACAGCCATGCGCGAATCGACAGTACTCGATGGCCGCGATTCGGCCCTTCTCGTTGGGGTTCTATTCGCGTTGGCCCACTGGCCCTTCGAGCAGCCGAGCGCGAAGGCATTGCTCGCCCCCGCGCTTCGGGCCGCGGGCCTGGCGTCGAGCGATGATCTCTCGGACAGGTGGCGGGGCCGCCTCGCTGCGATCGGTCTGTGGCATGCACCTTCTGGCCAATGGACGCCGGATCTGATCGGCAAACGAGCGGCACTCGAACAGGGGCTGGAGATCTCCGAGTTGGATGTGGAGCTGTCGCTGCTCGCGCTGGAACTCGCCAAAATCGAGTTCGCGGACAACTGGGACGAGTTCTGCACCGCAATTCCGGGCGCTCTCGATTGGTATGGTCTGAGTCCTTCGGATCTGGATGCGTTGGCGAACAAACTGGCTGGGGTCCAAGGGGTTCAATGAAGGATTCACTCGACGACGTGATGCGCCGGTTCGCACAGTTTCTCAATGCAAGCTGGGACGCAGCCTCCGCGGCAGCGACCTCGATGGAACAAGTGGACTCGGCCGAGTTCATTTCGGACCTGGGCACAGGCGATTGGGAACTTCTCGTCGAGACGCCTTTCAGGAGCTCTCGCGTGTGGAAGCCCGGCGCGCTCCCAACCCATCGAGTCGTATGTCGTGCGGCCAAGGAAGGTGCCCCGATGCCGCGGCCGACATATCGTCACTTGCCGGGTTCGATCAACGTCGTGAACCATGCCTGTGCGCGCACGCTGTCGAGGTCGCCGTCTTTCCGAGCCTTGGTCTTCACGGGCTCGCCCCCGCGCTCGACAGCCTCTTCGAGGGCAAGCCGCACGCGTGGATCATCCGCGCGAGCATAGGCGCAGGCGAGGTTGTAGGGGCCCTTCCAGGCGATCGGATCGGCATACATCGCCGCGACGAAGGCGTTCGCGGCGGCTTCGAAATCACCGCTCGCGAGCGCGTCGAGACCTCGAGCACCGTAGGACGCGGCCGCGAGCTGGCCGGCGGGGACGAGGGTGAGCGTGAAGGTGTCGCTGAACTCGCCTTCCCACATGTGCGCGAGGATGGCGATGGTCGAGCCGTCGGGCGAAGGCAGGATCGCGTCGGCGTGGGCGTCGTCGAAGCAGTTCGGCCCGTCTTCGGCTTGGAAGCAGGCGTCCTCGCTGTAGGCCTTGCCCGCGGCCGATCCGTCGCGCCTCACCGTGCCGACCTCGAGGATCTCGCGCGAGGGGTCGAAGTTGTCGGGTGGTCCGGCGACCGAGCGGGTGGTCACGAGCAGGTCGCCGCCATGGGCCCAATCGCCGTCGCGCATCGCGCCGCCGCTGTCGACCAAGCGCTGCTTCAAGGCCTTGGCCGAGACCTTGGTCGCTCCGTCCGCGGCACACATGCTGCCGCGCACGAGCGCCTCGGTCGATTTGTCGAGCTTGGTGAAGGTGCACAGCTCGCAGTCCTCACCGCTGACCAACGTGCAGTAGGCGAACGCGCTGCCGTCGGTGGTCCAGCCGAAGGTGGTCGCGTGATCCTGCATGTCCTCGCCGGGGTGCGCGTTGACGAAGAGCTTGGTCGGCAGGGTCGGGGCGCGATCGTGGGATCGGATCTCGAAGGGCCCCGCGACGAAGGTCGGCGCGGGGGGCAAGGCCAGCGCTTCGGGCTCGGGCTCGATCGGGGGCTCGACGAGGGGCTCGAGGGCAGGCTCGGTCGGCTTGGCCCCTGACCCGGGCGAGTCCGAGTCGTCGGGCTTCAGGTTGGGTGTGCACGCGAGCGCGAGCGCGAGGATCGGGCTGGGAAACGAGGCTCGTCGGGTCATCGCGTTCGCGAGGGTAGCGCTCTCGAACCCTCAAATGTTGATGCTCTGAGGGATCCGCGAGGGCAGCAGCGGCGAATAAACCGGCCGCTCGAGGTTGCGCGCGCCGATCGTCCGCTCGACCAAATCCAGATTGCTCTGGAACGCGGCGAGCGGCTCGGTGACCCGCGGATCGCTGAACCACCCATTGGGCTGGTGGCGATCGTATTGGCCGAGGCGGGTGAAGTAGATGCCGCCGAGGAGCTGGCCGACGATCACTTGCAAGAGGGCCATCTGCAGCGGCGGCAGGTGGTTGAGCTCGGTCGTGCTGGGCAGCGGCGCGCTGACGTGGGTCGGCGGCGGGGCGTAGGTGGCCAGGGGCATGGCGGGCGTGTAGCTCATGATGTCGAGCTGGGGGAAGTTGACGCTGGCGTGTTGGGCACTGCCGGTGAAGATCACCATGGTCACGAGCTCGACGAGGGTGTCGAAGCGGAGGACCTCGCCGATGCCTTGGACGGTGCCGCCTTCAGGCGAGCTGACGTCGGCGATCCAGGCTTGCAGCTCGGTGTCGCCAGCGACGTCGGCGTCGTCGTTGTAATAGATGCCGAGGTAGTCGCGGACCCAGGCTTCGATCGCGCGCCAGACCAAGAGCGCGTCGTCGCGGTAGGGGTAGTTGGGGAAGATCGCGGGGTCGTCGACGCCGCGGGCGGCGAGCTCGGCGGGGAGCATGTGGGCGCGGAAGTCGAGCTGGCCGAGGGCGGTGGCGCTGATCTTCCAGTCGGACTCGATCGTGGCGCCGAGCAATTGGTCGACGACGCCACCGGGGGCGATCAGCGTGTTGATCGCGGCGTCGTTGATGAAGAGCGTGCCCTGAAAGTGGGGCAGCAAGAGCAGCATCAAGGGGTGCTCGACGGCGAGCTGGCGATGCGCGGCGACGACGAAGGGCTCGACCAAGAGGTGGGTCAGGCCGAGGTGGCTGATGAGCTCGTGATAGTTGCCGTCGGCCGATTGGACGTGGAGCTTGGCGAGCTCCCAAGACTCGCCATCGTCGGCGTAGAAGATCGGGTTGGAGTGGCCTGGTTGTTGGCTGCACTGGATTGCGAGCGGAGCCATGACCCGGCGATCCTCGCCGAGCACGAAGAGCGCGAAGGGGGCGCTGAGGTACTTGGGGCCGGCGGGCAAGCTGCTTGGCGTGGCGCCCTCGAGCGCGGCGTAGTCGACCAGGTAGACGCGCCCGCTGGCGAGCGCGGCGTCGGGATCTTGGCCGCTGATCGCACGAAAGCGTTCGCGGTCGACCGGGAAGGCGGCCGGGAAGGCGCTGATCTTGGTGATCAGCAAAGGGTTGGGGCCGGCGACCCGCATGCGCGCGAAGCAGGCGTCGCTGAGCGTGGTCGAGACGACGTTGGGCACGACGAGGGTCTGAAACTGATCGGCGTAGGCCTGGATTCGCGTGGCCTTGCCCGAGAGCCCGGCCGCGCCGAGGACCGCTTCGAAGGCGTCTTTGAGCAGGGTCTCGAGCAGGTCTTTGACCAGCTGGCCGAGCTCGGCGGCGATCTCGGCGAACCCGCTGGACTTGGGGCCCGCGTCGCCGAGGGCCATCGAGGTGCGCGCTTTCTCGATCAGCGCTTGGCCGCGTTTGTGGTGCTCGCCGAGTTCGGCGAGCAGGGCCGCGAGCCCTTTGCTGGCGTCGGCACCGAGCTCGAGCGCGTCGCCAGCCACATCGAGCACGCGCTCGCCCGCATGCACGACGCTCTTGCCGAGCTGGCGGACCTTGCCGAGCAGGCCCTTCGATTCGCTCGTCGAGTTCGAAGTCGGTTCGTCGAGGGCGACCGCACCGACGTCGCGCAAGTTGGTCAGGCTGACGATGATGTTGCCGATCAGCGCGAGCAGGGTCGTGCCGATCTCGACGACCTGAACGAAGGTCGGATTTTGATTGGCAGGGAAGGGATGGTCTTTGTCGACCGCGAGAATGGCGATTGGCTCGAGCACCAGCGGGGTTTGCCCGGGGCGATCGTAGGTGTGCTGATGCGCCCAGCCATAGGTCGTCTGGGCGGCAGCGAGCTCGGCCGCGCGGGCGGCTTGGCGTTGGGCATCGTCGTGTTGGGGCAGGCTTGGCGTGGTCATCGTCGGCTCCTCGAGTCGCGACGATATCAGGCCCG
>JAMHUH010000819.1:0-2002 GCA_035904925.1 Nannocystaceae bacterium
TGGTGCAGCCATCGGGGCCTCCTTCGCGCGACCACGGTCGCGTGCCCCTGTCGTATCACACCCTTGCGGTCAGTTCTTGCGCTGGTCGCGATCGTCGTCGTCGTCGTCGTCGCCGCGGGGCGCGGCCTGCTCGCAGTCGATGACGATCTCGCCGTCCTTGACGTCGACCCGGGCGACGCCACCGCCGACCAGCTTGCCGAACAGGATCTCGTTGGCGAGCGGCGCCTTGAGCGTGCTCTGGATGAGCCGCGCCATCGGCCGCGCGCCCATCGCCTTGTCGTAGCCCTTCTCGGCGAACCACGCGCGCGCGGCCTCCGAGACCTCGAGCTGGACCTTCTTCTCGCTCAGCTGGCCGTCGAGCTGATCGACGAACTTCTGCACGACCTTCTTGATGACCTCGGGCGGCAGCGCGCTGAAGAACACGGTCGCGTCGAGGCGGTTGCGGAACTCGGGCGTGAACAGGCGCTCGAGCGACTTCTTGCCCTCCTTGCTGTCGCCGACCGAGTCGCCGAAGCCGATGCGGCCCGCCGCCATCTCGCGGCTGCCCGCGTTGGTCGTGAGGATCAAGATGACGTTGCGGAAGTCGCTCTTGCGGCCGTTGTTGTCGGTGAGCGTGGCGTGATCCATGACCTGCAGCAGGATGTTGAACAGGTCGGGGTGGGCCTTCTCGATCTCGTCGAGCAAGACGACCGAGTACGGGTGCTTGTTGATCGCATCGGTCAGCTGGCCGCCCTGATCGAAGCCGACGTAGCCCGGCGGCGCGCCGATGAGCCGCGACACCGTGTGCTTCTCCATGTACTCCGACATGTCGAAGCGGATGAACTCGACGCCGAGCGTGGCCGCGAGCTGCTTGGCCAGCTCGGTCTTGCCGACGCCGGTCGGGCCCGCGAACAGGAAGTTGCCGGTCGGCTTGTCGGGGCTGCCCAGGCCGGCGCGCGACAGCTTGATCGCGGTGACCAGCTGGTCGACCGCGTTGTCCTGGCCAAAGATCACGCGCTTGAGATCGGTGTCGAGCGCCTTGAGCTTGGTCTTGTCGTCGGTCGACACGGTCTTGGGCGGGATCCGCGCGATCTTCGACACGACATCTTCGATGAGCGAGGGCCGGATCTCGGTCGGCCGGTCGGCCTCGGCCATCAGCCGGACCTTGGCGCCGGCCTCGTCCATGACGTCGATCGCCTTGTCGGGCAGGTGCGAGCCGGTGATGTGGCGCGCCGACAGCTCCACCGCCGAGGCCAGGGCCGCGTCGGTGTAGCGGACGTTGTGGTGCTCCTCGTACTTGGGCTTGAGGCCCTTGAGGATCTCGATCGCCTCGTTGACCGTCGGCTCGGGCACGTCGCTGCGCTGGAACCGGCGGGCGAGCGCGCGATCCTTCTCGAACGCCTGGCGGTAGTCCTTGAAGGTCGTCGAGCCGATGCAGCGGATCTCGCCCGACGACAGCGGCGGCTTGAGCATGTTGGCCGCGTCCATCGTGCCGCCCGAGGTCGCCCCGGCGCCGATGATGTTGTGGATCTCGTCGATGAAGAGGATCGCGTGCGGATCGCCCTTGAGCGTGTCGATCACCGCCTTCAAGCGCTGCTCGAAGTCGCCGCGGTAGCGGGTGCCCGCGAGCACCGCGCCCATGTCGAGAGCGTAGATCTTGGCGTCCTTGAGCACCTCGGGGATCTCGCCCTTGACGATGCGCAGCGCCAGGCCCTCGGCCAGCGCGGTCTTGCCGACGCCCGGCTCGCCGATGAGCAGCGGGTTGGTCTTGCGGCGGCGGCACAGCACCTGGACCATCCGCTCGACCTCGCTGGCGCGGCCGATCAGCGGGTCGATCTTGCCCTCGCGCGCGCGCGCGGTCAGGTCCGAGCAGAAGCTCTCGAGCGGGTTCTTGCTCGTCTCCTCGCCATCCTCATCATCGCCGCCCGCCGGGCGCGAGCGCGGGACCACGCCGGCGCCCGGGTCGACCTTGGCCACGCCGTGGCTGATGTAGTTGATGACGTCGAAGCGGGTCACGCCCTGC
>JAMHUH010000820.1:0-11033 GCA_035904925.1 Nannocystaceae bacterium
GGGCTCATGTTCGGCGCGCTCACGACCCTGGCGAGCCTGGCCGATGCAGACATGCCAGGCATGGCCGCGCTGCACGAAGCCGCACGCGAGGCCGCGACCCCGAGCATCCGCAACACGGCCACGCTCGGCGGCAACCTGCTTCAGCGCCCGCGCTGCTGGTACTTCCGCAACCGCGAGCTGATCTGCCTCAAGAAGGGCGGCGACACCTGCCTCGCGCTGCTCGGCGACAACCGCTACCACGCGATCCTCGGCGCGGGACCGAGCTACATCGTGCATCCTTCGAGCCTCGCGACCGCGCTGCTGGCCCTCGACGCGAGCGTCGCGATCTCCACCCACGCCGACGCCAGCCCCGAGCAAGATCCGCTCGGCGTGCGCATGATCGAGCTCGCCGATCTCTTCGTCGGGCCCAAGCAAGACCCGACCCGCGAGCACGCGCTCGCGCCCGGCGAGGTGCTGATCGGCGTGCTCGTCGAGCCCAAGCCCGGGCAGCGCAGCGTCTACCAAGCCGTGCGCGAGAAGCAGTCGCACGACTGGCCGCTGGCCGAGGCCGCGGTCCGACTCCGGCTCGAGGGCGGGCGGATGCGCGAGGTTCGAGTCGCGCTCGGTCATGTCGCGCCCGTGCCCTGGCTTGCCCGCGAGGCCATGCTCGAGCTCGAGAACCAAGTCCCTTCGCCCGAGCGCTTCGCGGCGGCGGCCGAGGCCGCGCTCGCCAGCGCGACGCCGCTCGAGGGCAACGCCTACAAGATCCCGCTCTGCAAGGGGCTGCTGCGCGAGGCCCTGCATCGCGCCACAGACATCCCGCTGCCCGAATGACCCCTGCACCCGGTGGGGTCGAAGCCCATCCCCGAGAGAGTCCCTCCGATGCCCGAGTTCATCCGCGTCGATACCAAGCGACCCGTCTGCAAGCACCTGCGCACCAAGGCGCTGCATGCCTATGGGCCGGACACCCATGACGCGTTTCACACCAGCCGTTCGAGCGGCTATCAATGTCTACGGACCTGCTTCGTGACCGGTCCCGATCAGCGCCTGTGTGCGCCCGAAGACTGCCAGCCCGGCCGAAACTGCTTCGAGTCGCGCTGAGCTCCCTCGCTTCGACCTGACCGCCATCCCCCTCCGACCGTGCTCCGATCCATCGCCTGGGCGACCGATGTCCATCTCGACCACCTCCCCGCGGTCGAGGGCATGCTCGCGTTCGCCGACGAGCTGGGCGCCGAGAACCCGGACGCGGTGCTCTTGACCGGCGACATCTCGGTCTCGGCCCGGCTCGAGGTCGACCTCGAGCTGATCGTCGATCGCCTCGGCTGCCCGCTCTACTTCTTGCTCGGCAACCACGACTACTACGGCAGCAACATCGAGCGGGTCCGCGAGCGGGTCCGTCGCTTGTGCGCCGAGGAGACCTTGCTGCGCTGGCTGCCCGAGCACGGGGTCGTGCGGCTCAGCGATCGCACGGCCTTGGTCGGCGTCGACGGCTGGGGCGACGCGCGCTGCGGCAATTGGTCGGGCTCGCCGGTGCGGCTCAGCGACTTCGTGCTGATCGAGGACCTCGTGCATCGCAACCGCGAGGATCTGATCGCCAAGCTGCGCATGCTCGGGGACTTCGAAGCTCGTCGCGCTCGCGCGCTGCTCAACCAGGTCCTGCCCAAGTACCAGCGCATCTTGTTCGCGACCCACGTGCCGCCCTTCGAAGAGGCCTGCTGGAACGAGGGCGAGACGCCGGGGCCGACCGACAACTGGTCGCCATGGTTCGTGTGCATGGCCGTCGGCGACGTGCTGCGCGAGATGGCCCAGCGCTGGCCCGATCGCCACATCACCGTGCTCTGCGGGCATACCCACGGGGCTGGGACCGCGCAGATCCTCGACAACCTCGAGGTCGTGACCGGCGAGGCCCACTACGGTCGGCCGCAAGTTCAGCGCATCATTCGGCCCGAGTGAGGCGCGGTCCCGAGCAAGATGATCGATCGGCTCGGTCGTGGCACCTTGGGGCCATGACGCTCATCGATTCGCGCCACGCGCTCCTCCTGGCTTCCTTCGTCGCGCTCGCGGCCTGCACCACGGAGGATTCGGGCAGCGAGGGTGTCGACACCGCCGAGGGTGAGGAGCCGACTTGGCCGATGGTCGAGTCCGACCAGGCCCGGGACGAGAACCCGCAGATCGATCCCGACGAGATCCTCGCGCTGGCGGCCGACAACCACGCGCTCTCGATCGACCTCTATCAGGGGCTGCGCGAGGGCAAGGCCAAGGACAAGGGCTTCTCGATCTCGGCCTACAGCATCCAGTCGGCCTTCGGCATGCTCTACGGCGGCACGGTCGAGCCGGCCGCGAGCGAGATGGAGGCGGCCTTGCACTTCTCGCTGGTCGGCGAGCGTCAGCATGTCGGGTTCAACTGGCTCGATCACCAGCTGCACGCGCGCAACATCGCCGCGATCCCGGAGCCCGAGCCGCAGGATCCGGTCATCTTCGAGACCGCCAACGGCGTCTGGGCCACGCCCGGAGTCGCAGATTCGATCTTCCCCGCCTACCTCGACTTGCTCGCGGTCCACTACGGCACCGGCGTCGCGCTGGCCGACTTCGCCGAGCAGAGCGAGCGAGAGCGGCTCGACATCAACGAGTGGGTCTCGATCCGCACCCACACGCTGATCCCCGAGTTCTTCAAGCAGGGCGTGATCCTGCCGACCACCACCATGGTGCTGGTCAACGCGATCTACATGAAGGCGCCTTGGTCGGTGCCCTTCGAGGAGTCCGCGACCAACCCCAACGCCGAGTTCACCCGGCTCGACGGCTCGAAGGCGAAGGTCGCGATGATGCGCAACTACGACTTCGCTGGCGCCTACGGAGAGGGCGCGGGCTATCGGGCGGTGGCGCTGCCGATGCGCGGCAACCAGCTCGAGATGATCGCGATCGTGCCCGACGACTTCGCCGCGTTCGAGGCCTCGCTCGACGTCGCGACCCTCGACGAGGTCCTGGGCAGCATGCAGTTCGCGCTGGTCGACCTCGGCTTCCCGCGCTTCGAGCTCGAGTTCGACGCCTCGCTCAAGACCGAGCTCCAAGATCTCGGCCTGGTCACGCCCTTCGACGACCCCAGCGCCTTCGAGGGCATCATGCCGGGCGGGCCTGGGGTCATCACGGAGGTCATCCACCACACCGTGATCAAGGTCGACGAGAAGGGCACCGAGGCCGCGGCCGCGACCGGCATCGTGCTCGGCGAGGACGGCGGCGGCGGGCCCGAGTTCGCGTTCTCGGTCGACAAGCCCTTCTTGCTGCTGATCCGCGACGCGCCGACCGACACGCTGCTCTTCTTCGGCCGCGTGCTCGATCCGAGCTGAGCCGCTCCCGAGGTCCTACTCGCCCGGCAGATCGAAGCCGTAGGCGGGCAGGACCTCGCCGGTCAGGCGCTGCAGCTCGAGCTTGGCGTCGAGGTAGTCGATCTGGGCTTGGAGCACGCTGGTCTCGGCGGCCGCGAGCTCGTCGATCCGGAAGAGCACGTCGTAGTTGGTCGCTCGGCCGACGTCGAAGCGAGCCCGCTCGGTCGCGAGGTTCTGCTCGGCCAGCTCGACCGAGGACTCGGCCAGCTCGAGCCGCTTGGCCGCGCTGCGCAGCGAGTTGGTCGTGCGGACGACCGAGGTCGCGGTCGCGAGCCGGAGCTGGTCGAGGTCGAGCTGGGCTTGGTGCATCTGGGCGATCGCCCGCTGATGGTTGCCCTTGGCGGTCCGGTTCTGGATCGACCAGGTCAGATCGAGCGCGCCCGTGACCGTGTACTCGGCGAAGAGCCCGTCGGCTTTGATGTCGTCGCTGATGAAGTTCTGGAACGCCTCGCCCCAGCTGCCTTTGGCCTCGGGCGTGCCGGCCATGGGGTTGGCGCGCGTGTCGACGCTGCGGCCCTGGGGCGCGAAGCTGGCGGTGAAGTCGAGCTGCGGCAGGCGATCGCGTGCGGTGACCATCTCGTCGATCTGCCGGCTGGCCAGCGCGAGCTCGAGCTGACGCACCCGCGGATCGTTGATCATCGCGGTCTCGATCGCGGCGTCGGTGTCGACGGCCTCGGGCTCGAAGTGCTCGGGCATCGTGGTCGGCAGGACGCCGAGGGTCTGGCCGGCTTCGTAGCGCTCGCCCATCAGGATCCGCAGCTGCAAGCTGGCGTCGAGCAGCCGGTTCTCGGCCAAGATCACCGCGGTCTCGCGCGAGGCGACGCTCTGCTCGACCGCCTTGGCGTCGTTGGCCGCGAGCTGACCGGCGCGAACCTTGGCCTCGGTGTCGACCAGCTGCTGGCGGGCGAGCTCGACCGAGCGGTGCTTGTTGGCGAGGTCGCGCTCGGCGAAGAGCGCGTCCCAATAGGCCGAGACCAGGTCGCTGACCAAGTTCTGGGCTTGGGTGATCCGCTCGGCCTCGGCGCTCGACTTGGCCAGCTTGGCCTTGTCGATGTTGGCCCGGTTGGTCCGAATGCCCATGCCCTTCAAGAGCGGGTGGCTGAAGGTCAGCGTCGGCTTGATCAGGTACTGGGTCAGGGTCGACGAGCCGAGCGAGGTGTCGAGGAAGCTGATCGGCTGGTCGGTCTGCCTGCGGCTGACGTCGATCCGGAGGCTGATCCGACCGCCGGTCTCGAGCGCGCGGCTGATGCCGGTGTAGCCGGTCAGCTCGCGGACGCCGGTGTTGAACACGAAGGCCGAGCCGCGCGGGACTGCCTTTTGCGCGCTCGCGCCGAAGCCGGCCGTCAGCGTGACGTCGTAGGCCCCGAGCGCGGCCAGGATGTTGGCGTCGCTGATCTCGACCGCGATCAGCTTCGACTGAAAGTCGGTGTTGTGATCGAGCGCGTTGGACAGGACCGCGCTGAGCTGCATCGGCTCGGCTTCGAAGGGCAGGGTGTACTCGCTGGCGCCGAAGCTCGGCGCGGCCGGGGCCTCGGCCTCGGCTTGGACGGCGATCGTCGGCGCGGGCTCGCCGGTCTCGGGCGGCGCGGCCTCGGCCAGGCTGGGGATCAGCACGAAGAGCGCGAGCGCCAGCGGGGCGGCGATCTCGGCCCGCCCGCGATCGATCGGTGCGCCGCGCAGCTTGAACATCAATTTCTTGCCGAGCTCGCCGGCGTCGTCGAAGAGCGAGTAGATGACCGGGATCGCCAGCAGCGTGAGCAGCAGCGAGAAGGTCTGGCCACCGACGACGATCGTCGCCATCGCCTGCGACATGCCCGAGCCGATCCCCTTGGAGAAGAGCATCGGCAGCATGCCGGCCACGAACGCGATCGTCGTCATCAAGATCGGCCGGAGTCGGTGTTGGTTGGCGAGCAAGATCGCGTCGAGGCGCGGGAGGCCTTGCTCGCGCAGCTTGTTGGTTTGGTCGATCTGCAAGATCGAGTTCTTCTTGACCACGCCGAAGAGTACGAGCAACCCGAGGATCGAGAACAGGTTGAGCTGCTGGCCGAAGAGCACGACCGAGGCGAAGGCGAAGGGCAAGGTCAGCGGCAGCGCGAGCAGGATGGTCAGCGGGTGCAGCCAGGACTCGAATTGCGCGGCCAAGACCAGGTACATGAACACGAAGGCGAGCAAGAAGGCCAGCTTGAAGGCCGCGGCCATCTTGGCCAGCTCCTTGGTCTGACCGAGCGGGATCGCCTTGTAGCCCGAAGGCATCTTCAGGTCGGCGAGGATGACCTTCATCTCGTCGACGATCTTGCCCTGATCCGCGCCGGGAGCGAGGTTGCTGCCGATCGTGATCTGGCGCTCGCGCGAGAGCCGGTTGATGACCGAGGGTCCGAGCCCGCGCTCGATCTCGACCACGTCCGAGAGCGGGACCTGGCCGAGCGTCTGCGAGGGGACCATCAAGAGCGAGAGCAGATCCTGGTCGAGCCGGACCTCGTCGGCCGCGCGCACGAACACGTCGTATTGCTTGCCGTCGGCCAGGTACTTGGACACGTTGGCGCCACCGACCAGGAGTCCGAGGCTCGACGAGATGTCGCCGGGCGAGACCCCGAGCGCGGCCGCGCGATCGAGATCGGGGCGGAGGCGAACCTCGGGCACCGGCGGATCGATGTTGGCTTGGGCATCGACGACGCCCTCGAGCTCGGCCAGGCTGGCGACCGCCCGCTCGGCGAAGCCCTGCAGCAGATCGAGATCGGGCCCAGAGAGGGCGAACTGGATCAGCTGCGTCTGACCGCCCGCACCGAAGTCGCTGACCGCCTGGACCGCGACCGTCACGCCCTCGGGCAGCGTGCCGGCGACCTGCTTGCGCTCGGCGTCCATCAGCAGCTCTTGGCTGGCGACGCGATCCTCGGGATTGACCAGCCGGACGTAGACGCGGGCGACGTTGTCTTGCTGCTGGGTGTTGTCGCCGATGGTGGTCAGGGTATAGGCGACGCCCTCGAGCTCGCGGGCCTGGCGAGCGATCCGCTCGGCGATCAACGCGGTCTGGTCGAGCGTGGTGTCGCTCGGGGCCTCGATGTAGAGCTCGAAGTGGGCGTCGTCGTTGACCGTCATGAACCCGAAGCCGGCGATCTTGCCCAAGGGCGCGACGGTCATCATCGCGCCGATGCAGGCGAGCACGATCAGCCAGCGCTGGCGCATCGAGAAGCGCAGCAGCGCCAGGTAGACCTTCTCGACCGGCAGATAGAAGAAGTCGACCACGCGCTGCAACCACGAGCGATGGACGTGGCCCTCGCTGTCGGCGGGCGGCAGCAAGCGGGCCGAGAGCATCGGCACGATCGTGAAGCTGACGATCACCGAGACCCCGATCGCGAAGGCCATGGTCAGGCCGAAGCTGAGCAGGAAGCGGCCGACGATCCCGCTCATGAACGCGACCGGCAAGAACACCGCCATCAGCGAGAGGCTGGTCGCGAGCACGGCCAGGCCGATCTCCTCGGTCGCCGCGATCGCGGCCGGGAAGGGCTTCATGCCCTTCTCGTGGATGAAGCGGTGGATGTTCTCGAGCACGACGATCGCGTCGTCGATCACGATGCCGACCGAGAGCGCGAGCGCGAGCAGGGTCATCATGTTGAGCGTGAAGCCCATCAAGGACATCAGCGCGAAGGTCCCGACCACCGAGATCGGGATCGAGATCGCGGCGATGATGGTCGAGCGCAGATCGCCCAGGAAGATCAGCACGATCAGCGCGGCCAGCATGCCGCCGAGGATCAAGTGCTCGAGCACCGCGTCGATGCTGGTTCGGATCGACTCGGAGTTGTCGCGGACGATCTCGAGCTCGACCCCGGCCGGGAGCGAGGCCTCGAGCTCGGCGACGACCTCGCGGGCCGCGTCGACGACCGCGACCGTGTTGCCGCCCGACTGCTTGCGCAGCGCGAGCACGACCGTCGACTCACCGTCGCGGAAGCCGGCCGAGTCGGCGTCGTCGACACCATCGTGGACGTCGGCGACGTCGCGCAAGAAGATCGGGCGATCGCCGAGCTGGCGGACCACGATGGTCTCGAGCTGGGCCGCGCTGGTCGCCCGGCCGACCACGCGAATGGTCTCGGCGTGGGGTCCGAGCTCGAGCTTGCCGCCCGGCGTGTCGGCGTTGGCCCGCTCGATCGCCATGCGGATCTCGGTCGCGCCGACCTTGACCGCGCGCATGCGGATCGGATCGAGCTCGACCTCGATCCGGCGCTCGCGGCCGCCGATCAGCTGGACCTGGCCGACGCCCGCGATGGTCTCGAGCCGACGCTTGACCTCGTCGTTGGCGATCCGCGTCAGCTCCTCGATCGGCAGATCGCCGCGGATCGAGAGCATCAAGATCGGCGTCGCGGCCGGGTCGACCTTTTGGACCTGGGGCTTGTCGATCCCGCTCGGGAGGTCGGCGAGGATCCGCTCGACCCGATCACGGACATCCTGCGCGGCGACGTCGATGTCGGTGTCGAGCGAGAACGCGGCGACCACGACCGAGACGCCTTCGCTGCTGGTCGAGGTCAGCGTGTCGAGCCCGCCGACCGCGTTGACGGCCCCCTCGATCGGCTCGCTGACGTCGGACTCGACCGCGCTCGGCGAGGCGCCCGGATAGATGGTGGTGATGGTCACCGCGGGGAAGTCGACCTCGGGGAATTTGTCGACCCCGAGCCCGAGGTAGCCGACCACGCCGACGACGACGATGACCAAATTGATGACGGCGGCGAGCACCGCACGACGAACGGAGAGACTGGCGAGCCACTGCATGAGCGAGACCTCGAAAGGAGCGCGGGAGGCGAGGAAGAGGGTGGGTCAGTCGATCGCTTGGCCGTCGTGGACGGCCGCGAGGTTGCCGAAGACGATCGACTCGCCGGCCTCGACGCCACGGACGATCGCGACCCGATCGGCGTCGAGCTCGGGCCCGAGCTGGACGATCCGCTCTTCGGCCTTGCCCTCGACCGCGACGAAGAGCCGCCAGGTCGTGCCGCGCTCGAGCAGCGCCGCCCGGGGCACGACCGGCAGCATCCGCTTGCCGGTGATGACCTTGGCCCGCACGAACATGCCCGGCACGAACTCGGGCAGCATGGGCAGCTCGACCTCGGCGACGCGGGTCCGCGAGTTGGGGTCGAGCTCGGGCGCGATCCGGGTGACCTTGCCGCGCAGCGGATGATCGGGCAGGGCGATCGCGCTCAGCTCGACCTCGGTGCCGAGCGCGACATGGACCGACGCGGACTCGCTGAGCTCGAGCTCGGCGCGAAGCGGGCCGTCTTCGACCAGGGTCAGCATCGTCGCGCCGAGGTTGGCCCACTCGCCGATCGAGACCTTGCGCTCGACGACCGTGCCCGAGAAGGGCGCGCGGATGATCCCGTCGGTGACCGACTTGGACGCCGCCTGGGCCTTGATCTTGGCGGCGCGGGTGTTCTGCTCGGCTTGCCGACAGCTCGCTTGGTCGCGATCGACGTCGGCGGCCGACACCGCCCCTTGGGCGTGGAGCGAGGACGAGCGCGCGCAGGTGGTCTCGGCCAGCTGCTTGGCGGCCTCGAGGCCGGCGAGGTTGGCCTTGGCTTGGAGCACGTCGAGCTTGGCGTCGCGGACGTCGAGTCGAACCAGCGGATCGCCCTCGTTCACGTGGGCGCCACGCTCGACCAGGACCTCGAGCACCTTGCCCGGCACGTTGGGGACCACGTCCGAGCGATCGTGAGCGACCAGCGATCCGGTCGTGACCAACCACTCGGGGACCTCGGCATTCTCCACGACTCGAAGTGAGGAGCGGGGTAAGGGAGCACGAGGCTCTTCGACAGGGTCCGGCTCTGCGACGGCGCCGCTGCCGGTGCAGGCGTGGGTGAGCGCGAGCGCGGCGAGAAGCGTGAGGAAGCGTAGGTGAGGGCGCGGCGAGTGGAGTGACATGGCGCGGCTGGGTCGGCCCTGAGCAAGACCGGTGCCAGCCCCTACGCGAGCGTCGTTCCGATGTACCAACCCATGGGCGGCGAGTTGGCGGACCTTGCTCGGTTTTGGCGGGTCGAAGTGTCGAGCAAACCATGCAGCCCCCTGTCGGCTGGCGATACAGTGCGCCGGCAGTGGCCGATGCCCTCGACCCCGAAGCGCCTCCGAGCGCCGATCGACTCCCCGGCTCGGCGCGCGCGGGGCTTGGCACACAGTTCGCAACCATTCGCGCGCGAATGGGTCGTGAGCAGCTGCTCGTTCGCCGGCGCGAGCGAATGATGAGCTACATCGCCTTTGGCGCGACGACCTCGGTGATCGAGTGGGCGCTGCTCTGGTTGGGTGGGGTCTCGCCCTGGCGGATCTTGGTCTTGGTCGGTCTCTTCTTGCTGCCGGTCGGCTTCGGGCTGGCCAAGCGCGATCGCCCGGCGCCGACCGAGCAGCAGTTCGCGCGCGGCAGCCTGATCTTTCAGATCCACATGGGCGTGCGTTTGGCCCTGACCGGCGGCCTCCACAGCCCGCTCTTGCCCGCGCTGGGCGCGATGATCGTCCAGCCGGTGATCATCCTGGGCCCGCGCGGGACCAGCCTTCGACTCGGCCTCTCGATGCTCAGCGTGGTGGTGATCGTCGGCTTGCTGCCCGCGTGGGTGACTGGGCCGACGATCGTCGGCTGGCCTTATGTCGCTCTGCTGGTGCTGGCCTTCGCGGTCGCGATGTTGATCGTCAGCGAATTCATCCGACTCCACATTCAGGTCCAAGAGCGCGCGACCGAGGCCGTGGTCGCGCTGCACGAGGAGCGGGTCAGCGAGGCCGAGGCGCACAGCCGGCGCCTCCAGGCGGTCGGGGGCAAGGTCGCGCACGAGCTCAAGAACCCGCTCGCGGCGATCAAGGGCTTGGTCCAGCTGGTCGCGCGCAAGGCCAGCAACGAGCCGCGCACGCAGCAGCGCCTCGACGTCGTCCAAGCCGAGATCGCCCGGATGGAGGTGATCCTGCGCGAGTACCTGTCGTTCTCGCGCCCGCTCGAGGACCTCGAGCCCGAGCCGGTCGACCTCGGCGTGTTGGCCGAGCATGTCGCGGTGGTGATCGGTGGTCGGGCCGACCAAGCGCGGATCCGCGTCCGGGTCGACGCCGAGCCGGTCGCGATCGTCGGCGATCCCCGGCGCTTGCAAGAGGCGCTGCTCAACTTGCTGGCCAACGCGATCGAGGCCACGCCCGCGGGTGGCACGGTCACGGTCAGCACGCGCGCCGAGCCCGAGGGCGGGCGGGTCGAGATCGTCGACAGCGGCTGTGGGATCGCGCCCGAGCAGCTGGCCCAGCTCGGGACCTCGTTCTTCACCACCCGCGCCGAAGGCAACGGGCTCGGGGTGGTCCTGATCGTCGGCGTGGTCGCGCAGCACGGCGGGCGCATCCACTTCGCGAGCGAGCCCAAGCGCGGGACTCGGGTCACGCTCTGGCTGCCGAGCACCCCGACCTCGCACGAAGCCGGCGCCCGGGTCCTGACCTGCTCGAGCAGCTTGCTGCGGGAGTCGGCGTGAGCGCGCCCGGGACCTTGCTGGTCGTCGACGACGAGCCCGGGGTTCGCTTCGCGTTGACCGAGCTCTTCGCCGAGCGAGGCCATCGCGTGCTCGTGGCCCGCTCGGCCGCCGAGGCGCTCGAGCTGGTCGAC
This sequence comes from Nannocystaceae bacterium, assembly GCA_035904925.1. Taxonomy (GTDB): domain Bacteria; phylum Myxococcota_A; class Polyangia; order Nannocystales; family Nannocystaceae; genus Plesiocystis. The sequence continues at coordinate 10,963 of JAMHUH010000820.1, forward strand.
GAGGCCGACGCGGTGCTCAGCGATCTCAACATGCCGGGCATGGACGGGCTCGCGCTGCTGGCCGAGCTGCG
>JAMHUH010000821.1:0-4773 GCA_035904925.1 Nannocystaceae bacterium
GGTTGTGCGAGGCCCTTGCCAGAGCCCAGCCGCGGGGCTAATCATGATCAGGCTTTGCGGTCATTGCGCCCGCATTCCGAGCCGATCGAGCGAGAGCCCAAGCCATGAGTGACGCCAAGACCACCATCGACGACCTGGTCCACAAGCACCGCGTGATGCTGATCATGAAGGGCACCAAGTCGTTCCCCGCCTGCGGCTTCTCGGCCCGGGTCGTGCAGATCCTCAAGTCCTACCCGGTCGAGTTCGAGACCTTCAACGTGCTCTCCGATCCGAGCGTGCGCCAGGGCATCAAGGACTACGCCAACTGGCCGACGATCCCCCAGCTCTACGTCGGCGGCGAGTTCGTCGGCGGCTGCGACATCGTGACGGAGATGCACGAGAGCGGCGAGCTGGGCAAGCTCTTCGCCGGCTGAGTCGAGGTTCGAATGGACAGAGCCGCGGTCCCGAAGGGCCGCGGCTCTGTTCGTGGGTCCGCCCGCTCAGACGACAGTCGAGACGCACAGGCCCGCGCCCATGCCCAGACCCGCGTCGAAGCACTCCATGCCCGGACCACACGTGTCGTTCGCGAGCTCGCAGATCGCGAAGCAGGCCTGCTCCATCGTCATCATGTTCCACTGGACACACTGGATCTGCGCGCCGTCGAGGGTCGGGCACATCGAGGCGTCGTTGTTCATGCAGGGGAACTGGCAAAAGCCGACGTCGGGGGTCATGTCCATGTCGACGTCGATGACCAGGCTGGCGCCCATCGAGCCCTCGCAGCCGTTGCCGAGGCAGTACTCGTTGCCCGGATCGCAGTCGCCGAGGCCACCCGTGTCGGTCGTGGTGGTGTCCGTGCCCGTGTCGGACATCGGCTGACCGCAGATGCCGTCGTTGCACTCGAGGCCGACGTCGCAGGTCGAGCTGTCGACGCAGTCACAGCCGAAGCCGCCGCAGCCACCGTCGGTCGTGTCGGTCGTGGTCGTCGCGTCGGTCGTACTACCCGAGTCGGACGAGCCGCTCTCGTCGGTCGAGGTGTCGACCTCGTCGTTGGCGGTGTCGATGGTGGTGAAGCTGGTGCCCAGGTCGTCCAGCGAGTCGACGGTCGGGCAAGCGGTGGTGCCCAGGATCACGGCCATCGCCGCAAGGAAGTGAAGTTTTTGCATGGGGTCGTTCCTCGTTCGATCAAGGCCGGCCGTGGCCGGGTGGAAAGCTCCCAGCACTGTTACCCGAACGGGTATCAGGGGGTCAAACACCATATGAACCCCACGAAACTCACTCCAGCATGAGAGACGACACACGCGGTGACTGCGATCGCGCGCCTACTGCTCCACACACAGGAAGCCGACCGAAGGGATCGGCGGCAGATCGGCGGAGCAAGCCCGCTCCATGGTCGCGGTGTCGAACGTGAAGTAGTCGCCGACCGAGAACGACGCGTTCGGATCCGTGCTCGTCCACCCGTCGCAGGTGTTGGACAGCGCGTTCGTACCATTGGCTGCCATCCCGCTGACCATGTAGGAAGCGATGCATGGGTTGCACTGGTAGAGCGGGTTGATCGGCGCTTGCTTTTGACCGTTGCGGACCGCGAGCAGGCGCGTGTCGTCGGTGACCCAGATCAACTTGCCCATGTTGTTGACGTAAGCCGTGTAGGGCTGAATCGGCCAGTCGACGCTCCCGACGCTCTGCCACGCCACGGTCGTGGCGACCCTCTCGTTGCCGTAGACGAACATCGCCGCATAGCCGATGGCGCAAAGCGAATCTGCGAACGCGACCGGATTCGGCCCAAAGTTGGTGTCGTCGATCGCCGCACTGCCCTTGAGGATCTTGGTCTCGATGATCGTGGAGCAGTTCGGCGCGCAAGCGCCAGGCTCGAGCGCGTTCGCGTCACCGTCGTCGCAGACCTCGTCGCCCTCGATCATCCCGTCGCCGCAGACCGGCTCCCCCGTCGTCTCGGTCGTCGTCTCCGTCGTCGTCTCGGTCGTCGTGTCCGTGCTCGTCGTGTCCGTCGTGCTCGTCGTGTCCGTCGTGCTCGTCGTATCCGTCGTGCTCGATGTCTCGCTGGTGTCGCTCTCCGAGCCGGAGGTCTCGCTGCCGGCGTCGCCGACTTCGTCGTCGCTGCCCGCGTCGAAGCAACCAACCAACCCAGGCACGAGCAAAGGAACGAGCAGCGCGATTTCGTAGGAGGTGCGGGCCATGCGGCCGGTCTAGCTCGACCATCGCGCGCGAAACAACCTTCGCGAACAACCATCGGGTGACGTTGCTCACCCCCATCGAAGACGGTTGAAGCGCAGCCCGACCCGCGCTCGGGTCGATCCTCATCCCTCGTGCAGATCCGCTGCTTCACGGTCGGTCGCTTCCAGGTCAACACCTACTTGGTCACCGATCCGATCACCGGCGCGTCGGCGATCATCGACACCGGCGAGACGCCCGAGCTGGCCGAGCGCCTGCTCGCGCTCGAGCCCGCGCCGGACATCCAAGCGATCTTGCTGACCCACGCGCACGTCGATCATGCCGGCGCCCTGCCCTCGTTGCAGCGCGCCTTCGATGTCCCGACTTGGATGCCGCGGGCCGAGCTGCCGCTCTTCGAACAACTGCCCAAGCAAGGCGATTGGTTCGGCATGCCCGAGCTCAACCGACCCTGCGGACGGATCGATCACCTGCTCGACGATGGCGACGTCGTTCGGCTCGGCGCGCTCGAGCTGCGCTTCTTGGCCACGCCTGGTCACACGCCGGGGCAGGGCTGCTACCACGACGATCACGACATCATCGTCGGCGACACGCTCTTCGCCGGCAGCGTCGGTCGGACCGACTTCCCGCTGAGCGACCCCGCGCTGGCCCGACGCAGCCTCCGACGCCTCTTCGAACTGCCCGGCGAGCTGCGGGTCCACAGCGGCCACGGCCCGGTCACCACGCTGGCCGCCGAGCTGCGCAGCAACCCCTTCCTCGGCTTCCTTCGCATGGAGCGACGATCCGCATGAGCGACGACCCCACGAGCCCGACACGCCCGACCATCGCGCTCGTCCTCTCGGGCGGCGGCGCGCGGGGGGCCTACGAGGTCGGCGTGATCCGTTACGTCCGCGAGCGCCTGCCCATCGACGCGCACTTCGACATCATCACCGGCACTTCGGTCGGGGCGATCAACGGCGCCTACCTGGCCGCGACCTGCGATCGCCCGCGCGCCCAAGGTCGAATGCTCCAGCGCGTGTGGGCCGGGCTGACGATCGATCAGGTCTACGACTTTGGCTGGCGACAGAGCCGCGACCTCCCGCGCGTGCTCTTTGGTCGGCGGCTCGGCAAGACTCCGCACGGCGCTCGCGTGGGTGGGCTGGTCGACTCGAGCGCGCTCGAGCGGCTGGTCCGCGAGCAGATCCCCTGGCGTCGCCTGTCGGAGAACCTCGCCGACGGCCACCTGCAAGCGTTCTCGGTCACCGCGACCGAGGTCGCGACCGGGATCTCGACCGTGTTCGTCCACTCGGCCAAGCGCAAGCTCGAGTTCGGGCCCGAGGGCACCAACGAGACGGTCGTGCAGACGCCGATCACCGCCGCGCACACGCTGGCCTCGGCCGCGATCCCGGCCTTGTTCTCGGCGGTCAAGGTCGGCGATCAGTTCTTCGTCGACGGAGCGCTGCGCCAGAACACGCCGCTGCGTCCGGCCCTGCGCCTCGGCGCCCAGCGGATGCTGGTGATCGGCCTGCGCCACCACGAGACCCCGCTCGAGCGCCGCGCTCGGCAGCGCCTCGAGGCCGAGACCCTCTACCCCAACGTGTTCTTCTTGCTCGGCAAGCTGCTCAACTCGCTGATGCTCGACAAGCTCGAAGCCGACCTCGATCGGATCGAGCAGACCAACCAGATGCTCGCCGCGGGCATCCGCGAGTTCGGGACCGAGTTCCCCGCGCGACTCAGCGGCGCCGTCGGTCGGCGCAAGTCCTGGCACCCGGTCGAGACCGTCGTCATCCAGCCCAGCGAAGACCTCGGCCGGATCGCCTGGCAGATCGTCCGCGACAGCGATCTACGCAGCTACGACGGCGTGGTCCCAGCGATGATCCGCCGCTCGGTCGAAGCCGACGAACGCGTCGAAGGAGGCGAGAGCGACCTCGCCTCCTACATCTTGTTCGACCCCGAGTTCACCAACCGGATCATGGAGCTCGGCTACCGCGACGCCGAACGCCACCACGACGAGCTCGTCCACCTCTTCCGCAGCGAAGACTGACCCCGCCTCGAGTCGAGTCGCTCGAACTCCAAAGACAAGCGCTGCGCACGACCGCAGAATTCTGGCGTCCGGCGAGCCCGCCAACGCTGCCCGCCAACGCGGAGAACCACCGCCCAAGTATGGGCGGGCAAGGAGGAGGGGGCCCCAACGCGCGATCTTTCTAAGTACTGGACTTCACTACGAGATCGGCGACGCGGGGATCCGCGTCTCCGCCCCGTCTCCACGCGCTCGATCGCCGACTCCGTCCAGCCGATCGAGCCGATCCATCGCCCCCCGCAGCGCGCGGGGCGACAGGTGCATGTACCGCTGGGTGGTCTCAAGCTCCGAGTGACCCGCGAGCAGCTTGATCTCCATCACGTGTGCGCCGGTCATGGCCAGGTGCGAGCAGAACGTGTGCCGCAGCGAGTGCGGCCCCGCGACGGGCAGGCCCGCCTTGGCCATCGCCCGGTTCACCCACTTGCGCACGGTGAAGTAGGACGGCGGTTGGTCCTTGCCGCCGATCGTGAGCACGTGGACGTTCTCCGGCTCGCGGCTGGCTCGCGCGATCTGCAGGGCAGCCTGCAGCCGCTTGGTCATGGGCACGGTGC
>JAMHUH010000822.1:0-38296 GCA_035904925.1 Nannocystaceae bacterium
GGGGGTGGCTGGCGCGGCGGTGGTGCTCGCGCTGGTGCTGGCCACCCGGGCCTTCGTGGGGTTGGGATCGCGGGTCGAAGGCCGCGCGAGCTGGGCCGAGTCGCTCGGGTTGGTGCTCATGCTCGCGCTGCTCGTCCGCGCGCTCGCTCGCTTGCTCGTGGCCACGCCCGCGCTGCTGCTCGGGCTCGTGCTCGCGCTGCCGCTCATCGGCCTCGCCGCTCGGATCGCCTCGCCCGTGGGTCGCTGGGCGGCGACGCTCGGGCTCGCGGCCACGCTGATCGGCGCAGGTTTGCTCGGCACCTGGATCGAAGGCGGCGGCCCGACGCCACGAGGCATGGTCCGCTCGGGCCCGCTGCTCGGCGTCCATCCTCGCCAAGCGGTCGCGGTGACGCTCGACGGCTTTGGACCCCACGACGTGATCGCCGACGACTTCATCGAGCCCGATGGCAGCCAAGGTCGCGATCCGACCAGCTGGGCCGAGCGGCTCGAGTCCGAGCTGCACACGATCGCCGAGCTTCACTACGCCGAGGGCCCGGCTCGCGCCCGCGAGGCCTTCGCCCGAGCCGAGGTCGTGATCGCGGATCCGATCATCCCGGCGGGCGAGCGCGATCTCCATCCAATCGTGATCGGCTTCGAGATCCGCAGCGGCACTCGGGGCGAGGGCTCGCAGGTCGAGTTCGGATGTCCTGGCCAAGTGATCGATCCGCGGCCCGAGCATGGGCGCTCGGCCAGCCACGAGTGCCCGCGCAAGTACGCCCGCGACGGCTCGACGGGGCTGGGGCTCTCGCCCCGTTGGCCCGGCTACACCGAGCTGCGCGGCCGCGATCGGGTTCGGCTCGCTCGGCTGCTGGGTTGGCCGAGCGGCGACCGCCACCGCGATCGCCGGACGCTGGCGATCGAGCTCGGCCTGATCGCGCTGGTCCTGCTCGGGCTGGTCTCGATCGTGGCTCGGACGCGAATCGGTGCGCCGGCCCCCGAACCTGCGCGGCTCGGCTTGCTCGCGATCGTCGGGGTCGCGCTGCTGCGGCCCAACGCCGCGATCGGAGCGGGCGAGGTCGGCATGCTCTTGCCGCTCGCGGCTCTGCTGGCGGTGCTGGGTCGGCCAGGTCCCGACACGCGCGTGTCGGCGTGGACGGTGCTGCTCGTGGGTCTGCTGATCACGCTCGGGCTCTCGCCGCTGGCTGGCCTGGCTGGCGTGATCGAGTTCGAAGACGCGCTGGTCGAGCTGCTGGTGATCGATGGCCGGGCCAGCTGGGCGCTCGCGCGGGTGGTCGGATCGGCGCTGCTGCTGCTGGCGATCGTCCCGGGGACCCTGGCCTGCGCCCAGGCCCTGGTCGAGCGGGCCCGACCGATCGAGCCCAGCCCGGAGCCCGCGCGAGGGCGCCTCGGCCAGCGCTGGCGAACTTTCCTGCCCTTCGTGGTCGGGATCGGCCTCGCGCTGCGCAAGCCCGGCGACGATCCTGCGTTGTTCGCCAGTGCGACCGCCCTCATCCTCGCCGCCTGGCTGCCGCCCGACCTCCCGCGGCTGCGACGGTGGACCGCAGCCCTCGTTTTGGCTGGCGCGGCCGGGTTCGCGCTCTTGGGCCCGGGATCGCGCGATCCCGTCACCTTCGCCCTCGTGGCCGGAACGGCGCTGCTGGTCGCCGTCGTCGGGCTCTTCCACAATCGGCGCTCGGCCGGGCCTCCCCCACCCCTGCGGCTTGAGCCCTGAGGTGGGGATCGCTATCATCGCGCCCCACGGCCCGGACGACGCGCTCACGACTCGGCGCGCGACTCCTGGCAGAGGTTCTCCGCCGATGAAGCGTCTCACCTCGTTTTCCCTCGCCTTCGGGCTCGCCCTCGCGCCGCTGCCCGCGTTCGCAGCTCCTCCCTCCGATGCTGCGGCCGATGCTGCGGCCGAGCCCGCGCCGCCGAGCGATCCTGCCGGCGTCGGCGGCAACGTCGCGATGCTGAAGTTCACCGGCGACCCGGTCAACTCGGAGGGCTTGCGCGGCAAGGTCAGCGACTCGCTCGCGGCGGCCGGCTACACGACGGTCGGCCTCAAGCCCACGCTCGACGCCGCCGCCGAGAAGAACAAGTGCCGCAAGATCGACGGCGCCTGCCTCGAGAAGATCGGCCCCTACCTCAACAAGAACGCCAAGACGGCGTTCGACTTCTTCGTCTACGGCGACATCCCGGCCAGCGGTCCCGGCAAGGTCGTCATCTACGACATCGCGAAGAACAAAGTCGTCCGCGAGATCGTGGTCAACGTCGCGACCGACGACTACATCTTGGCCGAGGTGTTCGGCGGCGCCGTCGCTCGCAATCTGGTCGAGTACCAGTCGCCCGCGGCCCCGGCGAGCGAGGAAGAAAAGCAGATCCTCGCGACCCTCGACGAGCCACTCAAGACCTCCGAGGAGCTCGCGGCCGAGGCCAAGGCGCTGACCGAGGCCGAAGAGGAGGCGCGCAAGAACTACAAGCGCAACCTCGACGTCGGCGCCCAGGTCGTCGATCTGCGGGCCGACTTCAAAGACTACTGCCGAACGGGTCCGCGCCAGGATCGCGAGGTCCAGCAGACCGACGGCAGCGTCGAAAAAGAGCGCGACGTCAGCCCCGCCTGCAAGCGCGGTCCGGTGTTCGGCTACTTCCAGCCGCGCGCCTGGGTGGCGCTCACGCTGACGATCGGCTCGGCCGCCGCGATGGGCTTGATGTATGGCTTGGCCGCGAGCGCCCGCTCCGACTGGAAGAGCGCCAAGACCGAGCTCGAGAGCTCGGGCCTCTCGGCCACCGACCCCAACAACCGCTGCAGCGGCGGCGTCTGCTACGAAGACCTCGCCGGTCAGGTCAGCGAGGCGGGCACGCAGATCAAGCGCCGGGCGATCATCGGCGACGTGCTGCTCGGCTCGACCGTGCTCCTGGCGGGCGTGTTCGCGATCATCGTCTCGCAGGACCGCGCGGTCGCGAAGAAGTACATCGGCGAGCAAAAAGAGCTCAAGGCGCTCTCGGACCTGCGGATCGGCCCCTGGATGGGCGGCGCGGGGACGGGCGCGGGCGCAGCCGCGGGCTTCAAGTTCTAGAAGCCGCGGCCATGCGGCCATGCGACCATGCAAAAGGGCGGTCATTGCTGACCGCCCTTTTGTCGTCACGCGCGGCTCAGAGCGACTTCTCGACGAAGGCGCGGAGCTTGCTGGGGCCGGGGTTGCCGACGATCTGATCGACGACCTGACCGCCCTTGAACACCAGCAGCGTCGGCAGCTTGAGCACCTTGTACTTGGTCGCGACCGCCTGGTTCTCCTCGACGTTGAGCTTGATGATCTTGACCTTGCCGGAGTGGTCGTCTTGGATCTTCTCGAGGTGCGGGACCATGGCCTTGCAGGGTCCGCACCAGGTCGCCCAGAAGTCGACCACTACGGGGGTCGCGGACTCGAGCACGTCGTTGGCGAAATTGGCGTCGGTGGTGTGGTGCAGGGTGTCGGCCATGTTCGATTTCCTCGTCTCGTCGCCGCAACCGCGGACGGATGGCGACTATGGAACTCGCGGGGCGAGCAATCAAGCGCGAGCGTCGTGCGCGCTTTGCTGATGTCTCGCTCGCGTCTCAGCCTTCGCTGGTCGGCTCGCGAGGTTTCTCCGAGCTCGAAAGCGACGCGACGGGGCCGCCCGACCTGCGCTACCGTCTGCGAACCGCCGTGGTGGACGTCAAGCGCACAGGCTCGTTCAGGTTCACGGGCGAGATCGTTCGAGCGGTCGGCTCCGAGGGCGAGCCGCCGCACGCGGCCCTCTTGCGCGGGCTCTTGATCCCCAGCGCGGTGCTCGATGGATCGGGGATCGTGCTGGCGGCCAACCGAGCGCTGGCCGAGGTCCTGCGGATCGATCGCGCGCAGATCGAGGGTGAGCCGCTGCTGACCTGGATCCGCCGACCCAACGAGCGCGAGGCGTTCGGGCGCGAGTTCCTGGGCTTGCGCAAGCGCGGCAGCGGTCACGCCTTCACCCGCGACCTCGAGCTCGCGCCGGTGCTCGGTCCTGCGCTGCGCTGTCGCGTGCGCGCGGCCAAGCTCGACGACGGCGAGGTCTTGGTCACCTGCGAGCGACCGATCAGCAGCGACGCCGAGACCGAGCTGGGCCGCGCGGTCACCCGTGCGCTCGACAGCCTCGATCAAGGCGTGCTCTTGGTCGACGGCGAGGGCCGGATCGTCCACGCCAACCCGGCCGCGCAAGACCTGCTCGGCGACGCGATCGTCGGCCGTGGCCTGCTCGAGTTCGCGGCGCCCAGCTTCCTCGACACGCTCGGTCGCGGGCTCGGGCTGGCCCGCGACGGGAGCTGGTTCGGCGAGGTCGACCTCGTCCGGCTCGACGGCGACACGGTCCCGGTCGAGCTCTCGCTCGCGGCCGGCAGCGGCGAAGGAGCGCCCGCGGTCGTGCTCTGTCGCGATCTTCGAGCCAGCCGCAGGCGAGCCTTCGAACACCAGCTCACCGGCCAAGTCGATCGCGCGCTGCTCTCTTCGACCGAGCCGCGCGAGGCGATCAGCGCGGCCTGCCAGGCGCTGGCGATCGGGCTCAAGGCCCTGCGCGTGGTCATCTTGACCCGCTTTTCAGGCAGCTGGGAGCGGTGGGAGAACTCGCCCGACAGCCCGCCGCGCTTCACCAGCTTGGCGCCCGAGCTCAGCCCGCCCAGCCACTGGGGCCGCGAGGTCGGCGTGCGCCCGCTCGATCCCGAGGACGCGCGGGTGATCGATCTGTGCGGCGAGTTTCATCCGGCCGCGGAAGGCATTCGCCTGACCTTGCGAGCGCCCGGCGGCGTCGTCGGTCACCTGATCTGCTCGTTCGATCGCCGGGTGCCCTGGCGCGACGAGGACATTGGGCTGATCTCGCAGCTCGCCCCGCAGCTGGCGATGGGCCTGGCCAACGGCCTGCTGATGCTCGAGACCCGCGCGCTCGCGGCCTACCAAGCCCGCGTGCTCGATCAGACCGCGGTGCTGCTCAACTCGGTCGACGCCGCGGGTCGGGTCGTGACCTGGAACCGCGCGAGCGAGCGCCTGGTCGGGACCACCAGCGAGCAGGCCAGCGGCAAGCTGTTCGGCATCGAGGTCGCGCGCGCCAAGGACCTCAGGCATTGGCAAGACATGTGGGCCGCGCTGCTCGACGAAGGCGTGATCGCTCGCGAGATCGTGCTGCTCGACACCCAAGGCAACGACGTGCCCTTCCACCTCGAGGGTCGAGTGCTGCGCGACGGAACCGAGATCCGCGGCGCGGTCCTGGTCGGCCTCGATCTTCGAGTCCGGCGCGCGCTCGAGAAGCAGGTGCTGCAGAGCCAGAAGATGGCCGCGGTCGGCTTGCTCGCGGCCGGCATCGCCCACGAGATCAACAACCCGCTCTCGGGCGTGGTCGGCTACTCCAAGCTCTTGCTCGAGAAGCACCTCGATCCGCCGATCCGCGAGAAGGTCGAGCGGATCGCTCAGAGCGGCGAGCGCTGCCGCAAGATCGTCGAGGGCGTGCTGCTCTTCTCGCGCTCGCAGCAAGGCGGCGAGCGAACCGAGGTCGATCTCGCCACGATGGTCGACCGCGTCGTGCGCGTGGGCGAGTACCAGTGGAAGATGCACAACGTGCGGATCATGCGCGAGCCGGAGCGTCTGGCCGAGCCGTTGCGTGTGATGGCCGACGCCGATCAGATCGAGCAGGTGCTGCTCAACTTGCTGAGCAACGCCGTCGACGCGATGCCCCGCGGCGGGACCGTGCGCATCACCTTGGCCCCCGAGCCCGGCGGGGCCAGTTTCTCGGTCGCCGACGAGGGCGTGGGGATCCCCGAGGGGATCCGCGACAGCATCTTCGACCCCTTTTTCAGCACCAAGGAGATCGGCAAGGGCACCGGCCTCGGCCTCTCGATCTCCTATGGGATCGTCCGCGATCACGGGGGTGATATCCTCTTGGAGTCGGTCCCTGGACGCGGCACGACCTTTCGCGTCGTGCTCCCCCGGGACGGCACGCCGAGGCCCGCACCAACGCGCGGGCCAGCCTCCGAGTCGAGCGCTTCATGACCCGCGGACGCACACCTCCCATCAAGGACACCTACTCGACCCATGACGTGGCAAAGATCTGCTGCGTCACACCGACCACGGTGATCCGTTGGATCGAAGACGGGCTGATCCCTGCGTTCAAGACCGTCGGCGGCCATCGTCGAGTCCGCCGCGAGGATCTCGAGCGCGTCTGTCGCGAGCGCAGCATCCCCTTCAACGTCCCGACCGGGACCGAGGTCGGCCGGATCCTGATCATCGACGACGAGCCGGTCGTGCTCGATCTGGTCCGCGACGTCGTCAAGGATCTCAGCCACAAGTTCGAGGTCGAGGTCGCCAAGGACGCCTTCGACGCGGGCCGCCTGGTCGCGACCTTCCGCCCGCAGCTGATCTTCCTCGACCTGATGATGCCCGGCGTCGACGGGTTCGAAGTCTGCGCGCGGCTCAAGAAGGATCCGGCCACGACCAACACCGAGGTCATCGCGATCACCGGCTACTACACCGACGCGAACATGGAGCGGATCCTCAACGCAGGCGCGGCCGCCTGCCTCAAGAAGCCGCTCGACGTGACCGAGGTCCGGACCCGGGTCATCGACGCCTTCAAGCTCAAGGACGAGGAGTTCGAGCAGCCGCTCGAGCGCAAGTCCGGGGTGACCAAGGTCCTGCTCGTGACCCAGAACGCCGAGTTTCGAACCCGCGTGCGCGAGGAGCTGGCCAACGCCCGCCCGAGCGTCGAGGTCCAGACCGCCCAGTCCGGCGCCGACGCGGTCCTGGTCGCGCGGACGGCCCCGCCCCACCACGTGATCATCTCGCTGACGATCCCCGATCTCGAGAGCAGCGACGTGATCGCCAAGCTGGCCACCAGCGAGCACCGACCCCAGGTCATCGCCGTGCACGACGAGCCGACCGAGGACATTCGGACCACGGCCCGCTCGGCGGGCGCGCGGATGTGTCTGCCGACCAGCATGGTCAGCGGCAGCGTCCGCGAGCTGCTCGGGGTCTGAGGGTCAGGGCTCGAGCAACTCGAGGCCCGCATCGAAGAGCGCCCTGAGCTCTGCTTGCCAATCTTGGCGTCGGCGCAGCTCGAGTTCGAAGCGGAAAAAGAGCGGCCCCGCCCCAATGACGAGCGGAAGGCTCGCGTCGATCTCGAGCAGGCGCCCGAGCGCCTCGATGCCCCACCGAAGGTCCTCGACGGGCACGCCATCCGGCCCCGCGATGTCGAGGAACGCAGCGACGCGACCCCGTCCACGGATTTGCGTCGACTCGCGCACGAGCCTGCCAGGGTCCTGATCGGGCACACCGGGTGGGAGCGCCCACTCCCAGTCGCTTCGATCCCCGTGCTCGTGCAGGTACGCGTTGATTCCCTCCGCGTCGGCGGTCGAGACCCGCTGTGCGATGATCAGCATCAGCGGACCTCTTGCCCTCGATGTCGATAGTGAGGCTGGGCCACGTCGACATCCTCGCCGAAGAGCCGCTCGCGCGCCTGGGCATGCCCACGCGGACGGCCGAGCGCCTGCTCGGCTCGCCAAAATCCACGGAGCACCTCGACCGCCGAGGACGATGCCTGGCTCTGATCGAGACGCTCGACGAGCGTCGCGTTGCCGGGACCGACATGCTTCGCCGCCGAATTGCATCGGAACCGCGAAGATGTCGGCCAACTTGTCGTCGACGAGTCGCTCGACTTCGTTCATCACAGCTGCTCCCATTCGTCGAACCCGACCGGGCGCATGCGAAGCTCGTCGGGGTCCACGAAAAAAGTCGACAGGTAGGTCTGCGAAGGGTGGCCTTCCGTGCCCGTCATGGCATCCACCTCGTGCTCGACGACCTCCACGGTCACATGATGGACCCAAAGCCGACCATTCCTCGGCTGGATGTAGAAACCGCGCTTGGGCTCGACAATCAGCGCACGTGCGCGAGAGTCCAGCTCGCGCTGGTGCTCGCCCCATTCGATCATCGATGAAGTCTAGCAGCCCGCCGCTTATCAGGTCGAGTCCGCGAGCCGAGCCTCGAGCCGGGCCGCGACCTTCACATGGCCCTCGCGTCGCGCCTCGTCGAGCGGGGTGTTGCCGAAGCGATCGAGCGGGCGTGGATCGACGCCGAGCGTGAGCAGGTAGTCGACCACGTCGAGGTGGCCGTTGGCGGCGGCGACATGCAGGACCGTGCGATCGTCGAAGTTGCCGCGCTCGGGATCGACCCCGCGCGCGACCGCTTGGCGGACGCTGCTCAGATCGCCGAAGCTGGCCGCCCAGGTCAGCTGGCCGACGTCGTTGGCGAGCGCGCGGGCGCGGCCGAGTCGGGGATCCTTCTTGCCCGAGAGCCCGGTCAGCGTGTCGTAGGCGTGGAAGTTGTAGGTCTGGACGAGGCGCCGACAAAACTCGAGCCCGCGGATGCTGTTGCCGTGATGGTCGAGGCGCGGCGACCAAGTACAAAAGCCGAGCACGTTGGGGACGACGCCGATGATCGCCCCCGACACGCCGCTCTTGGCCGGCAAGCCGACCGAGAACGCGAACTCGCCCGAGAAATCGTACATGCCGCAGCTCGACATCATCGACAGGCACTTCTGCACGGTCTCGGGCCCGAACACGCGCTGGCCCGAGGTCGGGCAGACGCCGGCGTTGGCCAAGGTCGCGGCGGTCACCGCCATCGCCTCGGTGTCGGCCTCGATCGCGCAGCTCTGCAGGTAGAACTCGAGCGTCTCGATCAGGTCGCTGTCCTCGGGGAAGGCCTTGTGCTCGCGCAGCAGGTAGCCGAGCGCGAAGTTGCGATCGGCCGAGCGCCGCTCCGACAGATAGACCGAATTCGAGAACCCGATCCGTCGCCCACCCGAGACCTCGTGCCAGGCCGCGAGCACGTCGTCGAAGCGATCGGCGAGCTCCTTGTCGCGCCGGATCAACGCACAGGCCATGATCGCGCCGGCGTTGATCATCGGGTTGTGCGGCTTGCCGCGGGCGTCGAGCTTGAGCTCGTTGAAGCCGTGGCCGCTCGGCTCGCTGCCGATGTAGCGGTGGACCAGCTCGACGCCGTGCTCCTCGAGCGCCATGCAGTAGGTCAGCGGCTTGCCGCAGGACTGCACGCAGAACTCGGTCCGGGCGTCGCCGATCGAGAACATCTGCCCGTCGATCGTGCAGATCGCCACGCCGAATTGCTCGGGGTCGACACGGGTCAGCTGCGGGATGTACTCGGGCAAGACGCCGGCGACGTTGAGCTTGGTCTGCTCGTACATCGCCCGGACCTCGCGGCAGAAGTCGGCGAAGTCGGGGATCACCAGGTTGCCCGAGAGCGCGCGCTCGACCAGCACCCGGCACGAGCCGATCATCGACGAGTAGTCGGCGAAGCCGAGCCGCTTCACGTCGTCGCGCTCGAGCGCGCCGAAGAGCTCGCGCAGGCGCGGGTCGTCGGAGCGGAGGCCAGCGTCGAGCAGTCGCTCGTGCAAGGTCGGAGCCGCGATCGCGCCCTCGTCGGGCTGGAGGGAGTCGAAGATCGCCCGCTCGCGCGAGCCGAGCTCGTCTTCGTCGATCAACCCCGTCGGCTCGTCACGCCCAGTTCGCACCCGGGGAGTGTAGAGCCAGGCGTTCGCGCTGGGGCGCCTCGAGCCGCGCTTGTCCTGGCTCACGAGCGCCCCTCGAAGGACCCAGCAATCTGTGCTTGATCTCGCGCGGCCCCAAGCCCGACCATGAGGTCGGGGATTTTTTCATGGACCGCGTGTTCACCATTTCTTCGACTCTGATCTTGGCTTTGCTGGTGAATGGCTGCGGCGGCGACGAGGGTCGGGCGACCGACACGAGCATCTTCGGCGACGACGAGGGCATCGACAGCGGAAACTCGAGCTCGAGCTCGAGTGGCGATGGCGACACGCTCGAGAGCAGCACGGGGACCAAGCTCGACACGCTCTTCGAAGAGACGACCGCGACCGCGGAGGGCGGCGAAGCCCAGGGCTGCGCGGCGATCGACTTCTTGTTCGTGATCGACAACTCGGGATCGATGGGTGACAACCAACAGGCGCTGATCGCCAGCTTCCCTGGCTTCATCCAGAAGATCCAAGAGACGATCGCCGACGTCGACAGCTACCACGTGATGGTCGTCGACACCGACGAGTACTGGAACGACTGCACGGTCGAGTGCGCCTTCCCCTTCCCGGTCTGCACCTTCGACGGGGTCAACGGCTGCGACGGCGCGCCCTCGGTCTGCGACGAGACCCTCGGGGGCGGCGTCACCTTTCCGCTCGGCAGCGACGCGAGCAACCAGTACTGCAACCTGACCGGCGGCCAGCGCTTCATCACCCCGCAAGAGCCCTTCGCGGCGATCCCCGAGAAGTTCACCTGCATCGCCTCGGTCGGGACCGACGGCGACAGCAACGAGCGGCCCCTCCAAGCCATGACCGCGGCGATCAGCCCCGCGCTCAACGGCCCCGGCGGCTGCAACACCGGGTTCTTGCGCGACGACGCGGTCCTGGTCCTGACCATCATCACCGACGAAGAGGACAACTCGTCGGGCACGCCCAACGGGCTCTACCAGAACATCGTCGCGCAAAAGGGCGGCCACCCCGAGAACGTCGTGGTCGTCGGCTTGATCAACGATCTCGACCAGCCGGCCCCGATCTGCCCGCCCGAGGCCGGCGAGGCCCCGCGCCTCTACGAGTTCATGAATTACTTCCCGAACAGCCTGCGCGGCTCGGTCTGCGACCTCAACTACTCGACGGTGTTCGAGCAGGCGGTCGACTTGATCAACACGACCTGCGAAGAGTACGTGCCGATCGGCTGAGCGAACCCGAGCGTTCCGACGTTCTTGGTTGATCCCTTCGCCGGCCTCGGCGACAACCAAGTGCGTGCCCGCGGACCCTCGCCACCGGCCGCTGACCTCGCGCTTGCTCTGCGAGACGGTGGCCCTCTTCGCGATTCTGGCCGCGGCCACGCTGCTGGCCGATCGCAGCAGCGGCCCCTTGCGCGCGCTCGTGCCGGTGCTGGTCGTCGCCCAGGGCATGTGGCTGCACCGGATCTACGTGGTCGCGCACGAGGCCTCGCACGGCAAGCTCTGGCCCGACGATCGCCGCATCAACGATCTGCTCGGCCAGGTCTTGCTGCTGCCCTTGCTGCTGCCGCTGCGAATCCACCGCAAGATCCACGCCTTCCACCACGGCCACAACCGACGTGACCTCGAGACCTCGGCGCTCGACACCTTCGTGGTCCGTGGTCGCTGCGGGCCGCTGCGGCGGGCCGGCTACTTCGCGCTCTGGTACCTGGCCGTGTTCGCCGGCGGATGGTTCCTGCACTCGCTGATCTCGGTCGTGCTCTTCTTGGTCTTGCCGCTGCGGGTCGCCCGGCGGGTCTCGCCTGCCTTCAAGGGCTGGCGGCGGCGCGACCAGCTGGCCTCGCTGGCGATGTTCGGCGTCGCGCTGGCCCTGCACCTCGGGCTCGGGGCCATGTTCGGCGCGCGGACCTGGGCGCTGGTGATCGGCTGGCCGCTGCTGGCCTTCGCCTGGTGCTACTCGGTCTTGGTCTACATCTACCACTACGACACCGACTACGGCCCGGCCGTGCGTCACCATGTCCGCAGTCTCCGGCCGCACCCGCTCGCCGCGTGGTGGCTCTTGGGCTTCTCGGATCACGCGACCCACCACCGCGAGCCCAAGCTGCCTTGGTATGCGCTGGCCGAGCACCGCCAGCCGCTGCCGCCCGAGCACGAGGCCAATCAAAAGGTCGAGACGATCGCGGCGGCGATCCTCCAGCAGCTGCGCGGACCGAGGATCATCGAGCTGTCCGAGAACGCCGACGACCAAGCGGGGCCGCGATGATCGAGCTCGACGAACACACCCGCGTGCGCCGAGCCGGGCCCGAGGACCTCGCGGGGCTGCTCGCGATCAAGCGCGCGCTGCCGATGCGATTTGGCCCGAGCGGCCAGACCCAGGCCGGCGGGTTCTTGCTCGGGGCCGACGAAGGCGGCTACGCGCAGCTGCTCGCGGTCGGCCAAGCCTGGTTGCTCGAGGTCGACGCGCGCCCGGTCGGCTTCGCCTTGACCTTGGCCGACCCGGTCTTGCGCGCCTCGCCGCTGTGGCGCCGCCGTGACGCGATCCGTTGGGCCGACGACTTCGACCCCGAGCCCTGGCTGAGCCAGCCGATCGGCTACTTCGATCAGCTCGCGCTGCTGCCCGACTTCCGCGAGCGCTACTGGGGCGCGGCGCTGGCCCTGCGTGCGCTCGCCGAGCTGGTGCTCGAGCAGGACCACGCGCTGGTCCTGACCACGACCGTGGTCGAGCCGATCGTCAACACGGCCGCCCTGCCCTTGCTCGCGCGGGTCGGCGCTCGCGAGGTCGGCCGGCTGCGCGAGGACTACCCCGAGGTCGGCACGATCGTCTCGGCCCTGCACGCGATCGAGGCCCAACGCAGCCGCGAGCTGCTGCGCGAGGTGGCTCGCTGCCCGCCGCCCTCGACGGCCGCGCTGCTCGAGGCCTTCGTTCAGGATCGCCGATGAACCAGGATCGCCGCGAGGGGTTCGAGCTCGCCCCGATCGGCTGGGTCCGCTCGCCCTGGCCCGAGAAATTCGGCGTGCCTCGGCAGAGCGGCCTCGCCCAGAGCGAGGCGAGGATCGAGCTCGACCCGCAGCGGATCCCTCGTGAGGCGCTGCGTGGGCTCGAGCAGGTCAGCCACGTCTGGCTCGTGAGTTGGTTTCATGGCCTGCGCGAGGCCGAGCCCTTCCGGCCGACCGTTCGACCGCCGCGCCTCGGTGGTTCGCAGCGCTTGGGCGTGCTCGCGACCCGCTCGCCGCATCGACCCAACCCGATCGGCCTGAGCGTGGTCCGGCTGCTCGCGATCGACGATCGTACCCTGCGCGTCCGCGGGATCGATCTGCTCGACGGCACGCCCGTGCTGGACATCAAGCCCTATGTGCCCTGGGCGGACGTGGTCGCCGACGCGACCTGCGAGTGGGCCGACGCGGCCCCGCGCGAGCTCGAGGTTCGCTTCGCCGCGCAGGTCGGAGCGATCGACGAGGCTTTGCGCGCGGCGATCGTCGACACGCTGCGCTGGGATCCCCGACCGGCCCATCAACGCGGCGACGCCAGCCGCGAATATGGCATGCGCCTGCTCGAGGTCGACCTTCGCTTTCGCGTCGACGAGCGCGGCGTCGAGGTCCTGGCGATCCGCTAGCCGAAGCGGGCCAGGGCCAGCAGCGGGCGCTCGAGGTCCTCGCGGCCCAGCACGATCCGCCGCAGCAGCAAGGGCCGCGGACGATCGAGCAGGACCAGCAGGCGATCGGGGTCGAGTCGCCGCTCGATCACCCGCTCACCGATCACGAGCGCCTCACCGACCTCGAGCTCGCGCGCCCGCATGGTCCGCTCGGGCTGGCGCGCGGCGACCCAACCCGCGCGCAGCCGGAGCAGCGCGTTGGGTGGGGCCGGCTCGGGCAGCAGCGCGCCGCGGGCCATCAGGCACTCGTTCGCGAGCCCGCTGTCGCGCTCGAGGTCGGGCCAGTCGAAGAGCAGGTGGCCGAGCTCGTGGGCGATCGCGCCGAGCGTGGCGTCGCTCGGCAGCAGCGCGTAGCGATCGACGCCGCCGCGCTGGTCGAGCCGCCGGCTCGCCTCTGGCAAGCGCCAGCAGTGCGGACGAAAGCCCGGCGGAGCGACGACGACCAGAGGCGCTTCGAGCTGGCAGAGTCGGGCCCGCGCTCCAGCGTCGAGGCGATCGAGGGCGGCCTCGACCAAGCCCTGGCTGTTGTGGGGATGCCGGTCGAGCCCGCCGAGCGCAGCGTAGCGAGCGAGCGAAGCGAGCTCGATCTCGGCGATCGCTTCGAAGCCGAGCGCCCCCGCGCCGAGGCCCATGAACCACGCGGCGGCCTCGGCCAACTCGAGGCGGGAGCCCGCGAGCCGCACGACGGGCACGCTCAGACCAACCAATCGACCAGCACCTGTCCGTCGAAGAGTCGCACGCCCATCATGAGGGGCTCGTGTGGGCGGGCGTTTCGTCCTGGCAGCCCGGCCTCCCCCGCGATCGCCTGCAGGTTCCAGTCGGTCATGCAGGTCAAGCCGACGAAGTAGCGAGCGACGCGGATGAAGTGGACCGGGTGGCCCGCGATCGTCGCGCTGCCGAAGGACTCGACCATCTCGCCGGTGCCGCCGTAGCCCTGCGCCGCAGCCTCGGCCCGGGCCGCCAGCAGATAGCGGCCGCGTGGCCACGCGGACCCGTCGAGCGGCTCGTAGCTGACGTGATCGCGGGTGGTGCCCCACAGAGGATCGGTCCGCGGCCGCAGCCAGCCCGTGTCGATGAAGTCGCTCGCGTTGCTGGTCTCGCCAGCGCCCTTGCGATCATAGACCAGCCGATAGGTCCGGAGCGTGTCGGTCGCGCGAAGATCGAGGCCAGGCTCGACCTCGATGTCGACCCGCTCGCCGAGGCCCGGCTTGGGCGCGCAGCCGATCGGACCCGAAGCGCCCGCGGGCGCCGGCACTTCGAGGTAGAGCGGATCGCCGCCCGAGCCGACCAGGCGAAGCCGCTTTTGCATCACGCCGCCGCCACTGTCGACTTCGTAGATCTCGGCCTCGCCGATCCGCCGGGTCGTGGTCCCGTCGCTCGCTCGCCCGAGCGCGTCGTCGAGCTCGCGCTTCCAGCTCTCCTCGTTCATGCCCACGGCCATCGTCGCGGCCGGCGTGGTCAGGACACCCGGCTTGGTCGGCGCGCCGTCGAGGAAGCGCCAGCTCGTCCCGACCGGTGGCAGCCGCGAGACGTCGGGCCCATCGGCGTGACCGACGATGGCCACGGCGCCGTGGCTCGGCTTGACCTCGAGCACGAGGTGCTCGCCGTGGGCCGCCTCGATGTGCAAGACCTCGTCGCTGCCGAGCTTGGCGAAGCCAATTCGCTTGGTGTTCGCGCCCGAGGTCGCGCTCGCGAGCACGCGATCGACCTCGGCGACCAACTGCTCGGCGGACCAGCCCGCTTGCAAGGTCAGGCGCGGGCTGGTCCAGACGTTGGCCATCGTCGGCGGGCCGCTGCGAAACACCCACTCGATGCCCGCGCTCGGTTGCCGATGGGCGCCTCGCCAGCCGCGAACCGGAATGTAGGGCGTGTCCAAGCGAAGGTCGTGGGTGGTCAGGCTGCCCAGGTTGCTCCCGCGCCGGAAGCCCTCGGCGTCCTCGAAGCGGTGCGAGCCCGGCCAGCCGCGACGCAGCCCGGTCTCGACCAACCCGAGCGGATCGGCGCCGACGCGGCCATCGGAGGGCAGCGCGACCGTGCCCGCCAACCCGGGCGTGAGCGTCTCGATCACGATCGAGCCGTCGGGGAAGGCCGCGGCCGTGCCCGCTCCGGGCCCGAACAGGGCGGCGTGGATGTGGGCCGCGAGCTCGTCGCGCGACCAGGTTCGAGCGGGGATCTCGACGGTGATCCGCCGCGCGGGCGCGACGTCGGGGCCAGTCCCGTTGTCGTCGAACACGATCGGCAAGCTCGCGGGGGTCGGCAGGACGACCGCGCCACCCGGCGGGATGACGAGCGCGGCGCGGACCGCCGGACCGCGCTGGAGGCTGAGATCGAAGCCGAAGTCGTCGAGGCCCGCGACCACCCCGAGCGCAGAGCGAGAGCCGAGTCGAGCCGAGCGGATGCGCAGCACCGGCGCGTCGGGTCGCGCGTCATAGCGACCTCGCCAAGCCGTCGGGATGTCGATGTTGCTGCGCAAGAAGGCGGCCTCGCCAGCGACGTAGCCATGGGCGAAGGCCGCGGCCAGGGCCGGCCCATCGACGCGATCGAGGCGTGGCACGCTGCCCGAGCCACGCGCTTCGATCGGACCCGCGGCCAGGCCCGCGAGCAGCTGGCGAGCGTCCGTCGATCCGGTCGCAACCCGGACCACCACGCGGGCCTCGCCGCCCTCCATGGTCGAGGCCAGCTCGAGGATCCGCTCGCTGCCGACCGGATCGACCGTCGCTCGCTCGAACACGCGGGCATGGAGCTCACCCCCGCTCGCGCGCTCGATCTGCAAGCCGAGCGAGGCCCAAGTCGGCACGCTGACGAAGTCGACGTCGACGTCGCGGGTTTGCAAGGTCAGCGCGAGTCGATGGCTGGCGAAGGCGGTCGGCGTGCTGGCTTGAACCTTCAGCTGCAAGCGCGCCGAGGCGCCCCAGAGCGGGACGTCGATCTGCCGCTGCACGAGGCTGCCGCCGACCGCCATGTCGTGACCGCTCCAGCGCAGCTGGGTGACGCTCTGGACCAGCGCCGCGGGGCCGGGCCAGGCCAAGCGGATCAGGTTGCCCGAGCCGGACAGGCTCGCGTTGGTGCCGTTGACGAGGCGAATCGGCCTGCCGAGAACGTGGCTGAGATCCGCGCGTGGATCCGAGGCTCGCACGCGCAGCTCGTGGGTCGCCGCATCGAAGTCGCAAGCGATCAGGTTCTGGCTGAAGACCGCGTCATCGCGGACCTCTTGCAGGGCCGAGACCAACTCGGCGGCGTCGACCTGCGCGAGGTCGCGAAAGCGGCCCTCGCCCGACTCGCTGACGTTGCTGGTGCAGCCGAGCAGCGAGCCGTGGGCACGGGCGGCGATGACCCCCGCCGCGAAGCTCAGCGCGACCGCGGAGCCCGAGCCGCGCGTGCGACTCTCGATCCGGAGCTGGCCGCCCGCGATGATCGTGAAGCGGGCCGCCGGCACCTGCTTGGCCAGCTCGGCGATCAGGTCGACGTGAGTGGTGATGCTGGCCGGGACCCGCCGGATCGACGTGGCCACGCCGTCGACCGCGATCGTGACATCGCTCGGGCCGAGGTGCTTGAAGAACCCGAGCTCGTCGGTCTCCGCGGCCGAGCCCGAGCTCGGCAGCGCAGCGGTCGAGACCAAGCGTGCGCAGCTGCCTTGGACGAACACCAGCGCAGCCGGTTGGCCATCGCGCTCGATGATGATCTGACCGCCGCCGAGATCGAGCGGCCGGCGAAGATCGAACTCCAGCGCCGGCCCGACGACGCGAGCACGCAGCTGGTCGCGGAAGCTCGCGGGTTCGGTTCGCAAGGTGATCGCGGGCGCGGGCGTCCCCTCGGCCTCGACCCGGACCACGCCCGCCGAGTGGCTCACTCGGTACTTGGCGTGCTCGCCGAAGGTCACCCACGCGGCCGCACGGGTGAAGGCGGTCGCGACCTCGCTGGCCAGGACCTTCTGCTCGTCGACGAAGTCGCCCTGGCCCTCGGCGATCAGGGCCCCGCCGACGATCCGGGCCGGATCGAAGCCGAGCGCGACGATGGCCGCCTCGTTCTCGAGCCGGACCTGCCAGCCCTTGCCGGCGCCGCGGGTCTGCAAGCAGAGCGACCACGCTCCGTTGGCGCCTTCGATCAACCACGCGTCGAGCAGCGGCAGCTTGCGCTGGATCAAGTCGATCACGCGCAGCTGGAGATCGAGCTGCAAGCCGGCGTTGATGCCTTGCTCGGCCCGGGCGAACTCGGACAACCACCCGAGCGGGAGTTCGACGTTCAGCGTTCGACTCGGCGAGGTCAGACGGATTCGCAGGCTCGTCGCGCCGACCAGCGGCAACAGACCGATCGAGTGATCGGCCCGCAGCTCGGCGGGGCTGGCCGAGAGCGTCACGTGGACCATGCCGCTGGCATTCGGGGCGCCCGGGTCGGTGAGCGTGAGCCAGTAGGCCAGCGCGCGCTGGGGCAGCGCCAGCGTCTCGAAGCTGGTCCCCGCCAAGGTTGCGACCGGCGCGGGTTGAATCAAGCCGAAGGGATCGAGCGATGGCCCCGACCCGTCCCAACCGATCTGGATCTGCCGGCCCTGCGTCGCTTGCAGCTCGACTCGATGCGCAGCGCCAGTCGTGACCGGGGCGCTCGCCGTCAACGCGCCTGGGATGATGGTCCCGCGAGTGACCTTTCGTGCCCGCTCGAAGCCGCTGCCGTTGGCGATCGCGCGCAGGTCGGGCGCCGATCCAATTCCCTCGGCCAAGCGATGGGCCGTGCGCGAGACGAAGCCGAAGGGCTCGGCGCCCGCGCTCGTGACTTGCACGCTGGTCGATCCGGTCGCCCGAGCTTCGAGCGCGAGTCGATGAGCGACGCGCAGGGCGAGGGTCGCTTGTCCGGCGACCTTGGTCGCGTTGACGAGCGCGTCGGCGAGCGCATCGAGCGAGTCGAGCGCGCCCACGTCGATCGAGACCGCCGCGCCACCATCGACGCGGACCACCAGAGTCTCGCCCGCGGCTGGCCAGCTCGGCGGTGGCGGCAACTCGAGCTGGGCCGGCTCGGCGTCGAGGTGGACGCGGCGCAGCTCGCCGTCGACCTGGAAGTCGAGCCAGCCACCGACCGGCAGCTCGACCGCCGCGAGCTCGCGCAGGTCGAGCTGATGCGTCGCCGGGGTCGGCAGAGGGCTCGGCGCGAGCAAGGCGAAGAGCGGGGCCGAGCTGCTGGCTTCGACCAACGCGATGGTCTTGCCGGCCGGGACCTCGAGGTGGAGATGGTTGCCGACTTGATCGACGCTGACCCGGACCTTGGTCCCGGCCGCGACCGCGAGCTTGCGATCGGCGAGGGTCGCCGCGTCGTGGATCGCTCGGATCAACTCGGCCCGGGTGATCAAGCCGCTGTCGTCGATCGACGCGCCGCCGAGCAGGCCTGGCGCGGATCCGGTCGCGCTGACCGAGAAGGTCGTGCTCGGGCCGCGCTTGCTGACCCGCAGCGTCACGCTGGGGCCGAAGTCGAGCGTCTCGATCCACAGCTTGCCGGCCTGCTCCCACGCACGCACACCACCGACCTCGCGGCCGATCATGGTTGCGATCGCGGCCAGCGAGGTCGCGCCGGCGATCCGCAGCGCGACCTCCTCGACGCCGACGCCGATGATCAGCGGCGAGGCAGCCAGATCCGCGCCAGTCAGCCACGCGAGCGCGGGGTCGAGCTGGACCGCCGCCGCGCTGCCGACCAGCGGGACCTCGAGCTGCTCGAGCGTGCCCGACTTTTGCAGGGTGAAGCGGCCACAGCCGAGCGGCAGCGCGCCGTCGCCGACCAGCCGCTTGTTCGGCCGATCGTAGAGGGCCGTGAAGATGGTCTTGGCCCGGGCCGATCCCTCGAAGTCGATCGCGACGTTGGCGATGTCGATCGTGGTCGCGGGCAAGGCCAGCGCCTGAGCGTGGACGTCCGCGGCCGCCGGTGCGTGCAGGACCGGCGGCGGTGGAGGGGCCGGCGGCGGCGGGACGACGACCGGATCGGGACCGTTGAGCTCGAGCCGAAACGCGTCGCGCAGCTGGGTGTGGGTCATCGTTCGACCCGGCAGCGATCCGCTGCCCTTGGCTTGGACGCCGGCAGGATCGATCCCGAGCGCGACCAAAGCCGTCGAGGCGGCCGTGATCTCGATCTGAGCCGCGGCCGAGCGAGCGCGGGTCTCGAGGACCAGGACCGGCAAGGCTCGCGCGCCGATCGACGTGTCGCGCAGCGCCTGGTCGCTCTTGCCGACGCCCGCGAGCGCCGAGCTGCGAGCTGGGAAGCCCGAGAGCATGACCGGGGTCGCGCCGACGGCTCGGACCGAGAACGAGTCGACCTGACGCGGCGCACGAAGCATGGCCACGTCCGCGATCAAGCGCGCGCGGGTGCCCGCGAACCCGAAGAACTCGGTGTGCTGATCGTCGACGCGCACGACGACGCGCTTGTCGAGCATGTCGTAGGGGCCGCGCTTGGTCGCGATCAGCTGAGCGGAGGGCGGCGCCGTGACCCCGACTTGGGCGATCGGCGAGTCGGCCCGCATGATGCTGCTGCCCGCGAAGGGCTCGGCCGCGAATTCATGGCTGTGCGCGAGCGTACTGGCCAGCGCGGGCTGGGTGGTCCAGCCCTCCGGCAGCGCGTGGCGGAGCAGCTCGACCATCTGCGCCGCGCTGATCTGGACCTCGTGGCGATGGCCTTCGGCGAAGCTGGTCGTGAGCGTGAGCGTGCTGGTCAGGTTGCCGTCGAGCGGCAACGCGGCGACGTCGATCCGCAGCTCGTGGGTGTGGCTGAGCGCACCGTGGGTCTGCGCCCGCGTGGTCAAGATCAGCGGTCGGGCAGGCCCGGTCTTGCGCTGGTTGTCGGACCGATACAGGCACTGCGCGAGCGGCCGGCCGTCGTGATGAACGTGGCCGGGGATCGGCCGCAGGATCGGATTGGTTCGATCGCGGCGCAGCGATTGATCGGCGAAGATCACCGGCCTCGAGGTCACGGTCAGCGGATGCAAGCGCGTGTTCCTGCCAGACCACCCCGTCCACCAGCGAGACAGCGGGAGGTCGCCCGCGCCGAAGTGCATGTGCTGCTGCGCGCTCAAACCGGTCGAGTCGATGTCGATGATGTTCTGGCCCTGGATGATCCGCTGATCGATGTCCATCCGGGCGCAATTGGGCCCAATGTGGATGTAGTGCGATCCGGTCTGGACCCGCTCGAGATCCGTGCCGGGGTCGTGGCCCGCTCGCCACTCGGAGTGCAGGATCGCCACGTCGTTCTGGTCAGGCGAGCCATAGGGGCTGCGCTGATGAATGCTCACCACCCAGCCCGAGCGCGCCGCCAAGCCCGGCTCGTCGCGGCCCTCGAGGAAGTCGTAGCCGTAGTGGTTGCCCGCGTTGCGACGCAGGTAGTGGCTGAAGATGCCGTGGAAGCCCTGGCCGCAGACCCAGACCTTGTCCTTGTCCCAAGGCAGCATGTAGGGCGTCGACGCCACGTCGAGGCCCGTGAACATGCCCTGCTTGTCGCGCCCGTCGTCGATGTAGATCCACCACAAGAGGGTCACGACCAGGCCGAAGATGACCAGGCCCTCGACCAAGGTCGCGGTGTAGAGCAGCCCGCCTGCGACCTCTTGGTTGGAACCGGGCTTCAGCCAGTAGCCGAGCACGAGCGCGAAGAGCAGCAGGCAGACCGGCAGCGCGATGATGAAGAAGATCCACCACTTCTCGCGGGTGACGTTGGCCGAGTACATCGAGCCCGAGATCATCCCGATCAAGAGCAGCCACATGCCCAAGAGCGCGGTGAAGCTGGCCCAATCGACCTCGTAGTCGATGCCCGCGAACTTGCCCCCGGTGAACGCGATCGGGACCACGATGCCGGCGATCAGCCCGAGCAGCGGACCGAGCCAGACGCCGACCTTGGCGAAGCGCGTGTCGCCGAGCTTGTCGACCTGCATGTCGTCCCAGCCCTGCAGCGCGCCGTCGAAGACCGAGACGATCCACATCCACATCCACGTGGCCCAGGCGTGGCGAATCATCGAGAGCTTGGCCCGTCGAGCCCCGGCCGCGTGCTCCTCGACCGGGATGACCAGCGTGTCGCCGACCGCTGGCTGCCCGCCCTCGATGATTCGGTTCCAGATCCGCAGGCGGATCGGATCGACCGACTCGGCGCTCGCGATCGACTCGATCGTCTCGCCCGGACCGACCACGCGATCACGAACGAAGCCGCCCTCATGCCAAGCCCGCATGTACCAGATCGCCCGCGCGAAGATGTAGGGCATGCGGGGCTGGAGCGTGAAGGTGAACCAACGCGCGAGCCGGCAGGCCAGCGACATCACCCAATTCGAGCCAGCGTCGGGCGCCTCGTAGATCAGCGAGGGCACCAGGTTCAAGAAGAGCTGGACGCAGAAGTCACCGAGCTCGCCAAACCAAAACGCGCCGCCCGTGGTCGAGTGATTGCGCTTGAGAAAGTCGGGCCGGACCGCGCGGACGATCGTGCGGACCGTCTGCCAGGCCAGGTTGATCACGCTGCAGATCGCGTCCCAGGTGCGCTGGCCCTGGAAGGGGTTGAAGCGCTGGACATCGATGATGGTGAACACCGCCGCGTTGATCCCCGAGGCGAGATCGAGCCACCAGAGCGGATGGCTGGCGTCGTGCGGCGTGGTCAGGTTGTCGTCGAGCCAGAGCTTGCCGGGCTCGGGCAAGAGCTGGACCTGCGCGTCGACATGGACCGAGACCCGGACCGCCAACAAGGCGTCGATCGCGACCGCGAAGGGTCGAATCTTGGTTCGCAGCGCGTCACCGAGCCCGCGCAGCACATCGGCGCCTGGGCTCGCGACCCCACCGAGCAAGCCTCGCAGGGCCCCGCGGACCATCGCCATCAGGTCGATGCTCGCAGCCCGAGCGCGCAAGCCCGCGAGCGCCTCGCCCAGCCAAAACCGCACGATTCGGGCCATGCGAAAGGCTCGGTGCGCGGCCAGATCGTCGTGCCCGGCGAGCCGACGCCGCTCGAGCACCTCGAGCCCGCCCAAGGCGATCGCGACCAGGCGATCGAGCAGGCCGCCGCCGTTGAGCTCGGGCAACGCGATCGCGATCCGCTCGAGCAGCGCGTCGAGCTTGCCGGCCAAGACGACCGGCTCGAGCGCGACGACCAGCTCGCCGAGGCGATCGACCCAGGGGGTCAGGCGCAGCTCGTCGAAGCGGGCCTGGCCGAGGTCGTGGATCCAGCGCTGGAGGTCGCCGAGGACCCCGCCGCCGCTGGCGAAGGCTTGCTCGATCCGCTGGATGAACGCGTGGAGCTCGGTCTGAACGCCTGCGAGGTAGCCACCGACCAAATCATGTGCGTCGTGGAGCGCGACCGCTCCGAGCCCGAGGTCGATGCCCTCGTCGGCCGCGGTCGCGTCCTCGCGCATGCCGGTGATCGCGGCGTCGATGCGGTTGGCGTGGAGGATGCAGTAGCCCAGCGTCATGGTCGGTTGTCGGCTTCCTGGCTGGTTCAGCCGGTGCTCGCGCTCGCGCTCGCGCTGACCGAGACTCGTGGCCCGCCGCTCGGCTGGAGGGGCAACGCGTGCAAGAGCGCGTCGAAGGCCGTCTCGACCCGACCGAGCGAGGCGAGAATCTCGGGCGGGACCTCTTGCGCCGCGCGCTCGACCGCGGCGCGCAAGCGGGTGACGAGATCGAAGAGTGGCAAGATCTCGGCCAGCAGCTCCGCGTATACGGGATCGACGGTGTCGACCAAGAGCTTGCGCGGCGAGAACTCGGCCAGCTTGTCGACTGCGCTGGCGTAGGTGTGGTCGAGCTCGTCGAGGGTCGAGCGATCGAAGAGGTTGGCGAGATCGAGCAGGCTCTCGAGCGCATCTTTGACGGCCTGCAAGATCGCCCGCAGCGGCTCGGGATCGATCGCGTCGACGACCCCGAGGATCGGCAGATAGACCTCCTCGCGCAGTGGATCGACGATCGGCGAGAGATCGAAGTTGCGCAGCAGATCGAGGCCCTCGTCGAGGGCCTTGACCGCCCCGAGCAGGCCTTCGTCGCCGGTGATCGAGTCGATCTTGCCGTGCAGCGCCCCGAGCAGCCGGCCGAGATCGCGGGTGAAGCCGGCCGCGTGCGGTGCGAGCCGCTCGATGATCGTCGCGAGCGTCAGCACGGGCAGGCGCAGGCTCTCGCGCAGCGCGGCCTCGACTTGGCTCGTGAGGCCGGCGACGTCGCTCGGCGGATCGAGCAAGCCGGCGAGGACCGAGCGACCCTCGATCGTCCCGAGCAAGGCGTAGCCACGCAGCTCGCCCTCGAGCCGACCGGCCATGCCAATCAGCCGAGGCGCGAGCGCGTGCCAGGGGTCGACCGCGAGCTCGAGCGTGGTCGCGACGCCGAGCAAGCGATCGCCGAGCAAGGCCAGCTCGGGCGAAGCGAAGGCCAAGATCTCGCGGCTCGGCAGCCCGCGAATGGCCGCGACCAGAGCCCGAGCGTCGTCCGCGACCAAGACATCGGCCGCCGCCGCAGCCTAGCGCAACGCGGGCGCGAGCTCGGCCGCGATCTGGCGGGCGTCGATCGACGCTGCCGCCAGCCGACCCTGCTCGAGCGGCTCGGCCAGCGCGCTCATGTCGACCTGGTTCAGCCGCGCGAGCGCGGCCGCGATCAGACCGTCGATCTGGGCGTCGACGTCGAGCGGCTGCTCGAGCCGCTGGCTGAGCTGCTCGAGCGCCTGATGGGCGTGCTCGAGCAGATCGACCCAGCCATCGAGCTGCTCGAGGAAGTCGCGGATGCCCCCGAACACGCCCTCGAACCCGGTGCTGTCGAGCAGCTGCTGGATGGCGGCCTGGATCGCCGCCTCGACCGGCGCGAGCAGGGTCTCGGGATCGATCGCCTCGAGCGCAGAACGCAGCTGCGCGTGCAGGTCGATCAGCGGGCGCAGCAGCTGCTCGGGGTCGACCACGTGGATCTGCTCGCGCAGCTGGGCGAGCGCGTCGGCGATCTCGTCGAGCAGGTCGGAGGGCGTGAACTCGCGCAGCTGGGCGAAGAGGTCTTGAAAGGGCTGCTCGATGTCGTCGCTGATCAACGACGAAGGCTTGAACGCCTCGAGCCGCACGCGCAGCTCGGCCAACAAGCCTTCGAATTCCTCGAGGACCGGCAGCGCGCCCTCTTCGAGCGCGACCTCGACCACGTGGGTCAGCGGCACGCCGACGGTGCCGGTGATGTCGAGATCGGCGATCGTGTCGACCGCCGACTGCAAGACCGGCTTGGCCGCGTCGGGGATCAGCTCACTGGGGATCTTCGACGCGACGTCGCGGATGTCGTCGAGCAGCTGCACGCTCTGATCGGCGGCGCCGCGCATGTTGGCCGGAAAGCCCTCGAGCGCCGCGACGATCTCGCCGACGACCGCTTGGGCGCCCGCAAACACGCTGCGGACCTGATCGTTCTGCACGACCGAAGCGACCTGGCGAACCATGGCCTCGATCTGATCCTTGATGGCGCCAGGGTCGAAGTCATCGACGGCGTCGCTGACGGTGTGCACGGCCCCTTCGATGTCGCCCTTCAAGCTGGTCAGGCGGGTCTTGATCTCGCCGTCGACGAAGCCGGTGATCATGTCCGGCAAGTCGCCGAGCGCGGCCTGCAAGCGGTCGAGCCCGATCGCGGCGACCAGCCCGGCGATCGTGTCGCTGACCGGCCGCAGCAAGTCCTCGAGCGCCGTGCGAACGCTGTCGAGCGCTTGCTCGGCGGTGTCGACCGCCGCTTGGATCGCGTCGCGGACGGACGAGAGCGGATCGGTGAGGGCCGAGAGATCGAGCGCCGTGATCGCTTGGACCACGTCCTCGAGCGGCGCCGGGTTGGCGGCCGGGACCCGCACGATCACCTCCCGGGTCTGTTGCTCGAGCGCGGCGCGATCGATCGCGGGGTGGACGACTCGGACCACGCGCAAGAACTCGCGCTCGAGCTTGCCGGGCAGCGCCTCGATCTCGGCCAGCGGCGACTCGGCGAGGCGCAGCGCTCGTGCGAGCGACTCGAGCTCGCTCGCGCGGGCCCGAAGCGGGCCGAGGTCGCCGACTGGATCACCCGCGGCCAAGCGCGCCGCCAAGCCGGCCAACACAGGCGCGAGCTCGGCTCGAGCCCGAGCCAAGGTCGCGCTCGCCCCCGCGGCCTCGCGCGCCTGGACCAAGCAGGGATCGACGTGCCGAGTCCGTGGCAGCGCGACGAACTGCGCGGTGCCGGCGAGCGTGTGGGCGAGCTGCTCGCTCAGCTGTGCGGGCGTCATCGCCTCCCAGCGGCCGACCAGATCGAGCGCCTCGAAGATGTCGGCCATCACCGGCAGCTTCGGCCAGCGCGTGTGGAGGTCTTGCGCGCCCGGGGCGAAGCGCTGGAGCAGCGCGAGCAGCTGCGAGGGATCGACGACGTCGCCGAAGCTCTCGATCTGGCCCTCGATCTCGTCGAGCGTGCCGCGAATCCGGGCCAGGTCGATCGTCTCGCCCGGGTCCGAACCATCGGGCATCGGCGCGGGCCCACCGAAGACCCGGCCGGTCGTCAGCTCGACCAAGGCCCGGATCGCATCGAAGGCGGCCGTGAGCCCGGTGATGCTGACGCCGACGCTGACGCCACCCGCCAAGCTCGTGAAGGGCTCGAGCAGCGGTCCGAGCGGACCGCTGGTGTCGCTCGGAATCAACGCGATCACGCCCGACACGTTGAGGTTGAAATTGCTGACGCCCTCGAGCCCCTCGGGCTGGGGCGGGTTCTGCAGCGCGCCGAGGATCTCGCCGACGACCCCGGGTCCGCTGGTCAAGCCGCCGACCGAGTCACCGAGCGTGCCGAGCTGGCCGATCACGCCGCCGAGCATGCTGCCGACGTCGAAGTTGCCGATCTCGAGATCGAGTTGTGCGAGCAGTCCTGGCATGTCGTTGTGAACCCCTAGCCTTTCGCCAGCCATGGGCTGTAGGTCATGACCGCGTCGAGCAGGCGAAAGTCGACGTCGCGTCGACAGTCGAAGCCGAGCTCCAGCGTGTCGCCGAGCGTCGCGACTTGGTCGATGGTGTATTGAAGCTTGCGATCGTCGTTGCGCTCGCCGAGCAGCTGGAGGCCGACGCCGCGAAAGCTCGGCCCGCTGCGTTGGTCGGGCGGGCGGATGTCCGCGCGCAGCTGGCCGAGCGCCCAGGTGCAGGGGATCGGCTCGGGCAGCGGCTCGTGCTCGAGCTCGTCGACCCAGTGCTGATGAACCTGCGTGCGAAGTCGACCGGGCCGCGCGTCCCAGCTCGCGCCCGCGTCGGGCGAGCGTTGAACCAGCGGGGTCGCGCCGAGCTCGTCGTCGAGGTCGGCCACCCACCAAAAGCTGCCGCGCGAGACTCGAGCGACCACCCACACGCCCTCGGGATGCGGCGGCGTGCTGGCCTCGCGCGCGAGCTCGGCTCGATGCCAGCGCGACCTCGCCTCGCTCGGCACGCTGATCGCGACCGAGTCGCCGTAGCGGGTGCCGATCCGCAGCGGGTCGCCGCGATGCAAGGCCAAGAGCAGCTCGCAGTCGCCGCTGCCGCGACCCTCGACGCTCACGCGGGTCAACGCGCGCCCGGCCTCGGCCAGGCTCAGCGGCATCCAGCGCGCGAGCACCAGCGCGTCGGCGATCCGATAGCCCGACTTGGGCAGCGAAGGGTCGAGCTCGCCCGCGTCGGCGCCAGCGACCAAGGCCGCCGGACCAAAGCTGCCGTCGAGGGTCAGCGTGAAGCGAGCGGGGAGCAGGCCGGGCGGGATGGCCAACCTCGCTCGCTCGACGCCGCCGCGCAGCGCGAGCGCGACGCCCTGCTCGTCGGCCAAGAACTTGCGGTACTCGGCCTCGAAGGTGCGCTGGTAGATCCACAAGCGACCGATCGAGCCGCTCTTCATGTGCAGCGCGAGGGTCGGATCACCGGCCTGCGCATAGGCGCTGCGCAGCAAGCTGCGAGCGGCGGCCGAAAAATCGATGTTCTTCACGTTGGCCGCCGCAACGCCCGGAAAGCTCGCGACCGGAGCCGGGCTGAGCGCGGGCATCGAGGGCACTCGCGCGTCGACCTCGAGCCCGCGCAGCTTGGTCGCCCAGGTCGCGGCGAGCGAGTCGGCGTGCCAGCGGATCGGGTTGGCTTCGTTGGGCAGCGCGTCGGCGGCCGGCAACACGGCGATCCGCAGGTCGATGGCGCGAGCCTCGAGCGGCGGGTCGAAGGTCAGGACCGCGAACACCTTGCCCTGCGCGATCGAGAGCTTCAGCGTCGCCCCAGCCAGCGCCGCGCCGTAGAGACCGCCGGGGTTGCCCGGCATCGCAAAGGCCGGCGCCGCGGCGATCGGCGGCCCGAACTGGCCGCCTTGCTTCAGCCGCGCGAGCACCCGCAGCGGCTTGCAGTCGCCCGGGTAGCCGAGCGCGGGCGCATCGGCGCCGCGCCAATGCACGCTCTGGTTGGCGCCGGCCAAGGCCCAGCCCGACGCGGGCGCGCCCTCGATGACCAGGCCCGCGATCACGACCTGCTGGAGCGCGCCGGTCCGAAGATCGTCGTTGGCGAGCCCGAGGATCCGGCTGTCGGCGCTCGGGCACGCGACCGCGAGCGGAGCTTGGTCGACGCTCGCGACCGAGACCGAGACCTCGGCCCTGACCACGTGCAGCTCGTCCATGCCCTCGAGGCGCGGGATCGGGAAGCTCAGCTCGCGCTCGCGCTGATCGAGCTCGAGCCCGAAGTCGAGCCGCTCGCCGCTCTCGCCCAAGAGCTCGTGCAAGAGCGGCGTCTGCTTGAGCGCCGGGAGCCCGTCCATCAGCGGTGGCAGCTCGGGCTTCATTCGCGGACCTCGATCACCAGGGTGCCCAGATCGATCCGCGCCGCGTCGGAGCGCGCGACCGCCAGGGCGATCCGGGCCTCGGCCTTGCCGCTGACGGCCGCGGGCGCCCGGTAGCGGACCACGAAGCGATTCGCCCGATCGCTGGCGACCGCGAAGCGAAACCAGCCGGGCGCGTTGGGCTCGGCGAGGCCGAGCAGCTCACCCGGCGAGGCGCCGAGCAAGCGGGCGATGATCGCCTGCTCGGGCAGCGCCGCGGCCCCGATCTCGAGCGCGAGCAGATCGATCGTCAGCTCGACGTCCAGCTCGCCACCGGCCACCACCCGAAGCT
Source organism: Nannocystaceae bacterium (assembly GCA_035904925.1). Classification (GTDB taxonomy): domain Bacteria; phylum Myxococcota_A; class Polyangia; order Nannocystales; family Nannocystaceae; genus Plesiocystis. Next base: position 28,214 of record JAMHUH010000822.1, read on the forward strand.
GGCTCGGCAGGCCGATCGGCAGCACGACCTGGCGAATCGGCATCTCGCGAATCGCGACCCCGGCTTGGTCCTCGCCGATCGGCCAAAAGCGGCCGCGATAGCGGCAGCGCAGGGTCAGCAGGCGCCCTTCCCCACCCTCGCTGTCGGGCTCGCGCGGGGCCTCGAGCGCGAGCATGCGAAAGCCGTCGAGTTCGAACCCCAGATCGCCCGCGGCCCGAAAGGCCTGGCCGCTCCGGACGCCCTCGTCGGCCAGCACGATCAGCGCGCGGTCGACCACTTGGACCAAGCGCTCGCGCTGCTGCGGACGCTGGGCCGGGTTGGCCGGGCCGATTCGAAACGCCAGCTCGACCTCGCCCTCGAGCCGCAAGGTGATCCGTCGCAGCCACTCGTTGCCCTGGCGAAAGTGCGGCCGCTCGTCGTCGCCGACCTCGGCCTGCGGGCGGGCGTCGAGCAGCCGCACCCGCAGCTGAACTTGGTCGCCGGTCGGCGCGGCCAAGCCGTCGCGCGCCCGCGCGACGACCGAGAGCGCGGGGACGCTGGCCAGGCCATCGCCGAGCACCTCGATCAAGCGAGCTTCGAAGGCGTCGAGCATGGTGGGTCCCTCGGATCTCGGCCGGTCTCAGCCGCCGAGCGGGCGGGTCGTCGTGTTGCGCAGGGGTTGGACCGCGATGGGTTGCAGCTTGGCGGCCGCGAGCAGCTTGGCGTTGCTGTCGGTCAAGCTGAGCATTTGGTTGTCGACCTTGTCGAGTCGAGCGCCGAGCTCGTTGGCCTTCGACACGCCGACTTGGAGATCCCCGAGCGCCGTGTCGGTCTGCTTTTGCCAGCTCGCCAGCGACTTGCTGCTGGCCTCGAGCGTGTTGAGCCGAGTGTTCACGCCGGCGAGCGAGCCGAGCGTCTGGTCGACCGTGATCAGCTTGGTGTCGATGCCCGCCTTCCAGTCGCTCAGCGAGGCCTGCTTGCCGTCGAGCGTGCCCAGCTTGGTGTCGACCAGCAGCCGCCAGGTGTCGAAGGTATCGAGCGTCTTGGTCGTCGCCGCGAGCGTGTCGGAGAGCGACTTGACGCTGGTCGAGGTCTTCGCCATGTCCTTGCTCAAGCCCGAGAGCGAGCCCTCGGCCGTGCTCAGGCGCGCGCCTTGATCGTCGAGCGACTTCTTGGCCTCGCTCAGCGTGGTCGAGAGGGTCGAGAGCGAGCCCTCGACCGAAGCGACGCGGCCGTCGAGCTTGCCCAGCTGCATGCCCTCGATCGCGCTGACCCGGCCGCCGAGATCGGCTTGCTCGCCGAGCGTGCTCGCGAGCGTCTCGAGCTGGCCATCGACGCCACCGCGCCAGCTGGCCAGGCCCTCGACGTTGGCCGCGAGCCCGCCGAGCTGATCGCCGAGCGTGGTCTGGGCGAGCACCTGGCTGGCGAGCTGCCCGGCCAGACCCTCGCGCGCCTCCTTGGCCTCGGACGCGCCGACCTCGAGCGCGTCGAGCCGGCCGAGCGTGCCCGTCCGCCAGGTGTTGGTCGCGAGCTGGGCGGCCTCGAGATCGCCGACCCGCAGCGCGAGCGCCTCGGCGTTGGAGCCCTGCGCGAGCGAGTCGAGCTTGTTGTCGACGGTCCCGCGCCAGGCCCCGAGCGTGCTGGTGCTGCCCTCGACCTTGCCGAGCCGACTCCCGAGATCGTCGAGACCCGCGCCCGCGTCGGCGAAGCTCTGATCGAGCACGTCGAGCCGGCTGGCGTGGGCGCCGAGCGACGCGCCGAATTGATCGAGCGAGGCCTTGGCGGCGAAGCGAGCGTCGAGATCGCCCAAGCTGCCGAACTGCTCGTCGAGCTTGCCGACGCCCGTCTCGAGCTGGTCGAGGCGCGAGCCGATCCCGACCAGCGCCTCGGCGTCGACGCTGCCGCCGAGCTCGATCCCAGCCAGCTTGTTGTCGATCCGCTGGTCGAGGCCAGCGTCGAAGCCGTCGAGCTTGCCCGCGACCGCGCCCAGCTGGGTCTCGAGCTTGCTCGACTGGCCCGCGAGCTGACCGTACTTGCCGGCCAAGTCGCCCAGCTGAGACTCGAGCTCGCCGACCTTGGTCGAGGCCAGCTCGAAGTCGCCGAGCTTGCCGAGCGTGTCGGCCTGCTGACTCAGCGCTTCGGCCTGGCTGAGGGTCTTGGCGTCGAGCAGATCGAGCCGAATCTTGGTCTCGGCCAGCTCCGCGTCGAGCAGCTGCTCGAGCTGGGCCTTGCTCGCGTCCGAGAGGTCGACCGCCTTGCCCGGCCCGACCTCGTCGAAGCGATCGGCGAGCTTGATCAAGTCCTGCTGGAGCGCGCGCAGATCGGGCGGGGCCGAGTTGCCGATCAGCTTCGCACGCATCTGCTCGAGCTCGTCGACCCGCTTGCCGAGTCCGGCGAGATCGATCTGGCCCTCGCCGTCGCCGATCTTGTCGCGCAGCTCGAGCACCTCGCCGAGCCGCCCGTCGAGCTTGCTGAAGTCGCTGCCGATCCGCTCGACGCCGCGCTCGAGATCCTTGAGCGCCTCGACCCGCAGCTCGAGCTTGCCGAATTTGCGGTTGCCGCCGATGACCTCGTCGCGCAGCTGCAAGACCAGCTCGCGCAAGCTGGTGACCTCGCTGCTCAGGTTGCCGAGATCCGTGCGCAAGCCGCTGACGCCCTTGTCGAGCCGCTTGATGTCGTCGCGGACGGTGAAGTCGCCGGCGCCCTTGCCCTCGACCAGCGCTCGGGTCGGACCGTCGAGCCAGTCGAGGCCGACGACCGCGAGGTGCTCGTGCTCGAGCGGCGCGTAGTTGGCCGCGAGCGCGTCGGCGGTGGTGATCGCCCGACCGCGGGCGATCAACGCCAGCTCGCGGACCGCGTCGACGACCACGTTCCAGTCGTCGGCCCGCAAGGGCGCGCCGCGCTGCTTGCTCGCCAGCCCCGCGAGGTCCTCGATGATCGCGTCGACGTGACTCAGATCTTGCTCGGCCATGGTCTTGTCTCCCCTCGTGGTCCTCGCTCGTGGTCGCTCGCTCGTGGTCCGCGTCAGCGACCCAAGAGCTTGGTCAGGCTCTTGTTCGACTGGGTCGCCTCGATCCGCTTGAGCGACTCGAGCTCGCGCTTGTAGTCGACGGCCGGCGCCGTCTTGCTCATCTCGCGGGCGACGCCGAGCAGCTCGACCACGTCCTTGTCGGCGAGCAGCGCTTCGTCGCCGCCGGCGGCCTCCATGAGCTTGGTGTAGACCTGCTCGCCGGCCCGCTTGACCTCGCGCGTGTAGATGTCGGAGCGCTGGTCCGAGGCCTCGGCCAGCTTGTCGATCGCCTTGGTCATCTCCTCGCGCTTGGCCGGGGTGATGTCGGGCAGCTTGTCGAGCGTGGCTTGGGCCTGCTGGTGCAGCGCGAGCTGCTGGATCTGCCGCTGCAGCTGCACCACGGTCTGGCCGAAGACTTCGAAGAAGCGCTCGATGTTGCCCTGCAGCTCCGTGATCTTCTCGACCAGCTCGGGGTGGTCGTGGCCGATCGGCGTGACCTTCTGGGCGAGGTCGCGGGTCGTGCGGGCGACGTCGCCGAGCGTGCCGGCCATCGCGTTCCAGTCGGCCGCGAAGATCGGCTGACCGGCGACCTTCTTGGCCTGCTGATCGGCCTTCTCGACCACCTCGTCGAGGCGCCCGAGCTCGGGCCCGAGGTCGGCCTCGGGCGTGTCGCGGACGTTGGTGTTGCTGAAGATGTCCTTGGGGATCTGCAGCGGCACGAAGGTCGGGCGATCGGGCAAGACCGTGATCCGGCGATCGAGCACCGCGTGGATCATGTTGGGGTGCTTGACCAGCACCCGCCAGCCGCCCGGCTCGAGATCGCTGACCCGCACGCTGCCGTCGAGGTAGGGCTTGACGGTCTTGCGCGCGCCCGAGGCCTCGCTGATCAGCTCGACCTCGATGTCGCGGTTGATCGCCGGGTCGGTGTTGAGTTGCAAGTTGACGAATTTCAGCATGACACCACCACTCGATCAGGCGTTGGGCCCATAGGGGAAGCTGATCTCCCAGTACAGCGAGACCTCGTGCTTGCGAGCCTTGCGAAAGGGCTCGAACACGACGCGGTTGTAGATCCGAGCCAGGCTCTCGCCGTCCTCGCTCGCGACGCCGAGCGCCGCCTCGGCGATGTCGACCCCCTCGATCGCGTCGTCGGGGTTCACGGCCATGTCGGCCGGGATCAGGGTGCGCAGCGAGACCCGCACGCGCAGCTCCTGCTCGAGCGTCTCGACCTCGAAGCTGGCCGGATCGATCGCGACCACGGCCTTGGTGATCAGCGGATCGCCGCCGGGTCGGGCCAGGGTCAGCCCCTTCAGCTCGTAGGGTGGGCCGTTCGGCTCCTCGCCGATCCCGAGCGCGACCGCGTCGATCGACTTGGCTTGGCCGCCCGTGAAGAGCCCGGCGAGCAGCTCGGCGCCCGAGCGCGCGACCATGTTGTGAGCGGCGCGAGTCAGCAGCGGCGGACCGCCGACCTCGCGCAGCTCGACGCGCAGGGTGGCCGCGCAGAGCGGACCCGAGGGCCGACTGAAATATTTGGGCTGGATGGACAAAGGCGAGTTCCTCCGGGCGGCCGCTATTCGAAGCGGGCGCCCTCCTTGGCGGTGAAGTCGAAGAGCGCGCTGAGAGCCGCGAGCTCGGCCGCTTGCGGGCTGCTCTCGAGCCCGACGTCGGGTCGCAAGATGGTCAGGCGATCGCGGCTGCGGCCCGACTCGGCGATCGCTCGCGGTCGCACCCGACCATCGACCGCGGCCGCGCGCAGCAACGCGATCGTCTGGCGCAGGATGGTCAGCAGCCGCTCACGATCGAGCTCGGGCTGCGGTCGCAAGCCCGCCTCGCGCCGCTCGCCCATCGCCGCGACCTCGATGTCGAAGCGAGCGGGCCGCTGCTCGTCCCACCAGAGATCGAGCGCCGCCGCCGGGTCCTGAAAAAACAGCGCGTGATCGAAGACGACCTGGGGCTCGGCTTGATCCCAGCGGCCTTGCAGCAGCGAGGGATCCGGGCTCGAGAACACGCTGGCGTCGAAGCCCGGGCGACCGAAGAGCCCGAGCGGCACGAACCAGATTCGGTTGAGCCCGCGGGCCAGCGTGAGCGGCTTGGCCGGCTGCTCGGGCGCGAGCGGGACCTGCCCGCCGGGCACGTAGCCGGCCCCGCTGACCAGGCGATCGCTGACGTCGATCCCGTCGAGCTCGGCCCTCGCACGAAAGATCGGATCGGCGCCGGTGAAGCCCAGCTTCAAGGTCGCGCCGCAGGGGACCCGACCGAGGTAGCAGAGCGCCTCGCCGGTGGTCAGGTTGATCAAAGTCGGCAGGGCCGTCTTGCCGCCACGAACCCCGAACAGCGCCCCGCAGAGCCGGCTCGCCAGCAAGCCCTCGTTGCGCAGCTCGATCTGCTCGAGCGGCTGGATGAGGCCCTTGCGCTCGCGCAGCGCTCGCGAGTGCATGCGCATGGCCGGAAACTCGATCAGCGTCCGTCGCTTGGCCCCGCGCTCGAGCACGGGCGCGAGCGCGAGCGCCTCGTCGGCCGCGAGCTGGAGCCGCTTGACGACCTCGAGCAGCGAGGCGCCGCTGAGCGCCCCTTCGAGCCGCGCGGCGATGGTCGCGAGCAAGCGCTGGCGATAGAGCTCGTCGGGCTCCCAAGCCAGGGCCGGGATCTCGAACAGCGCGCCGAGCTTCTCGAGGTCGCCGCGATCGAAGGCGGTCGCGATCCAGTGCGATCGCTGGACGCGATCGAGATCCTCGTCGAAGGCGTCGAGCTGGTTGCCGACGATCTGCATGACCTGCCCGAGCAGGCTGCCGGACTCGATCCGCCAGGGCGGCGGCAGCCGCTCGAGCATGTTGTCGAGTCGGTTCATACGGGGCTCACCTTGGCGCTGACGTCGAGCTGGCGCAGGACCAAGCTGGTCCCCGGCGGCACCGTGTAGCCGCCAGCGCGATCGAGCTCGCCGAACACGTCACCCTCGCGCTCGAGGTTGATCACCGAGTCGAGCGGCGCCAGCACCCAGCGGGTCGAGCCGGTCGGCTCGGCCTCGTCGCGCAGCGCGTCGAGGATCTCGGTGAAGGTCAGGCTGGCGTTGGGCTGGAGCTGGCCGAGCAAGGCCTCGAGCTTGGGTCGCAGCGCCGCCTCGACGTCGTCGGTCGTGATCGCCAGCTGCTGCACGACCAGCGCCGCGTCGACATAGACGACCGTGACCGAGCTGGCGTCGACTTGGGCCTCGTAGCTCGGGCTCGCGAAGCTGAAGGGCTCGTCGCTGGCCAGCTGCGCGGTCTTGCCGGTCGGCACCGTCCAGACCGGCTCCGCGATCGCCTGCCCGCCCGCTTGCAGACCCAGCGTGACGTCGGCGATCCGATCGTCCTGCAAGACCAAGCTGATCAAGCGCGCCTGGCGGATCACCTGGCCAGGCCCGACGCCCGCGACGAAGTCCCCGAGCCGATCGCGGACGCCCTGCTTGACCGCCTCGAGCTCCGAGCTGGGCAGGCCGCTGCCGGTCAGCGTCAGCGCGATCGAGAACGCGATCGTCACCGGCTCGGCCCAGGCCCGCTCGACCCAGATCCCGGCCGGACGCAGCTCGCGGATCTTCTTGTCGACCAGCGCCCGGTTGAGCGCGTTGTCCTGGGTCAGCGCGACGTCGATCCGCAGCATGCCCGGCATCGCGACCGGCGAGTTGGGCGTGCCGTCGTACTCGCCGAGCGCGACCGCGGACACGAAGGGCAAGCCCTCGATCCCGAAGCGAATCGCGTCGAGCGTGCCCTTGCCCGCCGCGTGGATGGCTCGCCGGGCTCGAGCCGCGAACGCGTCGTCGCGCTCGTCGCTGCTCGCGGCCCAGGTCGCTTCTTGGTTGTTCACGCGATCGACCCCGGCGATCGCCCGCTCGATCACCGCGAGCCCGCCCGCGTCGACGATCGGCGTGCCGACGCTCTCGCCGTGAACCCAGACCTCGACCGTCGACTGGGTCGGCTCGAGCAGCGCGTCCTCGCTGGTCAAGTAGCGGCTGCCCTGCCCGTCGGTCACCGCGGTCTTGGCCGGGATCGTGATGGTCCCGGCCGCGCCTTGCCGACGGTTGAAGCGGACCTTGCCGATCGGGTAGCCGCGACTGATCCGGCGGGTGTCGACCAGCGCCGCGACCTTGTCGAGCGAGCGACCTTGGGCGGTCTCGACGAAGCCCGAGTCGTAGACGAGCTGGAGCTGGGCGTACTGGGTCGCGATCTCGCGCGCGACGGTCTCGAGCAAGGTCCGCGCGACGCTGCCGACGTTGACGTCGTTGATCGGCGTCTTGGCCGTGCGCAGCGGGTAATAGTTGACGACCAAGTAGGTCCCGGCGATCGGCCGCGGCGCCCGGGGGCGAAGCCGAAAGCCGACGTAGACCTGGGGATCCGACTCGCTCGGCAGCAGCTCGAAGTCGCGCTCGGTGAAGCGATGATCGAGCTCCTCGCCCTCGCGCCCGGCGACCTTGCCGAGCACGTGGCTGATCCGGCGCACGGGTTTTTGCTGAACCACGAAGCGATCGGGCACCGCCCCCTCGCCGAGGTCGTCGACCATGATCGGCTCGCCGGCCACGCCCTCGGTCAGGTGGGTGAGCAGGTCGCGGACGATGTCCGGATAGCTGCGATCGTCGAACCTCACAGCCGCACCTCCAGGGTCAGGGCGATCGCCGGATCGTTGACCGCCGCGTCGGCCCCGACCGGACGGACCTGCGCGTGAACATGGACGATCGTCGAGTCGAGCGTGTCGGGCACGATCTCGAGCAGCTCGACGCTCGCGACTCGCGGCTCTTGCAGCAGGGTCTCGAGCACGATCGCGCGCAGCAGCAAGCGGTTGCTGCGGTTGTTCTCGCGCCCGATCAGCTCGTGGACCCGGCTGCCATAGCGGGCGTGGCCGAGCGCGGCCAGGCTGCCGCGCGGGGTCAGGAGGCGCAGGACCAAGGCCTGGCGCAGCGCGTCGACGCCCTGCGCGACGCCCAGATCGTCGGTGTCGCCGCGACCCGGTCGCAGCTCGAGGTCGACGCTCGACCAGGTCGTGCCCTGAAAGAAGGGCGTGACCAGGAGATCGAGGCCGAGGTAGTCGAGGCGTTCGTCGTTGGGCAGCGCCATCATCAGCCTCCCACCATCACCGTGCCGGCCGCGAGGATCGAGCCGACGGGCATGTCGCTGGGGTCGTTGCAGGTCTCGACGCTGTCGCCCATCCGCGCCGCCGCCTTGCCGCCGATCTTGACCGTGCCGCTGCCGACCTTGACCGTGCCTTTGTCCTTGGCCGGGCTCTGAAAGCTGGTCCCGGGCGGCGTCGCGATGTGGGCCGGCTGGTTGCTGGCGACGCTGTCGACCGTCGCCGCCGCCTTGCCGCCGATCTTCACGGTCGCGACCAGCTCGCTGTCGAGCTTGCCGGTGAAGGGATGCGGCAGCGGAGTCGGCACGGGGCCGCCCGGGGTCGGCACCATCACGATGTGGGTGTCGACCGCGATCACGTCGTCGTCTTGCTTGGCTGCCGGCTGGCCCATCAGTTGATCTCCACCGTCTGGCCGTTGACCTTGACCGAGGTGTCGCCCTCGATCGTGACCTCGGCGCCTTTGAGCTTGAGCGTGCCGCTGGTCTCGAGCGAGAGGTCGCCATCTTGCTCGAGCACGATCTTGGTCCCGCCCGCGCTGAGCTCGATCTTGCCGTCCGAGCCGCTCGAGTGGCTGAGCTCGAACTTGACCCCACCGGCGACCAAGCTCAGCTTGCCCTCGGTGACCGTCACGCTCGCGTCCTTGTCCCCGCCGAGCGTCACGCTCAGCGTGCGCTCGTCGTCGACGACCTTGATCGAGACCTGGATCGCCTTGGCCTCGGGATCGTCGGCCTCGCCCGGCCAGACCAGCTTGACCTCGTCGCGCTCGTAGGTCGGCGGCCGCCGTTGATCGGTGTAGACCTGCGAGATCACGATCGGCGAGCTCAGCTCGCCGCGCGGGAACAAGACCACGACCACGTCGCCCTCGCGCGGCAGCGCCCCGAGTCCGGTCAGACCGACCGCGACTGGCACCCGCGGGATCGCCAAGCCCGAGTCCTTGAGCTGGATGCTGACGGTCTGGCCGTCGTTCTCCTCGCTGCCCGGGAAGGTCGAGGTCACCACCGCCAGCTCGCAGAAGCTGCGCTTCTCGAGCTCGTGGCGAGCGAGCGCCGACAGGCTCTCGGCCAGGCGACTCACAGCAAGCCTCCGAGCCCACCGAGCCCGCCGAGTCCGCCCGAGCTGGCTGCCGTCGCCCAGACCGAAGAGCGAGCGCCAAGCCGAGGATCGATCTCGTGGATGACCTGCCGAACCATGCAGCTCGGCAGCGGCAGATGATCGGGCAGGTCTTCGACCTCGATCGTCGAGCCCGGCGCGAGCTCGGGCAGCAACCAGGTGACCATGCGGATCGGCGCCTCGCGTCGCCGCTGCGCCGCCGTCCAGCTCTCGGCCGCCGCGTTGGCGTCGTCGACTCGGCGCAGCAAGGCCTCGCTGCGCCAACGACCGCCGGTCCCGGCCGCGGTCCCGCTGCCCGCGAAGAAGTCCTTGGCGACCCAGAGCCGCTGGTCCGAGTCGGGCGCGCCGCGCCGCAAGTTCTCGTCATGGATCTCATGCTCGCCGAAGACGACGGCCTCGCTCTCATCAAAGATCTCGCCGCGCTCGCTCCCTCGCTGCGTCTCATCGTTTTTTCGCTGCACCCCGAAGACATCTACGCCGAGCGCTGCCTCCGCGCCGGCGCCCACGGCTACGTGATGAAACGCGAACCCGTCGCCACGCTCTTCCGCGCCATCCGCGATGTCGCCGCCGGCGGCATTGCCGTTTCGCCCCGCGTCTCCGCCGCCGTCCTGGGCGCCCTCACCGGCCACGCCCGCAAACCCGCCGGCACCGAGTCCCAGCTCACCGACCGTGAGCTGCAAATTTTTCGCCTCGTCGGCCTCGCGCTCCCCACGCGCGCCATCGCCGAAAAACTCGGCATCAGCGTGAAGACCGTCGAAGCCCACCGCGAAAACATCAAAAACAAGCTCGGCCTCGACACCGCCGCCGCCCTCACCGCCCGCGCCGCCCACTGGATCAACACCACCGAGCGCACGCCGTAGCCGCGCCCCGCGCCTCCGCCCACTTTAGCG
>JAMHUH010000823.1:0-12012 GCA_035904925.1 Nannocystaceae bacterium
CCACGAAGATCTCGCGCCCTCCGACATCGATCCATCGGCCGCGATCGGCCCAAGCGGACAGGCTGGTGGGTACGTCGTGCACGGCCAATGATACCCTGCGCCGGCCATCATGACTCGCGTCGCCCAACACCCCATCGAAGCCTTGTTCCTCGACCGCTGGTCCCCGCGGGCCATGTCCGGCGAGGCGCTGGATCGAGCCGATCTCGACCGCCTGTTCGAAGCCGCTCGCTGGGCGCCCTCGTCGATGAACGGCCAGCCCTGGCGCTTCGCGTTCGCGCTCGCCGGCAGCCCGAACTTCGCGACCTTCTTCGACCTGCTCGTGCCCGCAAACCAGGCTTGGTGCTCGCGCGCCGGCGCGCTCGTGGTCGTGCTCTCGAAGACCACCTTCGACAACGGCAAGCTCGCCCGCACCCACTCCTTCGATGCCGGCGCCGCGTGGATGAGCCTCGCGCTGCAAGGCTCGCGCATGGGCCTGGTCGTGCACGGCATGCAGGGCTTCGACTACGACGCCGCGCGTGAACGCCTCGGCGTGCCGGAGGAGTACGCGGTCGAGTGCATGATCGCGCTGGGCAAGCCTGGGCGAGTCGAGGATCTGCCCGAGGGTTATCGGGCGCGGGAGCAGCCGAGCGATCGCAAGCCGGTCGAGGCCTTCGCGTTCGAAGGGGCCTTTCCGGCGGCCGAGTAGCGGGAACACATCACATGATCGATCATCGCACGTGCCGGCCGCCCGGCACGTGATTCGATTGCTTGATCGACGAGCGCGCGTATGACACCCTCGCCAAATGACGGAGCGAACCATCCAAGTCGCCCTCGCTGCGATACTCGGCTTCACAGCCGCAGTCGGTGCGTTGCAATATAGCGAAGCACATGCTGAGGATCCGGTCCCCACGTCCACGTGTCCCCACCAACGATGTGAATGGAAGTCGGGTTCGGACATGGATGGCCAATATCACTATTGGCAATGCGTCACGCCTGGCGGTGACACGAACCGAAAGTGCACGTGGCGGTTGGGGGATTGTTATCAAGTACCGTGCAACACGCAGAGCCCCGGTTACAGCGACGGCCTCCCCAACCAGTACACGGGTGGCTGAGCGACAAACGACCCTGGCCTTGGCCGCAGCGACCCTCGCAGCGCTCGGCTTCGTCTGGTGGATGAACGCGGATCCATCGTCTGGAGCAGGCACGACGCAGGCTCCAGTGGCACCTCCGTCGCCGACATCGAGCTCTTCCACGGCGGGGGCGGGAACGACGGGAGTTGCCATTCGCCCAGCGGATTCCGCCGCGCTGGTCACCACGTGGACGTCGCCGAGCGCCGACCCCGAACAGGTCAGCGCGGCGGCATCACGAGGTCGTGATCCGATGGATCTCGTCTTCGAAGACTACGACGCCAACGCCGACCTGGTTCACTGGGCGACCGGCGACGCGGATGCCAGCCTTCGTGGGCAGGCTTTGGCGCGTTGCTACGCGCACGACCTCGACGCGCTCGAGGGGCCATGTGCTTGGAACCAGCGCGTCGTCATCCACCGAACTGGGCCGAGCTCGGGCGAGGTCGTCCATGTCGCGCAAGCCTTCGGTGACGTCGAGCGGACTTGCGAGCGCATGATCGCGTGTGCCAACGAAGCTTGGCGGGCCGCCCCCGCGCCACTTCCCGCGGGGTCCCAGGAATACGTGACCCTCGAGTTCGTGGCCAATCCGTGCTTTCTCGGCGAAGGGCGTGAAGGCGAGGCACATACCAAGGCGCTCGAAGAGCGGGAGGCCCTCGCGACCGAGACGATCGAGAGCCTCACCAACTGTGAACGCGAAGCGTGCCGATACAACTCGCGCAGCGAGCAGGTGTGTCAGACGCACCTCGGCCAGCTGCAGCGGGCCCTCGCGGAGCGACGCGAATGAAGGCCAAGATCCTCGCGGGGCTGGCCGGAGCTGGCCTCGCGGTCGTCGGTTGGACTGGGCTCGAGGCCTCGCTTCGTCCACCCCAGAGCTGGCCGAGGGTCTATGTGCGATCCGGGTGTGGTCCCAGCGAGCAGGCGATCACGGATGCACGAGACACGCCGCCCGAGGTCGACCTCGCCTTGTTGCCACTCGACGTGGTTGCGGCTGACCTGGCGTGTGCGATCACCCTGACTCGTCTGGCGCGCGAGCGGCCGTGGCTGGCGTTGGTCCCCGAAGGGTGGCAGTGCAAGGTGCTGCGTAGGCACGCTCGGGCAGACTATGCCGCGCTGGGACTGGCCGATGAGCCTGCCCCCATCTACCAGGTCGAGGGTCGCATCGGGGTTGGTTGGTCCGAGGGCCGGCGGAGCGGGTTGATTCGAGGCGAACTCGAGTCGTTGCTCGACTGAGCGCCGGCCGTGGACCAAAAACTTGGCAGATTCGACGTCCACCCTCTACCGTGTCCACGTGGCCCGCTCGTTGCCTCGTCCTCGCCGCGTCCTCGTCCCTGCGCTGCTCGGCCTCGGCTGCATCGCCGGCCTCGGCTTCGCCTGCCCCGAGAGCGCGCCGGAGGCCAACGCGAGCCCGCCGCCCAGCTTGGTCGCGCCGGCCGAGCCCGAGCCGCCCGCGACTTTCGAGGGCAAGATCGATCTGCTCTTGAGCGAGGCGGCGCTGCCCGACACGGTCCAGATCGGCATCTCGGTGATCGACCTCGACACGGGCGCGACGATCTACGCCAAGAACCCCGATCTCGCGCTCAACCCGGCCAGCAACGCCAAGCTGCTGACGACCGCCGCGGCGCTCGAGCTGCTCGGACCCGAGCACCGCTACGCCACGCGGATCTGGACCGATCACGAGGGCGTCGTCGACGGGGTCGTGACCGGCAACCTCTACCTGCAAGGCAGCGGGGATCCGAGCCTGGTCACCGGTGAGATGTACGAGCTCGCGGGCATGCTGGTCAGCGCCGGCATCACCAAGGTCAAGGGCAGGATCATCGTCGATGCCACGCGCTACGACAAAGATGGCTGGCCGCCCGGCTTCGACCAGAAGGACGAATTCGCCTCGCATCGGGCTCCTGCGGGCGCCACTGCGGTCAACTACGACACCTACGAGCTCTTCGCCCGCGCGGGCAAGACCCTTGGCGCGGCGCCGCAGCTGAGCATGAACCCGCCGGTCGCTCACTACAAACTCGAGACCGAGGCGACGACCGTCGAGGGCAACCGCAACCAGCTCTGGGTCGCCGTCGACGAGAACAAGAAGACCGGCGTGGTCACGATCACCTTCAAGGGCAAGATCGGCATCGACGCCCCGCCAGGCGACTGGCGCTTCCCGGTCGCCGATCCCTCGCGCTACGCGGGCGAGCTGCTGGCCCTGGTCCTGCGCGAGCAAGGCATCAAGGTCGGCAAGGGCGTCGAGACCGGCGGCGACGTGCCCAAGGACGCCGACCTGCTGGCCACGCATCGCTCCGAGCCGATCACGGATCTGATCCGCAGCGTCAACAAGCAGTCCAACAACTTCATGGCCGAGGCGATCCTGCGCTCCTTCGCCTGCTGCGACGCGACCACGGCCGACGCCTCGCTCGAGCTCCTGCGCAAGTGGACCCGCGACATCGGCATGCCCCAAGCCGGCCTGCGGATCGGCAACGGCTCGGGCCTCTACGACAACAACCGGATCTCTGCCGCCCAGCTGACCTGGCTGCTCGACTACGTCCACGACGACTTCCGAGTCCGCGCCGACTTCATGGCCTCGCTCGCGATCATGGGCGTCGACGGCACGACCAAGTCGCGCCTGAGCGACAGCGACGCGGCTGGCTGGATCCGAGTCAAGACCGGCACGCTCGACTCGGTCTCGGCGCTCTCGGGCTATGCCTCGGCGCCCGGGCGCGAGCCGCTGGCCTTTGCGATCGTGATCAACGGGCTCGAGGCCAAGCACAAGCTGCCCGCGCGCAAGGTTCAGGACGCGCTCGCGGGGTTGGTGCGGGCCGAAGCGGTGGCGCGGGCGAGCGCGGACTGATCTCGAGCTCGAGCGCTCAGGTTGCGATGATTCGGCCAGCGTCGAACCATTCGACCAGCGCCCGATCCTCGTCCTCGACCCGCCCGATCAACCTGCGCGCCGCCAGCCGCCCGCACGCGACCGCCATGCCCAGCCCATGCCCAGTGAAGCCGGCGAGCAGCTCGATCCGCTCGCGCCCCGGCACCGGCCCGAGCAGCGGAAAACCGTCCTTGGAGAAGCCCATGATCCCCGCCCAGCGCTGGCGCACCTTGGCGTCGCGCGAGCTCGGCATGTGCTTGGCCCGATAGTCGTCGAGCGCGTCCTGAACCGCTCGCGTGGGCTCGGCCTCGCCGCTTTGCTCGGCGTCGAAGAAGAGGTGCCGACGTCCGCCGAGCAGCAGCGAGCCATCGCCGAGCTGGCGAAAGTAGTCGTAGCCCCAACCGGCGTAGCAGGGTCGATCGAGCAGGGGCGCGCAGGGCTCGGTCAAGAGCACCTGGGCGCGCTGCGGGGTCAGCCAAGGCTCGAGCTCGGGCAGCAGCGCGCGGCTGAAGGCGTTGGCGCAGATCAGCGCGCGCTCGAATTGGATCTCGCCGCCGCCTTCGAGCCGCGCGACGCCGACACGATCGTCGAGCTCCACGACCTTGGCCCGCACGCCCTCGAGCTGCTCGGCGAGCGCGGCGAGCAGCTTGCCCGGATGGAGCGTGGCGTCCTCGTGGATGGTCAGCGCGCGACCGAAGCCGACCAAGCCCGCGGGCGGATCGCCGAGCGCCAGCGCGACGCCGTCTTGCTCGAGCAGCGCGGCGGCCTCGGCCAGGCGATCGAGCGCGCGCGGGTCGTCGCGTTCGGCCAGCATCAGGCTGCCGCAGGCGACGTGATCGCAGCGATCGCCGAAGGCCTCGCGGATGGCTCGATGGTTGCGCCGGCCGAGCTCGAGCAGGAGCCGGGCGCGCTCGCGGCCTTGGGTGTGGACGTGCTCGGGGTAGTCGATCGCGTTGCCGAGCATCACGAAGCCGGCGTTGCGGCCACTCGCGCCCGCGCCCGGGCCCTGCGCATCGACGACGAGGACCGAGCGACCTTGGCCACGCAGCTCCTGGGCGGCGCTGCATCCGGCGAGGCCGGCACCGACGATCAAGACCTCGACCTTGGCGCGGGGCGCCTGCTCGGGCCAGCGGGGCAGGCGATCGGCGGCGTCGCGTTGCCAGTGCGAGAGGGAGCCGGTGCCCGTCATCGTCGCTTGCTTAGCACGCGAGGGCACGCGGGCGCTCTTGCAGGTGCAGGTGCGTGATAGATTGCCGGCATGGCTTCACGCCCGCTGGTTCGCCTCGGCTCGCTGACCCTGCTGACGAGCGCGCTGCTGCTGCCCGGGGTGGCCCAGGCCGGCGACCCTCGGCTCGACGCCCGCGCGGCCGAGCGCGGCATCGCGGCGGGCGAGCTGACGGTCGCCGAGCGGCGCAGCGGTCCGGCCCTTCCGACCGCGCCCGGGGGCACCAAGCAGATCGCCGCGAGGGCCGAGCTGCGCTCGCTCGCGCTGCACGGCCTGCGCGTGCGCGGTGGCTTCGAGACGCTCTGGCGGCCCGGCGAGCCGAACGAGCGGGTGATCGCCGCGCGCTATCCCAGCGCGGCGCCCGAGCGCTTGCCGAGCGAGGCGCTGCTCGATCTCGACGAGGCCCGCGCGTCGATCGTGCCGAGCCTGCGTGACGATCAGCTCGGCGACCCCGACAGCATCACCGGCGAGCTGGTCTACCTCCTGGTCCTCGATCGCCCGGTGCTCGCCTGGGAGCTGACCACGCCGATGAGCCTGGCTGCGCCCGAGCCCAGCCGCGAGCGGGTCTGGATCAGCGCGATCACGGGCCGCGAGCTCGAGCGCGAGAGCCTGATCTACGCCGCCAACCAGGCCGAGGTGTTTCGCTTCAACCCCAAGCAGACGCCCGATCCGATCACCGTCACGCTGGCCAACATCGACCCCAGCCAGACCTGGTCCGAGGATCTCGATCCCACCCAGATCTATCTCAACGGCACCCGCGTGCGCGCCTTCGATTGCATCGACGCCGAGTCGGGCCCCTTCGCGCCCTGGCACCTCGAGGGCGAGTGCTTCCCGACCCAGCAAGTCGCCGCCGATCCCAACGGCGACTTCTTCGTGCCGCTGCCCGACGTCGCGCTGCTGGCCGACAACATCGATCCGACCGACCTCTACGCCGAGTTGTCGATGTACTACCACGCCGAGACCTTCTTCGAGGTCATGGCCGGGCTCGGGGTCGACGACTTCCCCTGCGAGATGTCGAACATGGTCGCCAATTTCCATTGGCTCGAACCTTCGCCCGGCTACCCGGATCTCGACTTCGGCCCCTTCAACAACGCTTACTACACCGGCTCGTGCGAGCTCGAGGCCGGGCCGACGATGCTCTTTGGTCAGGGCTCGGCCGTCGACTTCGGCTACGACGGCGACGTGGTCTATCACGAGCTCGGCCACGGCATCGTCCAGCTGCTGACCCCGAGCGGGCTGACCTCCTCGAACAGGCGCTGGGACGGGCTCTTGCGCGACGCTCGGGGCATCAACGAGGCGATCGCCGACTATCACACCATCATGGTCACGCAGGAGCCGGAGCTGGGCGACTATGTCGGCTTCTACTGGGCCGAGCGCGACAGCGCCTGGATCCGCACCGCCGAGAACGAGAGCCAGTGTCCGCGCGACATGACCGGCCAAGAGCACGCCGACAGCGAGCCCTTCTCCGCGGGGCTGTGGGCGGCGCGAAGGCGGGTCGGCGGCGACAAGCTCGATCCAGTCGTGCTCGCCAGCTTGGCCCTGCTGCCACCCGACGTCACGCTCGAGCAAGCCTCGGCGGCGCTGCTCGAGGTCGCGGCGAGCGAGCGCGACGCGGGCACCTGGACGGCGCAGGACTACGACGAGCTCGAGCGCACGCTCGCGGCCCGCAACCTGCTCGACTGCCCGCGCGTGACCGATGGCGCGGTCGAGCCCAAGGACGGTCGCTTCCTCTATCTGCGTGGTCGCAGCTCGTCGGTCACGCCTTTTTGGCCCGGCCCCTTGCAGCTGAGCCACGTGATCCCGGCCGGCTCCGACAACCTGCTGCTGAGCTTCGAGGTCAAGGGTGAGGGCAACTCGGCCGGGCAGCCGACCAACGACGACGTCGATCCGCGGGTGCTGATCAAGCGCGGCGGATCGCCGGTCGAATTCGAGTACACGCTGACCAACCTCGGCTCGGCCGGCGGCGAGACGGAGGACGTCGACGAGGTCACGCTGGTCAGCGGCGATTGGGACGCCGAGTACGAGCCCTCGCTGCTGTCGGGGAGGCGCCGCCAGGTGTTCATCCGCGGGCTCGAGCCGGGCGAGGTCGTCCACATCGCGTTCTCCAACCGGGCCAAGAACACGGCCGTCATCAGCGAGATCTTCTTGGGCAGCGTGCCCGCCGACGATCTCGATCACGGCTCGCCCAGCGACCTCGACGGCACGATCGACACCCGGCTCGACGATGGTTGCGCTTGCGCCAGCACGGGCGGTGGCGCTAATTCTGGTGGCCTGGCGTTCGGCCTGCTGCTGCTCGCAGCGATCCGCCGCCGCAGGTCCTCGCCCCTGTGCCCCTCCCGGTGAACCCAGCCGAGCCAGCCGCGCCAGCCGACCCAACCAGGCCGAATCGCCGCGAGCCGGTTTTGCGGGTGATCAACACCTTGGTCCCGCTGCTCTTGATGGCCGCGATGATCTTCGCCGCGGTCCCACGCGAAAAGCTGGGTGAAGCCGCGCAGGCCCGTCACGACCGCCTGATCGACGCGATGCGCAAGGTCTCGCTCTCGCAGAGTTGGAGCATGTACGCGCCCAACCCCTCGCGCGGGCACTTCTACATCGAGCTCGAGGCGGTCGACGCCGACGGGACCCGGCGCATGCTCGAAGAGAACGAGCGGGTCGACTGGGGCACCGCGTGGGTCTGGACCAAGGACCGCGAGGACATCTGGCTGCACACGATCTCGCGCAAGCTCGACGAGGTCAATCGCAACCGGACCTGGTACCTGCGTGGCGTCTGCGTCCGCGAGGCTCGGCGCGGCCACGACGTTCGCCGGATCGAGGCCGTCCGGGTCGATCGCAGCATTCGCTCGCCCGAGAAGGTCCTCGCCGGGCAGCCGCTGCTCGGGCCCGAGCGCCGGCAGAAGGCTCAAGACACCAGCTGCAGGGTGCAGATCATCCGCGACATGATCGCCGCCGATCGCGAGCGGCGAGGCGAGGGGAGCGACGCCGATGACGACGATGACTGACGCGGGCTCGAAGGCGCAGGCGGCCCAGGCGTCGACGGTCACCGGATCCTGGCGGCGGATCACCGACACTCGCAGCCTGCCGATTCGTCTGCTCGACGCGCTGCTCTCGGGCCAAGAGGACCCGCTCGCGCTCGGCGTGTGTCGGGCGATCATCGCCGGCATCTTGTTCCTCTCGTCCTTGCTGCACCTCGGCTCGGTCGCCGAGTACTTCTCCGACGCCTCGATGATCGGCGGCCGCTTCGCCGAGCTGGCCTTCCCGAGCCGCTGGTCGCTCTTCTTCAGCGTCCGCGATCCGCTGGCCGTGCAGGCGATCTGGGCAGTCGGGACGCTCGCGCTGGGCCTGTGGGCGCTCGGCTTGTACACCCGGATCACCTCGCTGCTGGGCATGCTGCTCTGGGTCAGCATGTACGGCCGCAACCCGCTGCTCTACGCCTACCCCGATCAGCTGGCGATGTTCTTCGGCGCGCTGATGGCCCTGACCCCAGCCGGCCGCGGCTTCTCGCTCGACGCTCGCCTGCGTGGCAAGGGCGGCACCGTGCCGGTCTGGTGCCGACGTCTCATCCAGCTCCAGCTCGGCATCGTCTACACGGCGACCGGGCTCGAGAAGACCGGCGACACCTGGCATGTCGACGGCACCGCCATCTATTACACGCTGACCAACCCCTACAACCGCCACTTCGACATCGGCCCCTTCTTCGCCCGCATTCAGCCGTGGCTGCTGCGGCCGATGACCTTCTCGGTCCTGGTCTGGGAGGTCGCGTTCGGGGGCTTCGTCGCCTACCACTGGCTGCGCGACCTCGCCGGCGGACGCTTCTTGCGAATGCTCGACCGCCGCGCCGTCGATCCCGCCAGCACCCACTCGGGCGCGCGCGCGCGCGGCTGGCCGATCCCGGATCTGCGCTGGCTCTTCCTCGGCTTCGGGGCGCTGATGCACCTCGGCATTCAGCTCGGGGTCTACGTGGTGTTGTTTTCGCCGCTGATGGTCGGGGCCTACTCGAGCTTCTTGACCAGCGCCGAGCTGCGTCGCATGGGTCGGGCGATCCGCCGGCCTTGGTCGCGGCTCGCTCGCCGGGGCGGTCGGCGGAGCGCGGCCGACGAGAGCGCCAGCATGCGGGCATGAGCCGACCCCGCGAGATCCGTTGCTCGCCAGGCCGCTTTGGTGCTCCAATGCCTCGTGTTTTGCAAGAAGCGCGGGATCGTATTCGTGTTTGTGCTCGCGTTCCCGCTGGTCCATTGCAGCTCGCGGACGATCGAGCCCGACGTGGTCTGCGTGCAGGCGCGGGTGCTGCTCGAGCTCGAGCAAGAGCCCTGTTTGATCACACCTTCGGGGCTGACCGTGTTCGCCACCGGTGCTGCCCTGACGCTTCGTCAGCTCGAGCTCGACGGCACGCTGACCGAGGTCATGACGCTCCCGGTCGATGGCTGGTGCCACGACTTCGCGTTCGAGGACGATGTCGCCAGCGGGCGGATGTGGGTGCTCCGGGGCCACGATCGCGACTCCGAGACCCCCGCCCAGCTACGCCAGTTCGACGCCAGCGGCCAGCTCGAGTGGACGCGCGAGCTGAGTCAGGGCGATCGCCCGGTCGCCAGGGGCTCGCTGCTCCATCACCAAGACGCGCTCTATGTCGCGATGACCTTGGACTGGGTCATCCCCCCGGACCCGACCGACTACGAGAATTACCTCGCACCGACGCTGGTGATCGAGAGGCGCGACCCGAGCGGCGAGCTGGTCTGGACGCGCGGCGACTACCCGACGCCCGATGGCAGCAGCAACTTCGCCAGCGCGGGCCTGGTCAACCTGAACGAGGCGGGTTTGTCGATGGTCGCGACCCCGCCGCTGATCGACTATGGGCCCAGCTATCCGCTCACGATCGATGGCGAGAATGGCGACGTGGTCTGGTCGGGCGGGGAGGGGCGCGAGAACGGCCACGATGGTCTGTGGATGGTCGGTGACGACCAACAGCTCTATCTGGCCTGGACCCTCGATCCTCGGATCGACCCCACGAAGCTGCCCGAGCGAGTCGAGATCGAGTCTGGTCGGAGCTATCTCGAGGTCATGACTCCGACCGGCCTCGAGCAGGCGTTCAGCGAGGTTCACTGGTCCGACTGGAACGACACGAACGTCCGCTTGGCGACGATGGGCGAGCAGATTCTCTCGCTCGTCGATGGTGTGCCCGGGCTCGGCGTCGCGGTCCACGACAAGACCGGCGAGCTCGCGTGCAAGGGCACGCTCGAGCTCCCCGAGGGCGTGCAGGTCGATCAATTTTACGGCCGGCCCGTCGAGCTCGAGGGCCGCGACCAAGTCGTGGTCGGGGGCCGTCGCCGGGTGGGCGACCCCGAGGACTACGCCTACGAGTCGATGCTCTTGCTCATCGAAGCGCTCGACGACTGAGCGCGCTCGTCGGCGTATGCTGGAGCCGATGCCTCGTCACGGACTGCTAGGCTAGCTAGCTGTGCGGCGAGGCGGCGCCTCGGCGGATCCTCCCGCTCGACCCCGAGCGACCACCAAGCTCCTCGATCGATTGGCGGGTCGGCGATCGGCGGCTGCTCGAGCTCGCGTTCTCGCCCGACCCTGGGCTCGAAGGTCCCCGCGAGCTCTGGATCGTCGATGATTGTGGCGACAATCCGATCCTGCTCTCGGACCGGATTCAGCAATTATTGCAGTTCACACCAAAGTGGACCTCGCCCGATATCTCGCGTTTTCCCGCCATGGGTTGCAGCGTCGACACGCACGATCTGCTCGTGCTCGATCCCACCGGCGCGCGCCCGAGCGTGCCGGTCTTTGCTTCCCGCGGCTGCAACGTGCGCGCGACCGACCAAAGGATCGTGGGCGTGCTCGGCAGCGACGCCGAGAGCGGACCTCTGGTGCTTCAGCGCTGGCCCGGCGATCCCTGGACCGACGCGGTCGAGTCGGTCGAGCTGCTGCCCGAGGTGCTGGCCGACTCCGAATTGCTCGCCCACGCGCAGGGCCAGGTGTTCGCGCTCGACCCGAATCGCAGCTTGCTCGCCGTCGATCTCGAGACCCTCGCCGTCACCACGCTGGCGACCGAAGTGCGCAGCTTCGCGGTCGGCAGCAGCCCGCGTTGGGTGCTCTGGCAGGGCATGGAGATCACCGCCGACGACCCGAGCTCGCAACCCCTCGGCCCGCTCCAGCTCCTCGATCGAGAGGCGGGCGAGTCGACCCTGCTCGGCCAGGGCTACTTGTCTTACCTCAACGCCGGGCTCAACTTTCGCCTCGAGCAGCTCGGCGTGCTCTACGTGCTCGTGGGCGGATGGTGGGGCGAGCATCGCTATTACTCGCTCGATACGCTCGAGTACATCGAGATCCCGGACAAGGAGCCCATCCATGCCATCGACGATCATCGGGCGCTGCTCGACAACCAGGCCCACTATGTCGAGCCGCTGGTGGTCGTGGATTTCGAGACTGGCGACCATGTCCTGGTCGATCCCGGGACCAGCCTGCGCCGTTGGGACCTCGACGGGGTCCTGCTTTACGACGACGACATCGGTCCGCTGGTTCGGGTCGATTGGTCGGGCGCGCGAAGGGTCCTGGCCGAGCAGAGCGCGAGCTGGCAATTTCGAGTGCTTCCGGACGAGAGCGTCGTGACCCCCTTGCCGAGCGCGAGCGGCGAGGGCATGAGCTTGGTCCACGCCCGGGGGGCCCAGCAGGCCATTCTCGAGCAGCAACTCGACCTGATGCTCTGGGCCAACCCCAGGGCCGGCGATCGGCAAGTCACCTGGATCCCGGCGGACGACGACCCCGATCGCTTTGGCGTGTGGTTGGGCGAGCTGGGCGAGTGAACGCCGTCGTGATACGCCTGCGCCGAGTGA
>JAMHUH010000824.1:0-6443 GCA_035904925.1 Nannocystaceae bacterium
GTCCTCCTAGGCGAGTCGAGCCCCTGGCTTCGGTGCGAGAGCAAAACGATCGCCAGCGATCGCCAACCAGGGAGAGGGCATCGGCGATTCGAAGGGCGACGTGTTTGAGCCCGAGCGGGGGACCCTTCTTCCCACCGTGGAGCCCGTCCATCGAGAACTCGATCAACCGCGAAGGATCCTTCGCAGACTCCTTTCTCCGAACCTCAGCCTACGAGCTCGGCCGGTCGCCGATCAGCGGCACACCCATGAGCTTGGCGATCGCCTCGGCTTTCGCCCAGCCGCGCTCGTTGGGCGAGAGCGTGGCGAGGGTGGTCGTGGGTGGGAAGGGGTTCTCGCTGTCGTCGCTCGGGCCGACGAGCTCGAGCTGGAGCGAGACGCTGCGGCTGCCTCGGAGCGCGGCGTGCAGGCTCTGCGCTTCGGCGGACCAGGACTTGGTGCCGAGGGCCCAGCGCATGATCAATTGGTCGTCGATGCGCTCGAGCGAGTGCAAGCCGCTGATGACCAAGAAGAGCGTGATCGCCTCGAAGATCAGCGTACTGACCAGCACGCCAGTCTCGCCGGGATAGGCGAGCAGCGAGCCGAGCGTGGCGCTGCAGATGACCCACGCGAGGAGGCTGCCGAGCGGGACTTGGACGAAGCTCCGACGGGCGGCGCGGATCAGGATCACGTTGGGATGCTACCCGCGGCGGCGCCAGAGCGGGCGGGGATCGTCGGCGCTGCCTTGGTAGGTGACGGTGAAGGCTTCGAGCGCACGCAGGCCGGTGGCCAGGCTCTTGTCGGCGCGCAGTTCGAAGGCCGTGTAGCCGCAGCGCTGCATGAAGAAGAGCTGGTCGGGCAGGACGTCGCCGCAGGCTCGCAGCTCGCCGCGAAAGTCATGGCGCTCGCGCAGGAGTCGAGCGAGCGAGAAGTGGCGGCCGTCGGTCGACTTGGGGATCACGATCGCGATCAGGTCGAGCGAAGCCAGCGAGCCGCCGAGCGCGTCGAGGATCGCCTCGGGCTCGGTCTCGCCGGGGACGCGGACGCCGAAGCGCTCGGGTCGGGCGCTCAGGAGCTCGTGCTCTCGGGCGGCTCGCTCGAGCGAGACCAGCACGCGGCCATGCTCGGGCATTGGGGCGTCGTCGGCGACGAGGCTGACGTCGTCTTCCACGATCCGGCTGGCCCGGCTGGCCCGGCCGGTGCGGATGATGTCGCGGCGGATGCTGGGGTGGCGCAGCAGCTCAACCATAGACACGCTCCTTGAAGGGCGCGAGCCCGACCCGGCGGACGTAGTCGATGAAGCGCTCGTCGGCCGACTCGCGGCCATCGACGTAGGTCGCGAGCACCTTGTCGACCGCGTCGACGATGGTCTCGGTCGGGAAGGCGGGGCCGAGGATCTTGCCGAGCGAGGCGTGGTCGTCGGCCGAGCCGCCGAGCATCAGCTGGTAGTACTCCTCGCCCTGCTTGTCGATCCCGAGGATCCCGATGTTGCCGACGTGGTGGTGGCCGCAGGCGTTGATGCAGCCCGAGATGTTGAGGCTGATCTCGCCCAGATCGTGGACGTAGTCGAGGTCGCTGATCTGCTCGCCGATCCGAGTCGCGATCGGGATCGAGCGGGCGTTGGCCAGGGCGCAGTAGTCGAGCCCGGGGCAGGCGATGATGTCGGTGACGCGGCCGACGTTGGGCTCGGCGAGCTCGGCCGCGTGCAGCTTGGCGTGCAGCTCGGTCAGCTTGGCGCTCTCGACGTTGGGCAAGACCAGGTTCTGCTCGTGCGTGACGACGATCTCGCCGAACGAGTAGCGATCGGCGAGGTCGGCGATCAGCTCCATCTGCTCGCTGGTCGCGTCGCCGGGCGGCTTGCCGGGTGACTTGAGCGAGATCATCACGATCGAGTAGCCGGGCTGGCGATGCGGGCGGACGTTGGCCTGGACCCAACGCCCGAGCACGCGATCCTTGCCGAGCCCGAGCGCGGCCACGGCCGTGTCGCTGCTCGGCAGCTCGCGGTAGGCCGGGGCGCTGAAGTGGGCCGCGACGCGATCGATCTCGGCTTGGGTCAGCCGCATCGCGCCCTCACGCGTCTGCGCCCACTCGATCTCGACCAGGCGCTTGAACTCGGCCGGACCGAGCGCGCCGACCAAGATCTTGATCCGGGCCTTGTACTTGTTGTCGCGCCGACCGTAGCGGTTGTAGACCCGCAGCGTGGCCTCGAGGTAGCTCAGCAGATCTTCGCGCGGGAGGAATTCGCGGATCACGTCGGCGATCCGCGGGGTCCGACCGAGGCCGCCGCCGACCAAGATCTCGAACCCGTTGGGGCCCTCGCCGGCGGGGTTGGGGACCATGCGAATGCCGATGTCGTGCACGCGCACGGCCGCGCGGTCGGCCGCGGGCGCCCCGGTCACGGCGATCTTGAATTTGCGTGGGAGCGCGGCGAACTCGGGGTGGAAGGTCGACCACTGCCGGATCAGCTCGCACCAGGGCCGCGGATCTTCGAGCTCGTCGCGGGCGACCCCGGCCAGGTGATCGGCGGTCGTGTTGCGGATGCAGTTGCCGCTGGTCTGGATGGCGTGCATCTCGACCGTGGCCAGCTCGGCGAGGATCGCCGGCACGTCCTGCAGCTTGGGCCAGTTGTATTGGATGTTCTGCCGGGTCGAGAAGTGGCCGTAGCCGCGATCGTAGTCGCGGGCGATGCTGGCCAGCTTGCGCAGCTGCTTGCTCGAGAGCAACCCATAGGGGATCGCGACCCGCAGCATGTAGGCGTGCAGCTGCATGTAGAGCCCGTTTTGCAGGCGCAGCGGCTTGAACTCGTCCTCGCTGATCTCACCGCCGAGGCGGCGAGCGACCTGATCGCGGAACTGCGCGACCCGTTGATCGACGAGGGTCTGATCGTAGTCGTCGTACTTGTACATGGCGATCAAGCCGCGACGGCGCGCGCGACCGGCAGCAGCACGGTCGGGCCATGGGCACGGATCCGCTCGCGGACGTTGGTCGGCGTCGGCCGACCCTCGACCAGCTTCACGTCGATCAAGTAGGGGTCGCAGACGATCCGCTGCTGGGTCTTGGCCAGCGCGAGCGCGGCCGCGAGCTGCTCGCTCTCGCCCGCCCGCCCCTCGCTCAGCGCACGGGACCAGCTGCCGTCGGCACGCAGGTAGATCGGAGCTCCATCATCGGTCGCGTTGGCGGTGATCATCGAAAGCGTCATGGCTCGTCTCGCCCCGGCAGTGAAGCACGACAGTATTACGGTAGTCCACGCGTAAAATGAAGATTTCGTGTCGACGGCTCCCGAAGAGCTCCAGGATACCGACGATTTTAGCGATATTACGGCGAAATTCAGTGTTTCATATTTATCTGTGACAAGCGGGGTATTTATTGGGCTCCAGCCTCGACGACTCGGGCAGAGCGAGCCGAAAATGCTGGAGACTTCTCGCGCGGAAACACCGAATTCGGGCTCGTAGGCGCCCAAAAAAACGATGTCGCCCCATGCGCCTTCCATGCTCTGATCCTCGATCATGCGAGACGCATCGGTTCGAGTTGGGCCCCTGGTGGCGGCGTGGTTGCTGAGCGCCTGTGCGCCCAAACCCTTGCCCAACGACCCGGACGCGCACGTGCCCTTGGCCGCCACGCCGCAGTGGCACAACTGGAGCGGCGACCTCGTCTACACGCCGGTCGGCGAGGGCGAGAACTACTACTTCTCGCCGACCTCGCGGGCCGAGCTGCAAGCGATCCTCGCCAAGCGACCCGAGGGCATGAAGGTCCGGGTCTCGGGCCAACGCCACTCGCAGCCGCCCTTGGTCCTCGAAGACAACCGAACCAGCGAGCCCGAGGCCGCGACGACCTGGATCATCGATCTTTCGTGCTACGCCGACCTCGGCAGCTCGGGCGAGGAATTGTTCGAACTCGACGCCGCGCAGGGCAAGCTGACCGTCAACACGGGCGTCCGCGAGGACCACATCGACGCGTACCTGACCGAGCACGACTTGATGCTCGAGACCGTCACCGCGGGCGGATTTTTCAGCGTCGGAGGCATGACCGCGGTCGACGTGCACGGCGCGACGATCGACGCGCCGATCTTCGCCGAGACTGCCTCGGCGTTCACGATCATGGACGCGCAGGGCCGGGTCACGACCTACGACACCGACTCGGCCAAGATCGGCGCTTGGTCGCCCTTGCAGTTCGCTCGGGTCTCGCTCGGCGCGCTGGGCATCGTCACCTCGGTCACGCTCGACGTGAAGCCGCGCCCCTACGCGACCACGCTCGTCGGCGGTCGGTCCAAGTACAAGCTCGAGAACGAGGCCGAGTTCGTCGCCCAGTACCAGCAGCTGCTCGCCGAGCACGATCGGCTGGAGTCGTTCTGGAACCCCTACTCGAGCGAGTTCTTGGTCTTGTGGTGGGACATCGACGAGAAGCCCCGGAAGAAGCGCAACCAGGCCAGCGCGGTCGCCAGCTCGTGCACCTTCGCCGAGCACGACCTGTTCGGGGCCCCCTACGAGGAGCGCGGGATCGAGAAATTCGCCGAGGGCACCGAGCACCACGTCCAGCTGCACGGCGGCGCCGACGAGGCCTCGCTCCTGATCGATACGGCGATGGACGTGATCGAGGATCAAGGCCGCAAGGCCGACAAGCACCACTCGGATCTGTGGCTGCTCGACGCCGCGCAGGTCATCTTCATGTCCTATTTCGTCGAGCTGCCGACCACCGACGTGGCCGGACTGAGCCGAGTCTGGCAGGGCCTGCAAGCGGTCAAAGCGGCCGACTCGAGCGAGTTTCGGCTCGCGGGTCCGCTCGAGTTCCGCTTCATTCGGGGTGGCGACAGCGCGATGGCGGGCACCTACGCGAGCTCGCCCAACTCGCTCTTCGTCAACCTCGACCTGATCGGCTTCGTCGAGACCATGCCGGCGTCCGACTACCCGCCGCAGATGCTCGAGTTCTTCGCCAAGATCGAGCGCGAGTGGGTCGGCCTCGGCGGCTGGCCGCACAACGGCAAGATGTACGGCTTTTACGATCCGAGCGCGGCCGCGGGCACTTGGACGACTCCCTTCAATCCGAATTTCCTCGACGCGTTGACCGAGCGTCGACGCGATCGGGTCGACGCCTTCGAGGAGTTCCGACGCACGCGCGATCCCGACCAGGTGTTCTGCAACGCCTACCTCGAGGGCCTCTCGCTCTGCCGCGAGGTCGCGCCGCAGGTCGCCCCGGCCGAGCTCGTGCCGCTCGAGTAGTGTCGACTCGGCCGATTCGGCTGCTAAGGTGGCGAACGCTCGTGATGCGCTCGTCCTTCGTCGCCTTCATCCCGCTCTCGAATTGGCTGCGCGGCTTCGACCGCTACGCGATGGCCTATTCGAAGGCGAGAATCCCCGAGTCGCGCTTCCCCGACGCGTTCTACATGCTGCGCGAGGACGAGGGCTGGGGGCCCGGGTTGGCCAAGGCGCGCGGTCTGGTGGCCAAGCTGGGTCGAGAGCGGGATCGCGTGGTCGCCCTGCGAGCCGAGCTGCCGGTCGGGCCCGAGGGTATGTCGCCCAACGCGGTCACGGGCACGGGCATCGGTTGGCGCTGGCCGGAGCCGACGGTGCCGCTCTCGGGTGTGGCATGGGTCGACGACGCCGACGCGCTGCAAGCGACCCACCACGAGGAGGTCACGGCCCAGGCCTATCGGGTGGCCAGCGCGGAGCTGCATGCGTGGGCCGACTGTCGTCCGCGCAGCTTCTCGGTCCTGCCGATCGCCCGGGCCTGCCAAGCGAGCTGCGGGTTTTGTTTTTCGAAGGCCAGCGTGTCGGATCTGGTTCGCCAACGCCACGCGCCCGAGGCCGAGATGATCGCCTGGGCCGAGTTCGCCAAGGCTCGCGGGGCCGAGCGGGCCGTGATCACCGGCGGCGGCGAGCCGACCTTGATGCCCGCGTCGCGCTTGCTCGGCTTGGTCGCGGCGCTGCGCCAGCGCTTCGCCACGACCTTGCTGATCAGCAACGGCGCGAGCCTCGATCGCTCGCGCGTCGCCGCGCTCGTCGACGCGGGCCTGACCACGCTGGCGATCAGTCGCCATGGGCTCGCGCTCGAGCACGACGCCGCGTTGATGGGCCTGGCCGTCGACTCGGGCGCGATCGCTTCGTGGGCGCGCGAGCTCGGCCTGCACAGCCGAGCGATCTGCGTGGTCCAGCGTGGCGGCGTCGACTCGCGCGCGAAGGTCCGCGCCTACCTCGAGCGCAGCGCGAGCGAGGGCTTCGATCAGGTCTGCTTCAAGGAGCTCTACGTGTCGAGCCTGGCCGAGAACCCCTGGGCCCCGAGCGCGATCAACCGCCACTGCGCGGCGAATCGCTTCGCGCTCGCCGAGGTGATCGCGGCGCTCGACGAGCTCGGATTCGTCGTTCATGGCCACCTCCCGTGGGGCAGCCCGGTGTTTCGCGGCGAGCTGCTCGGCCGGCCGCTCGAGGTCGCGGCCTACACCGAGCCCTCGGTCGGTTGGGAGCGGACGCAGG
>JAMHUH010000825.1:0-2195 GCA_035904925.1 Nannocystaceae bacterium
TGATGAACCAGGGCCACGAACCATCGCTGGCGCAGCGGCCAAACTGGTAGGCTCGACGCGGTGTCGGACCTTCGCGAGCGAGGCAGCCCTACGCTGCCGCAAGGCAGCGGGACCGCGTCACCACCCGACATCGTCGACGAGCTCCGCCGTGAAATCATGCGGCGGCGCGCGAGGCAGCTCTTTGAAGCACATCCGCCTCCCGTCATGATCGAGCACTTCGAGCTGATCCGTCACATCGACGAGGGCGGCATGGGAGCCGTGTTCGAGGGCGTGGACACCAAGCTCGAGCGTCCGGTCGCGCTGAAGGTCTGTCTGGGCGGCGACTCGCTCATGCTGCGACACGAAGCGCAGTGCTTGGCCAAACTCGCGCACCCCAACGTGGTCGCGGTGTACGACGTGCTCGACTGGCGCGGGCACGTCGTGCTCATCATGGAGCTCGTCCAGGGGATCACGCTCTACGCGTGGCAGTGCGAGACCTCGCCTGGCTGGCGCTCGCTGATCGATCGCTATCTCGACGCGGGCCGCGGGCTCGCGGCCGCCCATGCGGCGGGACTCGAGCACGGCGATTTCAAGCCCAACAACGTCTTGATCGATGTCACGGGCCGCGTGCGCGTGGCCGACTTCGGGCTCGCACGGCCAGTCGCGGACGTCGTCCACGAGGGGACATTCGTGGTGCCCAACATGGGCACCAAAGTCTACATGCCGGCCGAGCGACTCCAGGGCAGGTCTGCGGGCGAGCGGTCGGACATCTACTCGTTTTGTGCGTCGGTCTGGGAGTCGCTCTATTGCACGCGGCCCTTCCCCGGCAAGAACACCCACGCGCTGCTCGACGCGATGATGAGCGGGCCGCCAACCCCAGGGGTCGCGCTCCACGGGACGCCCCGCGCGGTCCGAAGCGTGCTCGCCAAGGGGCTTTCACGCGAGCCGAGCGATCGCCAGCCGGACATGAAGACCGTCCTGGCCGAGCTCCGGCATGCGAGCGAGACGCCCGAGCGGCGACGGGGTTTGTTGCGTCGAGCGCTCGGCCTGGCCCTCGTCGGCGCGCTGCTGGGCGGGACCGCGATCGGCACCGCGGCCTGGGTGCGCAGGCTGGCGAGCGAGTCGAACGACCCCATCCCGCACTCGCAGTCGGAGCAGGACCCGATCGCCCAGACCCTCGCGCTCGCGCGGGAAGCTGCATCGCGCGAACGCTATGACGTGGCGCTCCAACACCTCGAGTCTGCTCGGCTCGACGCGCGGAGCAGCGAAGCGCACCTGCGAAGGGTCGCGGCGCTGGCCGAAGAGCTGGGCGATGAACTCGTGGAGCATGACCGAGTCCTCGCCTGGCAGTTCTGGGACCTCGCCGGAGACATCCTCATCCTCGATATCGGTGATCAGGATGAGGGCCAACGTCTGCGTCTCACCAAGACTCGAAACAAGTGACGGTGCCGTCTTCATTGGACACGCCGTTCAGACAGAAGAGCAACTCTCCTCCGTAGCACTGATCGTCGTAGGCGGGATTGCAGGTGCCGGCAAAACAGCAGATCACACCGGTCGTCGTCGTGGTCGGAGCTTGGATGCTTGGTTGGCAAAGTCCGGGCCGCGAGCACGCGTCGTCGAGCGGCTGGTAGGCGTTCACCTGAAGCGTGAATGGGTCGACGACCCCGTACTTCGCGAAGTAGGGCCAGCTTCCGGTTGGGCAGGTTGCTCCGGTCATCAGCGTGGTCGTCGACGTCGTTCGCGCCCAGCAGACCGCGACCGCGAGCACCGGCGCGTCGGGGCCGGTGTATTCGCATGCGCTCGGGACCGACCCACATAGGTCGCGGTACGTGGTCGCGCTCGCGGGTAGCGAGCCAACCATCCCCACCACGATCACGAGGACGAAAGACGAGAGCGATCCCAGGGTCCGCATCCGTCCACGGTAGCCCGTCCATCCCGCGTCCGAAACCAAGAGCTTTGGGCGCGGCCTTTGGACCAAATCGGGCGCGGCAAGTCGGCTCTCCGAGCCACTACAGCGCCCCTCGGCCCTCCCAATCAGGTACCGTCCCGCTCGTGGCCAAGCGACGCCCCTACGAGACCCTCGCCGCGAACGTGCAGCGCCTCGCCCACCTGCAAGGCCTCTCGCTCGACGCGGTCGCCGGGACCTTCGACCCCGACCTCGAGCTGGTCGATCGCTTGGCCCAAGCGGTCGGCGTGACCGCGTCGGAGCTGATCAC
>JAMHUH010000826.1:0-4546 GCA_035904925.1 Nannocystaceae bacterium
ACAACGTGAACGCGAATCGACCGGTGTCGTCTTCTTCACGCTCGCCCTTCCAGACCAGGCTCGACCAGCCACCCTCGAAGAGCGAGGGGCTGCTCATGTCCAGCACGCTCGAGAGCCCTGGTCGAACCGAGTCAGCGATCAGAGCCCAGATCCGCAGCAGTGCGCTCTTTCCCGAATTGTTCGCACCATACACCAGCGTGAGTGGCCGCAATTCAAACGTGTGCTCACCCACGAACGAGCGATAATTGCGGACCGTGATCTTGGACGGGAGCATCGCTTCAGCTCTCCTGTGTGGGCACGACCTTACACCAACTCGCGGCGGCGGTCGAGCGCACGCCTTCGATCCCCGATCCACGCGCCCGCTGCTCGCCCGCGAGGCCGGTGCACGCGAACCAGCAGATCTTCACTCAGCCGCCGATTCGCGGCCAGCAGGTCACCGAGCAGCGCCATCAGCCCGACCACGAACCCGAGAACGACCGCTCCAACCCCGACTTGCAGGCTCTGCACGTGACCCGAGACGTCGGGGTAAGCGAAGCGCACGCCGAGCCCGAGCCCAAAGAGCAGCAGGACCAAGGCCATGGACCCGAAGGTCTGCACCGGCCAATACATGCCCTACATCGCGGCGGCGGTCGAGCAGGTCCGCGGCGCCCCGCCGAGCCCCTTGGTCGCCCAGCTGCGCCCGTTGCTCGGGCCGATCGATCCGGCCACGCTCGACGGCGCGACGCTGCGCGGATGATGCAGATGGCCGGCATCGAGCCGGGCAGCCCCGGCGGGATCGGGGCCGACATCAACGAGCTCTTCGACATCCTCGAGCCTGCGCTGCGGGCCCGGGTCGTGACCGAGTTCATGAACGAACTCTTCGTGCCCAAGCCGATCACCGTCGACGCCGACGACCAACTCGGGCAATGATGTTCGCGTGAGCGCTGCGAACGAAGCCGGGGCCGCGTCCAAGCTCGACCGCGGCCTCTACCTCGGCTACGCGCTCGGCAGCGTCGGCACCGGGATCTACAACACGGTCCCCGGCCTGCTGCTGCTCTTCTACATGACCAACACGCTGGGGATCTCGGCATGGTTGGCCGGCCTGGCGATCTTCGTGCCCAAGCTCTGGGACGTGGTCACCGACCCTTGGATGGGCTCGATCTCGGACCGCTCGCACTCGCGCTGGGGTCGTCGTCGTCCTTGGTTGCTGCTTGGCGGGCTGACCTTGCCGGCCTTGTTCGCGGCGATGTTCATGACCCCGGACTTCGCGGATCCGATGCTCCGCTTCGCCTGGGTGTTCGGCTTCTACGTGCTGTGTGCGAGCGCCTATACGGTCTTCTCGGTGCCCTACATCGCGATGCCGGCCGAGATGACCGAGGACTATCACGAGACGACCACGCTGATGGCCTGGCGGATGGCGGCGCTGACCGTCGGCGTGCTGGTCAGCGGGGCGCTCGCGCCGGTCTTGGTCGAGAAGGTCGGCGGCGGCGGTCGAGCTGGCTACGCGACCATGGCGATGATCATCGGGCTGGTCTTGGGCGCGGCGATGGTCGGCACCTTCTTCGGCACCCGTCGCGCGCCGCAGCGCGAGCGGACCCTCGAGGCCCCGCCCTTTTGGTCGACCTTCGGCCAGGCGCTGCGGGTCAAGCCCTTCGCGATCCTGACCGTCGGCTACTTCTTTCAGCACGCGGGCGTCGGCGCGGTCCTGGCCGTGGTCCCCTTCTTCGCCACTTACGTGCTCGAAGGCGACAAGCTGACCCTGACGATCATGTTCGTCTGCCTGGTCGGCCCGGCCTTCGCCGCGATGCCTTTGTGGGTCGCGCTGTCCAAGCGGATCGGCAAGCTCCACGGCTACATCGCCTCGATGCTGCTCTTCGGCGGGTTCGGGGCCAGCTTGTGGTTCGCGCGACCCGACATGGTCGGGCTGGTCTATGTCCAAGTCGCGCTGATGGGCGTGGGCTGGGCCGGGACCGAGCTCTTCCCCTTCTCGATGCTGCCCGACGTGATCACGGCCGACCGCGAGACCAGCGGGCAGCGGCGCGAGGGCTTGTTCACCGGCTTGTGGATGGCGATCGACAAGGGCGCGCTGGCGATCGGGGCCCTGTGCGCGAGCCTGGTCCTCGACGCCTCGGGCTTCATCGAGAGCGAGCCCGGCGAGATCGTCACCCAGCCCGCGAGCGCGCTGACGGGCATCTCGATCGGCACGGCCTTGTTGCCCGCGATCTTCGTCGTGATCAGCCTGCCGATCGTGCGTCGCTACTCGCTCGCCCGCGAGACCAACCGCGACCAGCCCCGCGAGTCCGCGCAGGAGCAGGCATGATCCTCGCGCTCGCGCTGGCGTGCTGGGTCGCGAGCCCGCCCGAGTCCGAGCCGGCTCCGCCCGAGCCGGTCTTGCTCGAACCAGTCGTCGCCGAGACCGTCGAGCCGGCCCCCGAAGACGAGCGCGGCACGTCCAAGCGAAAAAAGAAGAAGCGCGACCCCAACGACCCCAACCGACTCGAGTGGGGCGTGCTACCGGCGATCTCCTACGACATCGACCTCGGGTTCGGCTTCGGCGCTCTGGTCACGCTGGCCAAGTTCAAGCCCGGCTACACGCCCTATCGCTGGCGGCTCGAGATCCTCGGCAACGCGACGGTCAAGAACACCCCGGGCGTCGGCGCGACCTTTCCCTTCCACGAGGATTACATCAAGGGCGACTTTCCCGGGCTGTGGAAAGGCCGGCTGCGAATCAACGCGCAATTCCGGTTTCGCAAATTCTCGAATCAAGGCTGGTATGGGCTCGGCAACGGCTCGACCCTCGAAAAACCCTGGGAGCAGATCGACCCGAAGGCCGACCCCGAGGCCTATCGGGCCGCGCGAAAGTACAATCAATACGATCGCATCTATCCCTACCTCGAATTCAACAATCGCATCATCGTCTGGGACGCGCCCAAGGCCGGCCCGACCTTCGCGGTCAGCAGCCGCACGCCCGGGATGATCCCGGCCCACAAGCGTCGGCTCGAGGTCCTGCTCGGCGCCTCCTACCTGTTCAACATCATCACGCCCTATCCGGGCAGCAAGCTCGAGCACGACCTCGCCGTCCGCGAGACCGACACGCCCGACGGCGCGACGCTGCGCGACACCATGCACGGTGTCACCGATCACTCGGTCCTCTCGCTCAACCTCGGCCTGCTCTACGACACCCGCGATCACGAGTACGTCACCACCCACGGCAGCTTCAGCGAGCTCTCGCTGCGGGTCTCGCCCGGCGTCGACCAGAAGCTCAGCTTCGCCCAGCTCTACATCGGCACCTCTTTCTTTCAGCCGATCGCCGGCGAGTGGCTGGTCTTCGCCAGCCGGATCGCCTTCGACTGGCTCTTTGGCAACGTGCCCTTCTACGAGCTGGGCAACTTCGGCGTGCTGGTCCAACGCGACGGCCCCGGCGGCAGCTGGTCGGTCCGCGGCGTGCCGCGGCAGCGCTACTTCGGCAAGCAAAAGGCGATCGCCAACTTCGAGCTGCGCTCGATGTTCTGGCGCTTCACCATCAAGAGCCAGCGCTTCGGCCTCGGCGCGCTGGCCTTCATCGACGCGGGCCGGGTCTGGACCGACTACGACACGATCAAGCTGTCCGGCCTCGACGTCGACGCGACACCCGATCGGCTCTTCGGGCTCAAGCTCGGCGTCGGCGGCGGATTGCGGATCACTTGGGGGGAGACGCTGGTGATCCGGGCCGATCCGGCTTGGTCGCCGACGGATGAGACCTTTGGGTTTTACGTCGACATTGGCCAGATGTTCTGAGCCCGCTTTGGGGTTCTTCGCGGTGCTCGTGCTCGAGATCCTTCGCGGATGCTCGTGCTCCTTCGCGGAGGCTCGTGCTCGAGATCCTTCGCGGAGGCTCGTGCTCGAGATCCTTCGCGGAGGCTCGTGCTCGAGATCCTTCGCGGAGGCTCGTGCTCGAGATCCTTCGCGGAGGCTCGTGCTCCCGAAGTGGGGGGCTTCACGGGGAATATCGCCGCCCCACGCTCGGCTCCCCCACTGGTCCTCGAACGCCAACGTCCGCCTCGGAGGGACGCCGACCTTCCCCGCCGCCCGAGTGCGTCGACGCTGGCGCCGCCCCAAAAATTCGGCGTAACGATCTCCCCTCGAGAGCCCCCGTTCCTCATTCGAGATCGTCGATACTCGATATTCGAGATCTTCCGACATTCGAGCTCTTCCGACATTCGAGCTCTTCCGACATTCGAGCTCTTCCGACATTCGAGCTCTTCCGACATTCGAGCTCTTCCGACATTCGAGCTCTTCCGACATTCGAGTATCCGCGAACGATCTTGGAGGCGGCGCCAACGTCGGCGAACTCGGGCGGCGGGGAATGTCGGCGTCCCTCCGAGGCGGACGTTGGCGTTCGAGTACAAGTGGGGGAGCCGAGCGTGGGGCGGCGATATTCCCCGTGAAGCCCCCCACGTCGGGAGCACGAGCATCCGCGAAGGATCCGGACATCCGCACGAGCATCCGCGAAGGATCCGGACATCCGCACGAGCATCCGCGAAGGATCCGGACATCCGCACGAGCATCCGCGAAGGATCCGGACATC
>JAMHUH010000827.1:0-2289 GCA_035904925.1 Nannocystaceae bacterium
ATCCAATACGACTCAGAGCGGGTGGACTTCGATCCGATGCTCGGGCCCCTGCGCCGGGTCGGTGGTGACGCTGACGACCTCGCGGCTCGGATCCCACGACGAGCTCCAGCTGCCCTCGGGATCATCGACGACCACCTCCCAGCCGCCGGGATACCAGCGCGTGGCCGGGACATAGATCTCCGTTGGACCTTGCACGCCGACGCGGTCCTCGAAGCGAAGCACCATGACCCGCGTGCTCGGATCGTAGTGGTGCTCGAGCGGGGTCCCGGCGACTCGCTGGGCATAGGTGCGGGTCAGGATCGCCGCGGCCGGTCGCTCCTCGCCCATCGGATCGATGATGCCGCGGCCGTTGATGTCGTAGCTCCAATAGGTCCAGCCCGTGGTCGCGCGATCGGCCATCGCCAAGGCTTGCTCGAGCAGGTCGGGGCCGAAGCTCCAATCGGGCATGATCCCGAATTCGCCGAGCATCACGGCGCTGCCAAAGGTGTCCTGCTCGATCGCGCGGTTGGCCTCCCAATTGGGGATCGAGGGGTTGTTGGGCGCGTAGGTGCCGAAGATCTCGGGCTCGACCGGATAGAGGTGGGGATAGAAGACCAGGCGCGGCCCGGCGACGCGAGGATCGCTGACCGGGGCGAGGAAGGTCGGGTGTCCGGCCGCGGGCGCGCCGTAGCGGGGCTCGAAGAACATCCACGCGTCCTCGTCGACCTCGCGGATGCCCGCGATCACGCGATCGTAAAACGCGGTCAATTCGTTGGCGCCCCAGTCGGCGATTGGACCGTCGGGATCGGGTGAATCGAGATCGGCCAAGGTCCAGCCGGTCCCCGGGAAGGGCTCGTTGATGAGGTCGTAGCCGAGCAAGTTGGGCGTGCCCGCGAAGGTCTCGGCGACATGCTGCCAAGCGAGCACATAGTGGTCTTGCACGTCGCCGTGCATGCCGGCGTCGCCGGCCCAGAAGTTGTCGAAGGCCCGCTGGACCGCCGGCTGATTGTAATTGGCCGTCCACAGGCTCTGTTGAGTGAAGGGCTCGCCGTCGTCGCGCACGGCCCAAGTCGGCGCGCCATCGCAGCAATAGACGGCCGAATAGACGTCTTGGTGCATGTCGAGGATCACGTGGATGCCCTCGGCCTCGAACCACGCCATGCGGGTCGCGATCGCGTCCAAGTAAGCGTCGTCGTAGACGCCCTGGGTCGGCTCGATCGCCTCCCAGAAGATCTGGAGTCGGACCACGTTGAAGCCCCACTCGTGGGCCATGCGGGCGACGTCGGCCTCGCTGATGGTCGGCAGCAAGTCGGCCTGGTACTTCGAGGCGTTGTGAACGTTGATGCCATGCAGGATCAACGCCCGGTTCTGATCGTCGAAGATCTGATCGGGCGGCAGCTCGGGCTCGCCCGTCTCGCCCGTGTCGCTGGTATCGCTGTCGGTCTGCGCCGTCGTCTCGCTCGCGCCGACTTCGTCGTCGCTCGAGTTGGCGTCGTCGCCTTTGCAGGCGAAGAACGTGGGTACGAGCGCGAGGACCAACCAAGCCGACGTTCGCATCGAGGCAGTCTATCCCGACGCAGCGGCTTGCGGGCAGCGGCGTTCCCTTGCGACCCTCGGCGCCATGCCCCGCGCCCCTTCTTTCGTGCTCGCGTTCGTCGTGCTCGCGCTCACCTCGCTCGGCTGTTCGACGCCCAGCGAATGTCCGCGCTGCGCGACGCCGACCCTCGACACGCCGGACGCGGCCCCGAGCGAGGCCCCGCGCGAGCCCGAGCCGCCCGCGTCCACCCAGGCCGAGCCCGAAGCGATCACGGTCACGGCCGACGACGGCCACCCGCTTCGCTTGTGGCGACTCGAGCCCGAGGGTCCGGCCAAGGGCGCGATCGTGCTCTTGCATGGCCGGACCTGGAGCGGCCTGCCCGACTTCGATCTGCGGGTCGGCGAGGATCGCTCGCTCTCGCTCATGCAGCGCCTGCGTGAACGAGGCTACGTCAGCTACGCGCTCGACCTGCGCGGCTACGGAGGCACGCAGCGCGACGCGAGCGGCTGGCTCGAGCCCGATCGCGCGGCCGAGGACCTCGCGGCCGCGCTCGCGCAGGTCCGCGAGCGCGAGGGCAAGGCGCCCGACTTGCTCGGCTGGTCCTACGGCGCGTTGATCAGCCAGCTCTGCGTGCAAGCGCACCCCGACGCCGCGCGCACGCTGACGCTCTATGGCTATCCGCGCGACCCCGACGCGCGCACGCCCACGCAGTCGAGCAAGGGCGACGCGCCGCGCAAGCCCAACAGCGAGGCCGCGGCCGCGTCCGACTTCAT
>JAMHUH010000828.1:0-5745 GCA_035904925.1 Nannocystaceae bacterium
CCCCCAGCCAGCACCACCACCATCAGCACGCCGAACCCGCGAGCGAGCCCCTCGAAGGAGTCCAGCATGATCACTGAAAAACTCGCGCTCGTCTCGTTGCTCGCGCTGACCCTGCCGACCAGCGCTTGCGCGGCCTGGTCGAGCACCCCCGACCTCGCTCGAGTGACCGAGCTGGCGAGCAGCAGGGTGCCGATCGAGCTCGCCGACCTCGACGACGGCGACGATCCCCAGCTCGACACGCCCGAGCAGATCCAGAGCCTGCTCGCGGCCCCACTCGAGGTCGACACGGCGGTACGGATCGCGCTGCTCAACAACCGGCCGCTGCGAGCGACCTTGCGCGAGCTGGGCATCGAGCGCGGCCAGCTGATCGAGGCCCGGACGCCCGTGAACCCGACCTTCGAGTTCGAACTGCTGCCCGAGCG
Source organism: Nannocystaceae bacterium (assembly GCA_035904925.1). GTDB lineage: Bacteria > Myxococcota_A > Polyangia > Nannocystales > Nannocystaceae > Plesiocystis. The sequence goes on from JAMHUH010000828.1 coordinate 423, forward strand.
CAACTCGGCCTACGAGCTGCGGGTCGAGTACGAGATCAGCGATCTGATCCTCGCGCCGCTGCGGGCCAAGGTCGCCAAGGCCGAGCTCGAGGCCGCCCGCTACGACGCCGCCGCCGAGGTCGTCGAGCTCGGGTTCGAAGTCCGCAGCGCCTACCTGGGCGTGCAAGCGGCCCAGCAGCGGCTGGCGCTCGGCCAGCGCGCGATCGATGCCCTCGCCGCCGGTCGCGACGCCGCTCGAGCGCTGACCGACGCCGGCAACATCAACGACCTCGACGCCTCGCTGCGGATCGCCGCGTACGAGCGCGGACGGATCAGCGTGGCGATGCTCGAGTTCGAGCAGCTCGAGGCCCGCGAGCGGCTCCATCGCTTGCTCGGCCTCCACGGCGAGGACATCGAGTGGACGATCGAGGCTCCGCTGGCGGCGGCGCCCGAGACCCTGCCCGATCTCGGTCCGAGCGAGAACGAGGCGATCGCCGCCAGCCTCGAGCTCGCGGCCACGCGCAGCCACCTCGAGGCGCTGGCCCGCAAGACCGGGCTCTCGCGGACCGAAGGCTGGCTGCCCGACATCGCCGTCGACGTGCACGGGCTCGCGGGCGCGCCCGATGGCGCGCTCCAGACCGACGGCACGCCCTGGCGCTTCGGCGCGGGAGTCAGCCTCGCGGTCCCGCTCGCCGACCGCAACCAAGGCCGGACGCGCTCGATCGAGGCCGAGTTCGACGGCCTGATGGAGCGCTACCTCGGTCAAGCGATCGATGTCCGCTCGGCCGCCCGGCTCGCCCGCGCGCGCGTCGAGTCGGCCCACGCCCAGGCCCGGCATTTCGCCGCGGTGCTGATGCCCGCCCAGCAGCAGGTCCTCGACGAGACGATGCTGCAATACGACGCGATGCAGCTCGACCTCTTCGCCTTGCTGGCCCGCGAGCGCGAGCAGCTCGAGCTCGCGATCGTCGAGGTCGACACGCTCGAGAGTTATTGGGTCGCCGTCGCGGCCCACGACGCGCTGCTGGCGGGCAAGCGAGTCGACATGATCATGACCACGAACACCGACGCGATGACGCCCGCGGGCTCGTCGAGCGAGGCAGGACACTGATGGACCGACGCAGCTTCATGCACATGGGTGGTTTGGCGGCTGGCGCCGCCGCGTTGTTGACCCACGCTCGCCGGGCCGAGGCAGGCGAGCCGATCCCCGCGACCTCCGGCGCGCCGGGAGCCATCGTCGCGCCGGGTCGCCAGGTCGGCGTGATCACGCCCAACGGCGGCAGCTTGCCCTTGCGGATCGTCGATGGGGTCAAGGTCGGGCACCTGATCGCGCAGGCCGTCGATCACGAGTTCGCCCCGGGTCTGAAGGCCGAGTGTTGGGGCTACAACGGCGGCACGCCCGGCCCGACGATCGAGGCGGTCGAGGGCGAGCGGCTGCGAATCTACGTGACCAACCAGCTGCCCGAGCCGACCACCGTGCACTGGCATGGGGTGATCTTGCCCAACGGCATGGACGGGGTCGCGGGGCTCAACCAACGCGGGATCGAGCCCGGCGAGACCTTCGTCTACGAGTTCGATCTGCGCTACCCGGGCACCTTCATGTACCACCCACACTACGACGAGATGACCCAGATCGCGCTGGGCATGGTCGGGATGTTCATCATCCATCCCAAGCGAGCGCGCGGACCGAGGGTCGACCGCGACTTCGTCTTGATGACGCACGAGTGGAAGCTCGAGGTCGGCGCCAAGCGGCCCGATCCCAACGAGATGAAGGACTTCAACCTGCTGACCTTCAACAGCAAGGCCTACCCGGCCACGCAAGCGCTGCTGGTCGGCCGAGGCGAACGCGTGCGGATCCGTCTGGGCAACCTCGGCCCGATGGACCACCACCCCATCCATCTGCATGGGCTCAACTTCGAGGTCACGGCGACCGATGGCGGCGAGGTCCCGACCAGCGCCCGCCGGCCCGACACCACCGTGCTGGTCCCGGTCGGCGCCACCCGGGTGATCGAGTTCGTGCCCGAGGAGAGCGGCGATTGGGCCATGCACTGCCACATGACCCATCACATCATGACTCAAATGGGTCATGGCCTAGCCCCGATGATCGGCGTCGACACGAGCGAGGTCGACGCCCGCATGCAGCGGATCGAGCCGCGCTACATGAGCATGGGTACCAAGGGAATGGGCGGCATGGGTGACATGAAAATGCCGATCCCCGCCAACAGCACGCCAATGCGCGGCGGCGCCGGGCCCTTTGGATCCATCGACATGGGCGGGATGTTCACGGTCCTCAAGGTCCGCGACGATCCGGCGAGCGCCGACCCGAACGGATGGTATGTCCATCCGAAGGGGACGATCGCCGAAGCGGCGGATCCGGCCCAGATGGCGGCCGACGGAATCATGCTACCGAGCGACACTCCGTAGGATTCGAGAGGGGCGAAGCGCCAGCATGTCGGATCGGGCGCTTCGCTTCGAGGCCACACGTAGTCGAACGTAGTCGCAGGTTGCATGTCGGCTCGAATGTCCGAGTCAGGAAACGTGGATTTGGCACTGGGCCAGCCGGCCGGTTTTGGGCCACATTCGATTTCGCGTCCCGAGCGAAGTCGAGCTTTCGCTCGACCTCCACCTCGGACACGATTCGTTCAATTGAAACCACTGGAAAACGTCGACGGCGATCGATAGTATCGATTGTGATGGCGCTACGTACTCTCGTATTCCCCGTGATTGCCGCGACCTTGATCCTCGGTACGAACGTCGGCGAGGTCCAGGCGACACCAGGTTTCACGGCGTTCGAGAGCGGCCAGGTCCGCCCGCTCGCGCTCTCGCCCAACGGCAAGCGCCTCTACGTCGTCAACACGCCCGACAACCGGCTCGAAATTTTCAAGGTCACGCACGCGGGGCTGGTCCACGACGCCTCCGTGCCCGTCGGGCTCGAGCCGGTCGCGGTCGCGGTCCGCGGCAACAACGAGGTCTGGGTCGTCAATCACCTGTCCGACAGCGTCAGCATCGTCGCGCTCAACGGGGCGCCGCACGTGAAGCGAACCTTGCTGGTCGGCGATGAACCGGGGGACATCGTGTTCGCCGGGCCGGGCGGCAATCGGGCCTTCATCACCGCTGCGCATCGCGGCCAGAACGCGCCTTTCGATCCGCAATTGACGACACCCAGCGTCGGCCGGGCCGATGTGTGGGTATTCGACGCCAACCACCTCGGCGCGGCGCCGGGCGGCGAAGCCCTGGCGATCGTCAATTTGTTCAGCGACAGCCCGCGGGCGCTGGCGGTCGATCCCGACGGCTCCAAGGTCTACGCGGCGGCGTTCAACTCCGGCAACCAGACGGCCATCGTGCCGCTCGGTGCCATCCCCGACGGGGGCGAGGCCGAGGGCGGCATTCCCTTGCCCAACGTCAACCATGCCGGCCTGCCCGAGCCCGACCTCAGCCTGATCGTCAAATTCGACGGTGAGCACTGGGTCGACGAGACCGGCCGGGCGTGGGACGACAAGATCAAATTCGACTTGCCCGACAAGGACGTGTTCGTCATCGACGCGGACGCGCCCTTCCCTGCCCTGCTGCCCGGTGACGAGGGCTTCTTCGCCAGCGTCGGCACCACGCTCTTCAACATGATCGTCAACCCGGCGAGCGGGAAGATCTACGTCACCAACACCGAGGCCAGGAACCACGTCCGCTTCGAGGGCCCGGGCATCTTCGCCGACTCGACCGTCCGCGGCCACATCGTCGACAACCGGATCACGGTGCTCGACGAAGACGGCGTCCACCCGCGCCTGCTCAACAAGCACGTCGACTACGCCGACTGCTGCGCGAGCGTGCCCAACGACGACACGCTGCTCGGCGTGTCGCAGCCGCTCGGCATGGCCATCTCCGACGACGGCGAGGTCCTCTACACGGCCGTGCTCGGCAACGACAAGATCGTCGTCCACTACACCGCCGAGCTCGAGGACGACGTGTTCTTCCCCGACGAAGCCGACCAGATCCCGATCAGCGGCGGCGGCCCGACCGGCGTCGTGCTCGACGAGGCCCACGATCGCCTCTACGTGCTGACCCGCTTCGACAACGGCATCTCGATCATCGACACCGACGCGTTCGAAGAGATCGATCATGTCGAGATGCACAACCCCGAGCCGGCCGCCCTGGTCGCCGGCCGGCCCTTCCTCTACGACGCCGCGCTGACCTCGAGCCACGGCGACCAGTCCTGCGCCTCGTGCCACATCTTCGGCGACAAGGACGAGCTGGCCTGGGACCTCGGCAACCCGGACGCCGACCTCATGGCCACGCCGACCAACATCCGGGCCGACCTCAACGTCGGCTACAAAGACTTTCACCCGATGAAGGGGCCGATGACGACCCAGAGCCTGCGCGGGCTCGACAACCACGGGCCGATGCACTGGCGAGGCGATCGCAACGGCGAGCAGTTCGGTCCCCCGGTCCAGCCCGACGGCGGTGCGTTCAGCGAGGTCGCGGCCTTCAACGCGTTCAACGTCGCTTTCGTCGGGTTGGTCGGCCGCGACGAGCAGCTGCCGCCCGAGCAGATGCAGGCCTTCACCGACTTCGCGCTGCAGATCACCTACCCGCCCAACCCGATCCGCGCGCTCGACAATTCGTTCACGGCCGATCAGCAAGCCGGCCGCGACTTCTTCTACAACAACCTCTCGTTCCTCAACTTCACCAACGACTTCGCGCTCTTCACCTGCCAGAGCTGCCATCGCATCGATCCCGAGGGCAACGCCGAGTACGGCGTCGAGCATCCCGGGTTCTTCGGCAGCGACGGCCAGATCGTCTTGGGCGAGTTCTCGCAGACCTTCAAGATCCCGCACCTGCGCAATCTCTACACCAAGGTCGGGACCTTCGGCTTCCCCGCCGACCCCTTCTTCAACGCGCCCAACGTGCCCTTCTACGACGAGTCGCACCAAGGCGATCAGGTCCGCTCCTTCGGCTTCACCCACGATGGTTCGAAGGACACGCCGAGCCGCTTCCACAACGCCTTCGTCTTCGCCGAAGAGGGCTTCCACGACCTCGAGACCATGAATCAGGTGACCGAGTTCCTCTACGCGATGGACTCCAACCTCAATCCCATCGTCGGCCAGCAGGTGACCGCGACCAAGCAGACCGCCGCGGCCGCGAACCAGCGAATCAACCTGCTGCGCAGCCGCGCCGACCTCGGCGAGTGCGAGCTGATCGCCAAGGTCCCGATCGGTCAATTCGAGCTGGGCCTCCATTATCAGCCCGGGCAAGGTGGGCAAGGCTCGTTCACGACCAGCTTCGCCAACCTGCCGAGCTTGAGCCCGGCGGAGGTCAAGCTGCTCGCGCTCGCAGCCCCGGTCACCTACACCTG
>JAMHUH010000829.1:0-17797 GCA_035904925.1 Nannocystaceae bacterium
ACGAGGCTGGCTCTCGAGGCCCGATCGGTCGTCGCAGGATAGCCCCGCGTGTGGAGAGGGTCAATGGTTGCCCGCGTCGCTCGCGGACTCGCCTGGGCCGACCCAAAGACCATTTCGATGGATCGTGACCCGAAGTTTCGGGGCCACGTCCCAACGTTTCGGCGCCGGGGAAGCCGAGCCTGGCTCCGCACGTCGCCGGCGATCGGCCTGGGCCACCGCCAGCGCGGCCGCCTCGAGCTCGTCCAGGGTCCGCCGACGCAACTGTTCGAGCTCTACGCCCTCGATTGCCACGATTCGCCGCAGCACGCGCGTACGCACGGCCCGAGGCAGGCGATCGAATTCGGCGAGCGACCACCTGCCCGAATCGGTGGGATCGCGGCGTCGCTCGATCTCGCCTGCCGCCCACTCCTCGAGCGCCTCGTCGGCCTCGCGGGCCTGGCGAGCGAGCCCGACCAGCGCGCGATCGACCGCAGGATTTTGCTCGCGCAGGCCCGGCAACACCTGCGTCCGCAGCCACACGCGAAAGTGCTGGGGATCCTCGTTGCTGGGATCGTCGACGAAGCCAAAGCCGAGCTTCTCGGCCAAGTCGCGAGTCTGCGCGCGGGTCAGCTCGAGCAGCGGTCGCAGCCAAGGGTGCTCGTGGACGGGCATGGCGGCCAATCCATCGAGGCCGGCGCCGCGGACCATGTGCATCAACATGGTCTCGGCCTGATCGGTCGCGGTGTGGGCGAGGACGATCGTCGTGGCCCCGAGCTCGCGGGCCTGGGCGACCAGGGCCTCGCGTCGGGCCACTCGTGCGCGCATCGGGAGCCCGGGCCCGGGCGCGAGCGCGATCCGAGTCACGCGGACCGCCAGCCCGAGCTGATTCGCCAGCGCGCTGACTTTGCGAGCTTCATCGGCCGACTCGCGGCGCAGCCCGTGGTCGACATGACCGACCGTGATCTCGAGCGCGAGGCTGGAGCGCAGCGCCAGCAGCAGCCCGAGCGCGGCGACCGAATCGGCGCCGCCCGAGCACGCGACCACGATCCGACGAGCCTCGGGCTCGACCCGCTCGACCGCCGCGCGCACGTGCCCGAGCGCCTCGGCGATCGTCGGGTCCTTGGGCGTGCCGTGGTCGCGCACTCGACCCGCAGGGTAAACCCGATTTTGCCGGACACGAGGCCGGGACTACCCTGCGCCCGTGGACAAACCCGACATTCGCCTCGCTCCTGCGCCCAAGTTCGCGCCCGAGGATCTCCTGCGGGTGGTCGAGGAGCCGCTCGGCCTCGAGCGCGACGACGGGGCCGAGCTGGTCGCCGAGCTGCCGGTCCAGGGCTTCGTCACGGTCGCCCGCAAGCTGCGAGACGAGCAACGCCTCGATCTCGTCCTGCCCTTCGCCAGCGCCGAGCAGATCGTCGGCATCTTCGATCTCGACAGCTGGGAGAAGGACCGGCTCTCGGTCGTGCGCGCCCGCGAGTGGCTCGATCGGATCGCCGAGGCTTACCGCGAGGCCAACATGCCGCGCGGGCGCCTCGTCGATCTGCTCCACTCGACCGACGTCGAGATCTGGGTGCTGGCCAACGCGGCCGCGACCGCGATCGCCGACCTCGAGCCGGGCGACGACGAGCAACGGATGCAGGTGCTCGAAGACATGGCCGCGCTGCAGATCTGGGAGACGCCCGACGGCTTCCACATCGTCGGCGTGCCCAACGACGAATTCGGCAGCATGACCCTGCGCGTGCTCGAGGCGGTCTACGACGACAGCATGGTCGAGGGCCGCAAGCTGGTCTCGGCGATCAAGTGGTCGACCTACTCCGAGCTCGAAGAAGACCTGCTGCGCTGGCGTCGGGGCCGGCTGGCCGACCTCGGCTTCCCCGAGTGGGACGAGGCGATGAAGCTCTTCGCCCCGCTCGGTCACGACGCGGTGATGGGCCGCGACGGCAGCGAGCCCGAGCGCAAGCGCAGCCCCCTGCCCTTCGTGCCCGGCTTCGCGCCGGCCCTGCGCAGCGAGGGCAAGGACCTGCTGCGTCGCGTCATGGAGGTGCTGAGCGAGACCGAGTACGACCTGCGCCTGCGCGAATTCCTGCTGCTGGCCAACGAGCTGATGGCCGCCCAGCGCTTCGAACCAGGCAACGAGGCCCTGCAAGCGCGCGCGGTCGATCAAGCCCGCGCCACCCTCAACCTCGCCTGCGAGCTGCTCGTCGCGCGCGAGAGCCCCGAGGATCCCGAGGGCTTCATCGCCGCGCGGATCACCAGCGTCGGGCTGCGCAAGCTGTTCCGCTATGGCTACGGCCCGCTTCACAAGCTGCGCAAGGCGGCGCTGGTGTTGCACAAGGCCGGCCAGGTATCGCTGCGCGAGGTCGGCTCGTTGCTCGATCGACCTTGGGGTCCGGCCTTGGCCAGCTTCGTGCGCTGGTTCCCGGAGCTCCCGCTCGAGAGCGCGGCGAACAAACCCGGCAAGCCCGGCGCCACGCTGGCCACGCGACCGCTGCGAACCCTCGGCGACCTGGCCCGCGCGACCAGCTTGATGGGCGAGGCCGAGGCGCTCGGGCGGATCACCTTCGCGGCCGAGGGCTACGCGGTCGACCCGATCTGGCTGACCCGCGTCGACGATCCTTCGCGGATCCATCTGGGCGATCTGATCCGCACCGCGATCATCCGGTCGCGCCTGCCCGGCTCGACCGAGTTCGCCCCGCTCGGCCCCGACGATCTGCTGTGGGCGCGCGAGCACCTGCTCGATCGCGGCTTGCTCGTGGTCGGGCTGCGCTCGGAGCTCGACGCCAAGGCTGCCGCGCTCGGGTTGAGCGAGCGGGCCTCGGCCTTGGCCGACGTGCTGCTGCCCCGCCTCGCCATCGAGCTGTCCGGGCTCGAGCTCGACATCGAGGGCAAGCTCGACATCAGCAAGGTCGCGGGGGTGCTGACGATCCAGCATGTCGGCATGTGGCTGACGACCCGCGAAGGGGTCGAGGTCGATTAGCGCGCGCGCAGCCGAGCCAGCGCGGCCCGAGCCGCCCCATGTTCGGCGCTGCGCAGGCTCCTGCCCTCGCCTTCGCCCAAGATCTCGACCTCGCCCTCGGCCACGCGCAGCTCGACGCGCGCGCGCCAGTGTGGGGTCTCGGGCGGCGGCGGATCGCCGACCGGCACATAGATGGGTGTCAGCCGGCGCTCGGCCTGGACCAGCTGTTGCAACGCCGACTTGGGATCGACGCCGTCGTCGGCCGAGAGCGCCTCGACCTGCTCGCCGAAGAGGTGATCGAAGACGAGGCCGACCGCGAGGGTCGGGTCTTCGCCGCGGGCGCGCGCGTCGAGAAAGACCGCGCCGAGCACCGCCTCGAGCGCGTCCGCCAAGGTGCCCTCGCGCTCGCGAGCCCCCCGCTGCTCGTCGCCGCGACCGAGAAAGAGCCAGGTCCCGAGCCCGACCCGCTTGGCCGCCTTCGCCAGCGATCGCTCGGACACGACCGAGGCGCGCAGCCGGGTCAGCGGCCCCTCGGGCAGGTCCGGGAAGCGCTGCCAGAGCGAGTCGGCGGCGACCAGGTCGAGCACGGCGTCGCCGAAGAACTCCAAGCAGGCGTTGCTCGGCCAGCCCGCCTCGCGGTTCTCGTTGGTCCACGAGCCGACGGTCAGGGCCACCCGCAGCAGACCGAGGTGTTCGAAGCGATGGCCGAGCACCTCGACCAACTCGGCCAGGCGCTCGAAGTCCGCGGCGACGCCGGGATCCGTGTCGGGATCCGGCAAGCGACGCAGCACCGCGGGCAGCTTCGACCCCACGCTGCACAGGCTAACGCGACTGGGCCGTGCAGAAAACCTAGTCGGCCGCGGCTGAAAACTGGCGTGACGCACGAGCGCTCGACCGGGTATAAGTCGAGCACGGCTCGCCGCCGCCTTCGATCATGAAAGCCCACATCGAGACCATCACCGATCTCTTGCTCGGAGCCGCCTACGCCGACAAGCGCCTCGAAGGTCGCGAGAAGGACAAGATCCGCGCCCTGCTGGCCAAGCTCGCTGGTTCGAGCACGCTGCCGGCCGCGATCGAGAGCCGCTTCCACGAGTTCCAGCCGGCCAGCTTCGATCCGGTCGCGGCCGGCAAGCGGCTCGCGGGGATCGGGGCCGACCGTCGCAAGGTGCTCGAGATGGTCGCCGCGGTCGCCGAGTCGGATGAAGAGCTCGACATCGCCGAGGACCGCTACATCCGCCAGGTCGCCGAGGGCATGGGCCTGGCCGACAAGCAGTTCCGCGATCTGGTCGTCGACTTTCAAGAGATCGACGAGCTCGAGGGCATCCTCGGCGAGTCGCTCGGGATCTGAGCCCATGCGGCGGCTCGACCTCGTCGACCTTCGGCTGCGGCTGGGGGTCGGCGTCGTCGCGATCGGGGTGATGGGCTGTCGACACGCGCCGAGTGAGGCTGGGCTCGACGAGCTCGGCGACGCGAGCTCGTCCGCGGCGAGCGATTCGAGTGGTTCGGACGACCCGAGCAGTTCGAGCGACGCGAGCAGTTCGAGCGATGCGACGAGTTCGAGCGATGCGACGAGTTCGAGCGATGCGTCCAGTTCGAGCGACGCGTCCAGTTCGAGCGCCACGGATTCGGCGAGCACGGAGACCGGCGATCCGCCCGGCGTCGACGTCCTGGTCTTGGCCTACGGCGCCGACCCAGCCCAAGTCCTCGATCTCTACCTGCCAAGCCCCGCGCCGCTCGACCCCTTGCCCACGCTGGTGCTCGCGCATGGCGGTCTGTGGCAGTCGGGTGATCGCAGCGCGCTCGCCAACCTCTGCCAGCAGATCGTGCTCGGATCGGGTGGCGCTCGGGCCTGCGCGAGCATCGACTATCGGCTCAGCCAGGATCTCGGCGGCGTCTGCATGGCCGGGTCCGACACTTACCGCGAGCAGCTGCACGACTTCGCCGACGCCTTCGTGCTGCTGCAGAACCAGGCCGACACGCTCGGCTTGGATCCCACGCGGATGTTCGTCGGAGGCCACAGCGCGGGTGGTCACCTCGCGCAGACGCTCAACCTGCGCTGGGCCGAGTTCGAAGGCACGTGCACGAGCGACGCCTGTCCGGCTCCGCTGGCGGCGATCGGGCTCGAGGGCATCTACGACATCGCGGCCTGGGACGCCTACGACCAGTCGCATTGGAACGGCACGTTCGCCTGTGCGACCCGCAAGGCCTTCGGCGATCCGCCGGGCTCCTTGCAGGCCTGCATCGATCCGGGATCGAGCCGGCCCTGCTGGGAGTTCGGCTCGCCGACCTTCTTGGCGCTGAACGCCGTGGAGCTCGGCGTGACGCCGGTCGGCGCAGCGCTGCTGATTCACTCGCCGGGCGACGACTGGGTCGACATCGCCGAGGCCTCGACGCTCGGCGCCGCGCTCGAGTCGGCGTTCTCGATCGACGTGATCGTCTCGATCGATGGCGCGTGCGCGACCAGCAGCCACCTCGGCATGCTCGACGAGCCCGCGCTCGCGGGCTGTCTGATCGACTATGTCGGCTCGCTGTCGATTTGAGGCGCTGTCGATTTGAGGCGCTGTCGATTTGAGGCGCTATCGATTTGAGGCCCGCGCCTCGCGGATCCAGCCACCGCCGAGCAGGCGATCGCCCGCATAGACCACCGCCGCCTGGCCCGGCGCGACCGCTCGGACCGGCGCGGCGAAGCGGACCCGAGCGACCTCGCCGATCAGCTCGATCGTCGCCGCCGCTGGCTGGCCGCGATGCCGAACCTGGACGCCAGCCTCGAGCTGCTCGCGCTCGCCCAGATCGACCATGCGACGAAAGTCCTCGACGACGATCTCGCGCACGTCGAGCGCCTCGACCTCGCCGACGATCGCCCGCCGCTGCTCGGGCAGGACCTGCAGCACGTAGCGCGGCTTCTCGCCCGAGATCGCGAGGCCGCGCCGCTGCCCGACCGTCAAGCGATGGATCCCGCGGTGCTCGCCGACGACCGCTCCGCTCGCGTCGACCAGCTCGCCAGCCGCGAAGCTGCCCATGTCGAGCCCGAGCGCGGCGGCGCGTGCCTCGATGACCTCGCCATGATCGCCGCCGGGCACGAAGCAGAGCTCCTGGGAGTCGGGCGCGTCGGCGTTGGGCATGCCGATCGCTCGCGCCTTGGCCCGGACGAGCTCCTTGCTCCACACGCCCAGCGGAAACTCGACATGCGCGAGCGCGGCGCGACCCATCGCGAACAAGAAGTAGCTCTGATCCTTGCTGGGGTCGCTGGCGCGGAGCAGCTCGCCCGCCTCGATCCGCGCGTAGTGACCGGTCACCAGCCGCTCGGCGCCCAGCGCCCGCGCCCGCGCGAGCAAGGGCCCGAACTTGACGTGCTCGTTGCAGCGCGCGCAGGGGTTGGGCGTGCGCCCGGCCGCGTACTCGCGCACGAAGTCGTCGATGACCTCGGCCTGGAAGCGCTCGCGCTCGTCGACGGTGTAGTGGGGGATCCCGAGCCGCTCGCAGACCCAGCGGGCGAGGTCGACCTCGGCCGGCGAGCAGCAGGTGCCGCCGCGACCCTTTCGCTCGCTGCCGCTGGCGTCGTAGAGCGCCATGGTCATGCCGACGACCTCGTGGCCGGCTTCGACCATCAGGGCGGCGGCGATCGAGGAGTCGACTCCTCCGGACATGGCACAGACGACGCGCATGATTTGGATCTCGAGTGAGTCAGGAGGCTGCGCGGACGCGGGCGACCACGCGCGGGAGGACTTCGGCGAGCTGCTCGAGCTGCTCGGGTCGATTGTCGTGACCGATCGAGAAGCGGACGCCGCTGGCCGCCCGGGCCCGCGGCTGCCCGAGCGCGAGCAACACCTTGCTGGGCGCGAGGGTCCCGGCACTGCACGCGGCCCCGGTCGAGACCGCGATGCCCTCGAGGTCGAGGTGGATGGTCAGCAGCTCGCCCGAGCAGCCGGCGAAGGTCGCCATGCAGGTGGTCGTGCCCATCGCGTGGTCGGGGTCACCTTCGATGCAGACGCCGTCGATCGCGGCCAGCACCGCGCGCAGCTGCACGACGAGCGCGGTCACGCGATCCGCCCGCTCGTCGAGCTCCTGCGCGGCCAGCTCGGCGGCGACACCAAAGCCATGCAGGGCGAGCGGGTTCTCGGTCCCGACTCGACGCCCGCGCTCTTGCGTGCCGCCCTTCCACAGCGGCGCGAGGGTCAGCGACTTGCGGTGGATCAGCGCCCCGGCCCCCTTGGGACCGTGAATCTTGTGGCTCGACACGCTGAGCAGGTCGACGCCCCAGGCGTGAAAGTCGATCGCCAGCTTGCCGAACGCCTGAACGGCGTCGCAGTGGATCCGCAGATCGGGGCGAAGCTCGCGGAGTGCGGCGGCGAAGCTGGCGATTGGGTAGCGGTTGCCGAGCTCATGGTTGGCCGCGGCGAGCGAGACCAGCCCGACCTCCGGGTGGCTCGCGAGCGACTCGACCAGCTCGCTCTGGCGGATCCGGCCCTGGGCATCGACCGGCACGTGCACGAGCGGGTGGCCCTCGGCCTCGAGCATCGCGCAGGCCTCGAGCACGGCCGCGTGCTCGATCACGGCGCTCAGGATCCCGCAAGGGCGCCCCTGGGCTCGAAGGGCTCGCGCGCAGCCCAGCAGGGCCAAGGCGTCGGACTCGGTCCCGCCGCTGGTGAAGGTGACGTCGAGCGGCTCGACCCCCAGCGCGCTCGCAACTCGCCGCCGCGCCTGCTCGACCACGCCCCGCGCTCGCTGGCCTCGCCGGTGGACGCTCGAGGGGTTGCCCTGGGCCTCGGGATCCTCGCGCAGTTCGAACATCGCAGCCCGCACCCGAGGATCGAGCGGGGTGGTCGCGGCGTGATCCAAGTCGATCATTGCGGGCGGGCTGATATAGCACCGAAGTTGACGTCTCGCGCCCAGCCCAGGATGATCGCACGCCCGAATGAGCACGCTCGGAACCATGATGCTGCGCGCCGGCCTGCTCTCGGACGGCCAGGTCGCCGACGCGGCCGAGCACGCACGAGTCAAGCGGCTCTCGCATGTCGACGCCGTGCTCGAGCTCGGGCTCGCCGACGAAGACACGCTCGTCGCCTTCTTGGCCAGCAAGCTGCTGATCCCTCGGGTCCGCCAGGCGGTGCTCGAACGGATCGATCCGCAGACGGCCATGCGCTTGCCCGGCGACCTCGCCTGGCAGCTGCTCGCGGTGCCGGTCAGCGTCGACGAGTTCGGCAACCTCACCGTGGCGATGGCCGATCCGACCGACGCCTTGGCGGTCGACGCGATCGCTCGTCGCACCAACAGCTACTTGGTCCGCGCGGTCGCCAGCGCTTCGAACCTGCGCCGCACGTTGATCCGCCTCTACGGCTACGAAGAAGAGGCCTACGAGCGGGCCGCGGCGCAGCGAGCCGCCGAGGAGCGCACGCGGGCGCGCGAGCACCTGACCACGGCCGAGCTGACCTTGCGCCAGACCGACGTCTCGATGATCGCCGTCGATCCTCGACCACCCTCACCCTCGCCCTCACCCTCGCCCTTCGCCACGCCGAGCCACGCGCCCGAGACCCCGATCGAATCGGAGGTCGACGACTCGCCCTACTCGCACTACCCCAGCGACGACGAGCTCGACGCCGACGCCGTCGAGCATGTCCAAGGCGACCCCGAAGAGAACATCCCGACCCAGGTCGAGACCCAAGGTCCGGCGCGGCTCCTCCCCGCGCGACCGCAGCCACCTGCGAGCACGCTGCCGCCGGCGATCGTCGAGGACGACGAGCCCTCGCTGATGGTCGAAGACGACGAGCCGCCGCTCGCTCGGATCACCGAGATCCAGACCGAGGCACCGGCGCCGACGCCACGCGAGCAGGCTCCACGCGAGCCGACGCCCTCCGACCTGGTCGAGTCTCCGGCCCGCGGGCCTCGGCGCGCCGCCAACCGACCCCGAGCGCACACGCCTTGGAACCCGCCCTTGCAGGGCTTCAACAACCAACCCGTGCCGCTCTCGCCCGAGGCCGTCGCCGAGGTCCTGCCGCGGCTCGAGACGATCACCGACCGCGACGAGATCACCGGCGTGCTGCTCGACTTCCTCGGCGCCGGCTTCAGCCGGGTGATCTTGTTCGTCCACAGCCACAACGAGCTGCGCGGCCACGATGCCCGCGGCGAGGATCTGATGGTCGAGGCCGTCCGTCAGGTGCGGATCCCGAGCACGGGCAAGTCGGTGTTCGCCGAGGTGCTCGAGCGCGGCAAGCCCTACTTCGGGCCGATGCGCGAGACCAGCAAGATCGATCAGGCCTTCTCGAGCGCGCTCGGTGGGCTCAAGGGCAACGTGCTGGTCCTGCCGATCCAGGTCGGCAGCAAGATTCCCCTGCTGGTCTTCGCCCACGGCAGCAGCCACGCGGTCGATCCCCAGTCGATCGGCGAGCTGAGCTCGGCGGTGAGCGACGCGATCCAGCGGATGATCGCCGCCCTGCGCCGAGGCTGAGGCGGCCCAGCCCGAGCCCGACTACACGAGCGCGCCCGTGCGGGCGCAGTAGCCGACGTGGGCCTTGGTGTACTTGCTGGGCAGCTCGTGACCGAGCCGGCTGCCGACCTCGATCGAGATGCTGGGTAGACGGTCGAGGTCGATGCCGGTCTCGATGCCCATGCCCTCGAGCATGAACACCACGTCTTCGGTCGCGACGTTGCCCGAGGCCCCGGGCGCGTAGGGGCAGCCGCCGAGCCCACCGATCGAGCAGTCGACCGTGCGCACGCCGAGCTGCAAGGAGATCGCGACGTTGGCCAGCGCGGTCCCACGCGTGTCGTGGAAGTGGACGGCGATCTGCGAGAGGTCGACGCCGTCGCTGATCAGCTTTTGCAGCACCCAGGCGACCTGACGCGGGGTCCCGACGCCGATCGTGTCGCCGAGGCTGAGCTCGTAGACGCCCAGATCGAGCATGCCCTTGCAGACCTGCCAGACGTTGTCGTAGGGGACCTGGCCCTCGTAGGGGCAGCCGTACACGCACGAGATGTAGCCGCGGACCTTCATGCCGCGGGCGAGCGCCTCGCGGCAGACCTCGGCGTAGGTCTCGAACGCCTGCGCGGTGGTCTTGTTGATGTTCTTGCGGTTGTGCGTCGCGCTCGCGGCCATGAAGATCGCGACTTCGTCCATGCCCGCGCGGCTGGCCGAGTCGAGCCCGCGCATGTTGGGCACCAACGCGCTGTAGCGGACGCCCTCGCGCCGCCGCACCCGCGTCGCGATCTCCATGTGATCGGCGAGCGCCGGGATCCAGCGCGGGTTGACGAAGCTGGTGATCTCGATTCGGCGGATGCCGGCGTCGACCAGGCCCTCGATCATCTCGAGCTTGGCCTCGATCGGCAGGATCGTCCGCTCGTTCTGGAGCCCGTCGCGCGGGCCCACCTCGTAGATCTCGACGTGGCTGGGGAGCGCGTCGAACATGTGACCCGTCCATGCGTCGGCCTTCGATCCGCCCAGCGGGGCGCCACCCCGGCCCGAAGGCGTGGCATCGACCTGGCGGGCCGCAGGGCTCGAATTCAACTCGCTCACTGACGAGATAGTACCGTGGAAAGTGGCGCGACGTTTCGCCCACGATCACGCGTGTGGCTCGTCACGAGTGGCTGTCTGCGCTCAGGCGGGACGAGGGAGATCAAAGCGATCGCGCGTGGTCGCGTAGGTGTCCCCACCGAGGCGCCCGACCGCGTCGAGCAGCGCGGGATCGATCGCCCGCAAGTGTCCGCGCTCGTCCCGCTGAATCAGCGTCTCGCGGGCCCAGAAGTGCACGACCTCGGCGATCACCAGCGTCGAGGAGGGCTTGCCCGAGCCGTCGACGCCGAGCGGGATCGCGTGGGTCAGTCGACACTCGAGCCCAGCGAGCGCCGCAGCGACGCGCGCGGGCCTGACCTGGTGCGCGGGCTCGCTGGCGATCCCGGCCGACTCCCACTCGCTGATCTCCGGCGGCAGATCGGCCGAGCTCGCGTTCATCGGCTCGACCAGCGCATGCGAGACATGGCTGATGGTCAGCTCGCCGGTCGCCAGGATGTTGGCGAGCGTGTCCTTGCTCGCGCCCTGCCCCCGTCGGCCGATCCCCAGCACGATCGTCGGCGGCGCTGAACAGACGGCTTGAAAGTAGGAGAAGGGCGCGAGGTTGGCCCGGCCCTGCTCGTCGATCGTCGAGACCCAGGCGATCGGTCGGGGAGCGATCAGCGAGGTCATCAAGCGATAGATGTCGCGGGCCGAGAGCCCTGCGGCGGAGAGCTCGTGATTGCTCGTGGTCACGGCCGCTCGTCTACCACGTTCGCCGCAACCAAACGCGAACGCCCGGGGCGGAGCCACCGGGCGTTCATTTCGACCGCCTCGGAGGGCGGGATCACAGCGCGACTCAGCCGGCTTCTTCTTCGGTGTCCGGGACGCCGTCGTTGTCGTCGTCCTCGTCCTCGTCGTCGACCTCGCCGTCGTTGTCGTCGTCCTCGTCCTCTTCGTCGTCGACCCCGTCGTCGTCGACGTCGTCCGCGTCGCTCTCGTCTTCGCTGTCGTCGACGCCGTCGTTGTCGTCGTCCGCGTCGCTCTCGTCGTTGACGCCGTCGTTGTCGTCGTCCTCGTCCTCGTCGTCCTCGACGCCGTCGTCGTCGACGTCGTCCATGTCCTCCTCGTCCTCGCTGTCGTCGACGCCGTCGTCGTCGTCGTCGGCGTCGCTCTCGTCGTCGATGCCGTCGTTGTCGTCGTCGGGATCCTCGGCGTCGGGGATCAGGTCGCCGTCACGGTCGACGATGGTCTCGCTCTCACCGGTGTCGCATCCAGCGAGGGTGAGGGCAAAGGTGGCAAGCAGGGCGAGGGAAGAGATGCTGCGCATGATCATGTGTTGGGCTCCGGGTGGGTAGTCCCCCGAGCCCCTCGCCGATTACAGGCTTTCGATCGGGACGGCTCAGCTCGATTGCGGGTCGCCGAACACGATCCGCTCGTCGCGCTCGAGCGCGCGCACCCAGCCCGAGCGCACGAGCGTCCAGCCGCTCGCGCTCGCGTAGACCAGATCGACGCGCTCGTGCGCGTCGTCCCGCAGCTGCCAGCACAGCTCGAGATCGGGCGCGTTCGGCTGGCCTGTCGGCCGTGATTCGAATCGCAGCCCGACGATCGCGAAGCTCGAGCGCTCGCGTGGACCCAGCAACTCGACCCGCGCGAACGCGATCGGCAGCTCGATCGGCCCCGCCGCGACCCGGCTCGGCGGACCGTACTCTTCTTCGTCGACCCACGCCGCCGCGCAGTCCTTCAGCCACAAACTGTGGAACGCCCGAGGATCGTCCGGCCGGGCCATGCCG
The DNA here is from genome assembly GCA_035904925.1 of Nannocystaceae bacterium. Lineage (GTDB taxonomy): Bacteria > Myxococcota_A > Polyangia > Nannocystales > Nannocystaceae > Plesiocystis. The sequence goes on from JAMHUH010000829.1 coordinate 12,209, forward strand.
ATCACGTAGACGTAGATCATCAGGCCCTGACCGAGCTGGAGGAGCAGGCGAAAGCTCGCGTCGGGATCGGGATCGCGACCGTCGTCCTGGCCAATGACGTCGATGTCGTAGGCCTCCCCGTCGATCTCGATCGACGCCCGCGAGGGCTTCGGCAGGCGGCGCTCGTGATAGGCCATGGTCGGCGCGTGGGGTTCGGGCGTGCGTGGCTCAGGCGCGGGTCAGGAGCGGGCGCAAGAACTGGCCGGTGTACGAGGCCTTGACCTTGGCGACCCGTTCGGGCGTGCCCTGGGCGATCAGCTTGCCGCCCCCTGCCCCGCCCTCGGGCCCGAGATCGAGGATCCAATCGGCGCACTTGATGACGTCGAGGTTGTGCTCGATCACCACCACCGTGTTGCCGCCGTCGACGAGGCGCTGGAGCACCTTGAGCAGCTTGGCGATGTCCTCGAAGTGGAGGCCGGTGGTCGGCTCGTCGAGGACATAGAGCGTGCGGCCGGTCTGGACCTTGCCGAGCTCGCGGCTGAGCTTGACCCGCTGGGCCTCGCCACCGGACATGGTCGGCGCGGTCTGGCCGATCTTCATGTAGCCGAGCCCGACGTCCTGGAGCGTGGCCAAGATTCGACCGAGCTTGCGGTGCTTGCCGAAGAGCTCGGCGCACTCGTCGATGCTGCGATCGAGCACGTCGGCGATCGACTGGCCCTTGTAGCGGAGCGAGAGCGTGGCTTGGTCGTAGCGCCGGCCGAGGCAGACCTCGCAAGGCACGTAGACGTCGGCCAAGAAGTGCATCTCGACCTTGACCACGCCATCGCCCGAGCACGCCTCGCAGCGACCGCCCTTGACGTTGAACGAGAAGCGGCCGGCCTGCCAGCCGCGCGCGCGCGCCTCGGGCAGCTGGGCGAAGATCGAGCGAATCTCGTCGAAGGCCTTGGTGTAGGTGCCCGGGTTGGATCGCGGGGTCCGACCGATCGCGCGCTGGTCGATCGCAATGACCTTGTCGAGCGCGTCGAGCCCGGTGATCTCGGTGTGGGCGCCGACTGGATCGCCCGAGTCGTGCAGCTTGCGAGCGAGCGCCGGCAACAAGATGCCGTTGACCAGCGAGCTCTTGCCGGCCCCGCTGACGCCGGTGACCGCGACCAGGACCCCGAGCGGGAACTCGACGTCGAGGTTGCGCAGGTTGTGCTCGTTGGCCCCGATCACCTTGATCGATCCGGTCGGCTCGCGGCGCTTGGCCGGGACCTCGATCTGGCGCTTGCCGGACAAGTACTGGCCGGTCAACGAGCGCTCGCAGGCGGCCAGATCTTCCGGCGAGCCCGAGAACACGACCTCGCCGCCGAGGTGGCCCGCGCCCGGTCCGAAGTCGACCACGTGGTCGGCCATGCGGATCGTGTCCTCGTCGTGCTCGACGACCAGCACGGTGTTGCCGAGGTCGCGCAGGCGCTGGAGCGTGGCGATCAAGCGTTGGTTGTCGCGTTGATGCAGCCCGATGCTGGGCTCGTCGAGCACGTACATGACGCCCGAGAGCTCCGAGCCGAGCTGGCTGGCCAAGCGGATCCGCTGGGCCTCGCCGCCCGAGAGCGTCGGGCCCGAGCGGCCGAGCGTGAGGTAGTCGAGGCCGACGTTGAGCAGGAAGCCGAGCCGACCGACGATCTCGCGCAGCGCCCCTTCGGCGATGATCTTTTGCGCGCCGCCGAGCTCGAGCGCGCCGAACCAATCGTGGGCCTCGCGGACGGTCAGGTTGGTGACCTCGGCGATGTTCTTGGTCCCGCTCGCCGTCAGCAGCTTGACCGCCAGGCTCTCGGGCCGCAGCCGGAGGCCGCCGCAGCTCTCGCAGGGCTTGTCGGTGAAGTAGCGCCGGTAGTACTCCCGGGCCGAGTCGGAGCTGGTCTGGCCGAAGCGCCGCTCGAGGTTGTGGACCACGCCTTCGAAGCGCATGCCCCACTCGCCGTGGCTGCCGCCGCTCTCTTCGTTGCCCCAGCGCACGCGGATCCGCTGGCCCGCGCTGCCGTACATGATCACGTCGCGCTTCTTCTTGCCGAGCTTGGCCCACGCGACGTCGAGATCGATGTCGTGGGCCTCGGCGACCGCCTCGATGATCCGCCAGGTCCAGCCCGACTCGCGATCGACCGCGCCCGACCACGGCGCGATCGCCCCCTCGCGGATCGACTTGTTCGGGTCGCTGATCAGCAGCTCGGGATCGATCTCGAGCCGCGAGCCGAGCCCGTTGCAGTCCGGGCACATGCCGAGCGGCGAGTTGAACGAGAAGCTCTGTGGGCTCGCCTCGGGGAAGGCGTGGCCGCAGCAGCTGCGATCTTGGGCGAAGGCGAGGTGGATCGACTCGGGCTTGGGCGCTGCCTTGGTCGCCGGCGGTTCGGCCTCGACCACGAGCTCGCCCTTGCCCTCGCGCAGCGCCAGCTCGACGCTCTCGGCCAGGCGCATGCGATCTTGCGAGCGCAGCCGGACCCGGTCGACGACCAGCTCGATCGAGTGCTTGAATTTCTTGTCGAGCTTGGGCGCGTCGTCGAGCCGATGGATCGCGCCGTCGACCCGAACCCGCACGAAGCCGCGCCCGCGCAGCTCCTCGAAGAGCTCGCGAAACTCGCCCTTGCGATGCACGACCAAGGGCGCGAGCAAGGTCGCCTGGGTGTCCTCCGGGAGGTGCAGCAGCTCGCCGATGATCTGCTCGGTCGTCTGCGAGCGGACCGGCTTGCCGCAGATGTGGCAGTGCTGGCGACCGATCCGGGCGAAGAGCACCCGCATGTAGTCGTAGATCTCCGTGATGGTCCCGACCGTCGAGCGCGGGTTGTTCGACGCGGCCTTTTGCTCGATCGCGATGGTCGGCGAGAGCCCGCTCAGGTGCTCGACCTTGGGCCGCTCGAGCTGACCGAGAAATTGCCGGGCATAGGCGGACAGGCTCTCGATGTAGCGGCGCTGGCCCTCGGCGTAGAGCGTGTCGAAGGCGAGCGAGGACTTGCCCGAGCCCGAGACGCCCGTGAACACGACCAGCTCGCGCTTGGGCACGCGGAGCTGATCGATCTTGAGGTTGTGCTCGGTCGCGCCACGGACCTCGATGAAGTCCGGCTCTCGGGCTTGGACGCCATGCCCATGGACCAGGGGCGCGTCCGCACGTGCGGGCTTCTTGGCGGCGGCGGACTTGTTCGAGGCCCTGCGGCGCGAGGTGGTGGACCCATCCTGGGGCATGGGCGGCGAGCCTATCTGCTTTTCCGTTCAGTGCAAGACGCGGCGGTCAGAAGCTCCGTGTGTGGGGCTAGGTTCGGGCGATGGAGGGCGAGCGCTACGACTGGGTGATGGTTCAGGTCGACGAGGTCGGCAGCGCCGTGCGCAAGATCGCCGCGGCGATCCTCGACCGCGAGCAGGACCAGCTCGTCGAGGTCGACCAGGCGTCCGACAGCCTGCTCGAGGACGTCTTCGATCACTCGCGAATCGCCTTGGTCGACGCGCGCACGGCCGCGCTGATCCTCCGTCCGCCAGCCCGGATTCGAGCCTACGCCCGACTCCTGGCCGAGAAGTCGCGACTCCTGCACGAGCTCGGTCGCGAGGAGTCGAGCCACGGGCTCGCCCGCCGGGCGCTCGAGCTTCAGCTCGAGGCCGCCGAATTGGAGACCGATCCGAACGCGATCGATCGAGAAGCGATCGAGGCGCTGCTCGACCGCGATCCACCCTTGCGCCTCGGCCCGCGTCACCAGGATCTGCTGGCTCGGCTCGCCTGACGATCGAACGCGTGGTCCCGACCACGAAATCGACGCTCGACCATCAACACAATCGACCACGGACGCACGGTCGAACCCCAGCACGGGCGATTCGACACCTATACTCGCCAGGTCCACCCGTCGACCGTCCGCGATCGGACGCCACCGACCTCACTCTACCCGCGGGTTCTCCGAGCCGTGTCAGCGACCTCTCGACTCCTCGTCATCCTCGCGTCTCCCCTGCTCGGTCTGCTCGCGCAGCCACGACTCGCGCACGCGGCCCCGCCCGAGGGCGAGGGCTCGAGCGTCTCGCTCGAAGGCGCGGCGTCGACCGACGAGGGCGCCTCGGGCGAGGGCTCGGCCGAGCGCGGGCACAAGCCCAAGGGCGAGCGTTGGATCGATCTCTACGCGCCCGAGCCCAACATGGTCGAGCTCGGCGTCTGGGGCGGCGTCATGTTCCCCTCGCCCAACCTCGAGCTCTTCGAGGCCAGCCTCGACTTGCCCAGCCAGGGCCGCAAGCAATACGGCCTGCTCGCGCCCGATGTCGGGCTCCGGGTCGGCTACTACCCGATCCGTCACTTCGGCGTCGAGGCCGAAGGCGGCGTGATGCCGGCGAGCCTGCGCGACGGCAGCGGCAAGCCGATCATTTGGGCCGGCCGCGCGCACCTGGTCGGCCAGATCGGGCTCTGGCGACTGACGCCCTTCATCGTCGCAGGCACCGGGGCGATCGGTGTGGCCAGCCCGCGCTCGGCGGTCGGCAGCGAGGCCGACATCGCCGTCCACTTCGGCGCCGGCCTCAAGTTTTTCGTCAACTATTGGATCATGTTGCGGCTCGACGTCCGCGACAACTTGACCAACAAGTACGGCGTCGGCGAGGGCGTCACGCACACGCCCGAGGTCTTGCTCGGCATCTCGATCACGCTCAACCGCAAGCAGGAACGACCGCTGCGCGACCGCGACGGCGACGGGATCCCCGACCGCGACGATCAATGCCCGCGCGTGCCCGGTGATCCACCGACCGGCTGCCCGCCCGACAAGGACGACGACGACATCCCCGATCAGGTCGATGCCTGCCCGAACGAGCCCGAGAGCCGCAACGGGTTCGAGGACGACGACGGCTGCCCCGACGTGGTCCCCGACGAGTTCGCCGACCTCGCCGGCATCCTCAAGGGCATCAACTTCGACTCGGACAAGGACGTGATCAAGTCCGACTCCAAGCCGATCCTCGACCGCGCGGTCGAGGTGCTCGAGAAATTCCCGAGCGTGCGGATCGAGATCAGCGGTCACACCGACTCGCGCGGCGACTACGAGCACAACATGGACCTCTCGCGCCGCCGGTCCGAGTCGGTCCGCAACTACCTGGTCGAGAAGGGCGTCGATGCCAGCCGGATCGAGACCCGCGGCGCCGGGCCCAACGAGCCGATCGACACCAACGACACCTCCGAGGGCCGGGCCGAGAACCGGCGCATCGAGGTCAAGATCCTCACGCACTGAGCTTTTCCTCGCCCAGGCGGAGGGCGCGTCGGCGGCCGGTGCTAAGGTCCCGGCCGATGGCCCTCTGGCAGCTCCGCCGGCCCAACGCCGGCATCCCGCGCCCGGACAAGCCCAACCTGCGCGGCATGACTCGGCCCGAGTTGGCCGAGTGGCTGGCCCGCGAGCTCGGTGCGCCGCGCTTTCGGGCCGACCAGGTGTTCGAGTGGATCCACCAGCATCGCGTGTCCGACTTCGACGCGATGACCAACCTCGGCAAGGCCGATCGGGCCAAGCTGGCCGAGCGCGCCTCGCTGGACTCGCTGGCGATCGACGTGATCCAGACCGCGAGCGACGGGACTCGCAAGCTGCGGCTGCGGACGGCGGACGGCGAGGCGATCGAGTCGGTGCTGAT
>JAMHUH010000830.1:0-9036 GCA_035904925.1 Nannocystaceae bacterium
GCAGTCGATTGCCTAACGTGTCGTACTGGTAATACCGCGTCCACCCGGTGCCCGAGCTCGGCAGGTGCTTCATCTCGAGGATGTTGCCAACCTCGTCGTACACGAACTGCTGCGTGTACAGCCGCATCGCCGACGGGTCGCTCGACATCGGCTGCGCCGTCACAGTCATGTCCGCGTCCGTCCGCTGCCCCGTGCCTTCGGAGCTATGCTCGCGCCCCGTCGCCTCGACCAGCCGGTACAGCGCGTCGTAGGTGTACGAGTTCGCGGCCGCGACCACGGTGTTGTCGAAATACACCGTCTGCTGGGCGCTATCGCGGATGTCCGTGATGTTGCCGACCGGATCGTAGTGATAGTGCAGGCTGTGGATCGCCTCGCTGTCACTCGCCCGCACCGTCCGCAGCCGCGTCAGTCGCTGACTCAGCTCGTCGTAGGTGTACGTCGTCGTGCTCGTGGGCGCGCCGGTCGGCCCGTAGACGACCGTCTCGCGCCGGCCCTTCGCGTCATACGTGATGTCGCCGACGACCGTCTGCGTCGTGACGCTGCCGCGGTGATTGAGCGTCACCTGCTCGAGCGCGCCGCCCTCGTCGTAGCCGTAGTGGACCTCGCTGCCGTCCGGGCTGATCGCCGTCAACACGCGGCCGAGCGCGTCGCGTGAGCTGCTGGCCGAGAAGGTCTCGGCGTCGAGCAGGCTCGCGGCGGCGGAGGCCATCGCGGCGATCGTATCTTCTCCGAACAGATCCGACCAGTCCGGTTGGACGGTCTTGTCCGCGAAGAGTTGGCGCTGCTCCTCGAGCGGCTGACCCTTGAAGTCGAAGCCCAGCGAGGTCGCCACGCCGAGGTCGCCACGCCTGCGCCGTCGTAGGCTCGATACACGCGGCCGCGTGGCGATGGCCGTAGCGCCTCACTTTTCGTGCAAGGCCGCGAGGCCGTGGCCGACAAGCCTGGGTACATGACTGCGCCGCGCTCCGTCGTCCCCGGTCGGCTCTGCTTCGTCACCGCGCGAGCTGTGTGTCGGATGTTCAGGTTCGTGCCCGTCGCCGAGGTCGTGCGGGTGTTCGAGTATCTCTTCGCCGTCGCGGCTGCGCGCTATCGCATGGACGTGCACGCGGGGCTGAGAGGCAGCTGGGCGAAAACGGAGACGCCGATCGCCTGGCGTCGCTCCCGCTCTGCGAAGGACCTCCGGGAAGGGACTTTTGGGGTTCTGAGATTCTATCTCCAGGGATCACGTCCCTCCAGACCCGGATGATTTGGCCCGTGGACGGGACGGATTCGTGGCCGATCACGCGGGGCTGAGAGGCAACTGGGCGAAAACGGAGACGCCGATCGCCTGGCGTCGCTCCCGCTCTGCGAAGGGCCTCCGGGAAGGGACTTTATTGGCTTGTGGAAGGGACTTTGGTTGACCAACACCCGCCTTGCTGCCTCTCCAGCTCAAGCCCACGGGCAGCTTCAATTGCATCGCTGATGACTATGTCAAATTCCGATGTGAACGAAACTGCGTAGTTCGAGTGCCAACGAATGACGCCGTGACAATCCACGACCGACAGATTTGGAGATGGCGGACTCATGTCGTAGCCTTGAAGGTGGCGGTACCCCGTTCCAGATGAAGTCGATGCAAAGACGACATTGGGCAGGGTGTTCAGTTCGCTAAGTCGCTCCCCACCAGAGACGTGCTTCGGATCGGAGGTGATTTGGAGTAGAAATACCGGCACAGGCGGAGCGTTCCGCAAGATTGCTACGGCAGCCCGATCCAGCCATTCATCACTTGTGAAACTTGTGAAATCGAAGATCATATAAGTCTGTCCAAACTGACTATCGGGCATTATCCAATCTCCCGTCGCTCCGTAGAAGCGCGAGTGTGCCACGGCGGATCCAAGGAGACGGCCCCGCCCCGGCTCAAGTACAGATTTCAGTGCTCCGACAGCAACGAAACCAAACGAGGGGAGATGGTTGTGCCGGATCCGGATTTTTACAAGCTTTTCCTCAAGACTGCGATAGTCCCAAATGCGAACACTGTGGGATTTTCCATCACTGAGGGGGCCGTAGACATCACTTGGTCCATCTGCGAGTGCGCCATCCACCGCAAGAATGACATCGTAGCGGCTAATTTCGCAGCCGCCAACACATTTTCCAATACCTGCAATGTGCACCCCGATATCAGGTTCCCGATCCCAGTTTGGACGCGAGGCGATCGGCATAGTTCCACATGCAACGACGATGCTGCTAATCGTGGTTAGCAGTGACATTTGCAGGAGGGAGTTTATTTTCTGCACCATGTTTCTAGAGCCCCTTGAAGTGCTCGAGTAGGAGGCGGAAACCTGCCGCGGCGGCGGCCTTCGGATGGAATTTGGTTGCGATCAGCGCGTCCTCGAACAGCACCGCCTGGGCCTCAAAAGCGGCCCGCCGGAACTCCTCGCGGTAATCCTCTGGCGTTGTTTGTGATGTGCCGCTGTTGCCGCGAGCGTAATCCCAAGCGTCCGCGAAAGGAAGATCAATCGTCGAGCAGCGTGTCAATCTCGCGCGCGAGCACCTTCTCGCGCACCTGCCCGACATGCACGAAGCGAATCTGCCCCGCGCGATCGATCAACACGACATGCGGGATCCCGCTGACCCGAAACGCCGACGCCATCCGCCCATCATCGAGCGCATGCGGAAAACCAATCTCCTTGCCCCGCGCATAATCAGCGACCGCTCGCTCGCGCTGGCCCGAGGGCAGATCGTCGCGGTTGACCCCGATGATCCGCAGGTCGGTGTCGGCAAAGCGCTCCTCGAGCGAGGCGTAGGTCGACATCTGCATGCTGCACGCGCCGCACCAGGTCGCCCAAAACGTCAGCATAGTCACCTGGCCCTCGAGGTCGGTGTTGCGCAGCCAGCTGCCGTCGGCCATTCGCACTTGGAATTCGGGCACCGGCTCGGAGGGGCCGACCGGTGCGGCCAGCTCCCAGTTGTCGATGCCGACGCCCAAGCTGAGCGCGCCGCTGAAGCCGACCAGACCCACGAGCGCGAGACCCATCACGAGTTCGATCTTCATGCTTGCACCTCTTTCGCGTCGGCTTCGACCTCGGCCGGGAAGCTCCTGCGGATCCAGATCGCGAGCCCAGCCGCCCAGAAGGTGCCGAGCATCTCGGGCAGGTAGACGGGCCCGGGCAAGCTCACGTGGAAGAGGCGCAGCAAGGTGCCCAGCGTCGAGACCGCGACCAAGGCCGCGATCGGCAAGTTGCGATAGCGCGGGCGGTTGCTGCCGACCAGGCTCTCGACCATCAACGCGACCAAGATCGGGGCCAGCAGCGCGATCGCGATCGCGTTGAAGAGCATCGCAAAGCTGCCCAGGACCTCGAATTTGGCCAGCGCCTCGGTCAAGCGCTCGATCTGGCTGCCGACCACGTAGAGGGCCATCAGCCACCAACCATCGAAGCGACCGCGCGCGGCCGGGCCCTCGCGCAGGGCCTCGAGCGTGCGCCGAGGTCGGACCAGGATCCCACCCCAGCGTTGGATCGCGTCGAGCATCGAAACCATTAACGTCGGTTCTGCAGCTTGCGTTTCGCCGCCGTCGCCAGCGCGGAGGGGATGTTCTTCGAGCGCGCGACCTTTTGGATGTCGGTCTGGTTGAGGTGCGCGAGCAGGGTCATCGAGCGCGACATCGGGGTCTTGGGGTTCATGACCAAGTTGAGCTTGACCGTGTAGAGCTTGAACCAGTCGCGGCGGTTCGAGATGTAGGCCACGACCTCGTAGGACAAGGCGCGATTGGCGGCATAGGCGACGGCTTCGTCGTCGCGGATCTTCGGCGACTTGATGGTCGCCATCGAGACCAGCTTGTTGCTGTCGCGGATCAGGATCGAGCGATCGTAGCGATCGCCGAGCATCGCCGTGCGGATCTTCTCCATCGGCCGCATCGTCATCAGCTGGGTCATCCGGCGCTCGCGGCTGGGCGGCGGCGTGTCCGTGGTCGGCTTCTCATCATCGTCGTCGCTGGGCTCGAGCGGCTCTTCGCCCGGCAGCTGGCCCTCGAACATGGGCGCGTCGGGGTCATCGAAGTCGGGCAGGTCGAGCGCGTCGTCGACCTCGGCCTCGCTCATGAAGTCGATCACCTTGGCCTCGGCCGCGACGATCGCCTCGGTCGAGGTGACCTCCCTGAACACGCTGTCGCGGCTCTCGTCGACCGGCCCGCTCTCGGCCAGCGCCGCGCGGATCTCTTCCATCGCCGGCAGCCCGAGGTCGACGCCTTGGCGCTCGGCCAGCTCGATCATTCGGTGGATCACGCTCATCCGGCAGTGCCGGTTCTGGTAGAGGCTGGCGACGATCGTCGGCTTGGCCAGCCAGCGGGTCTCGTTGGCGGCCATCACGTCGCAGATGCCCTCGGGGCAGACCCGCGCGATGCCGACCAAGGTCTCGTCGTCGACGTTGGGATGGCGGACGACCTGCTCGAGCACCTTGTCGTTGCGCGCGAGCTTGCGACCGAGCAGATCGATCACGCCCGGGGGCAGCATGCGATCGGCGAGCGCACCGTCGAGCACCGGCGGCGGCAGGCCCTCGACCGTCTTGGCCGCGCGCTCGGAGAACTCGCCGCCGTCGACCCAGAGCTGGTAGAGCGCCACGAGCAGGTCGCGCGGCGGCAGGGGGGCCAGCCCGGCCGCGGCCATCTTGCGCATCGGCGCCGGGGCCTGCTCGCCGATGAACTTGTCGACCGCGGGTCCGAGCAGGTCGGCGGCGAGCGATGCATGTGCAAAGGCCATGGCGAAGTGTCGACCCCAGAGCGCGACCGCGGCAAGCGAGCGCGAGCCCGGGTGCGAAGAGTGTATCCTCCCGGCCGATGCCGGAGCAGCCCAAGCCCGAAGTCCAAGCCCGAAGCGCGCTTTCCGAGCTGGAGATCCGCGAGCGCCTCGCGGCGATCGGTGGTGGCCCCTCGTTGATCGAGGGCGACCCAGCCGAGCTCGAGCGCCTGGCCGCGAAGTCGGCCCGCGCCGAGCAGCACCTGGCCGAGACCGGCCGGCAAACCGCGCACGAGCGGATCGTCATGCTGCTCGACCCCGGCAGCTTCGTCGAGCTCGATCAGTTCGTGACCTCGCCTTGCTCCGACTTCGAAATGCCGAGCAAGCGGGTCTACGGCGACGGCGTCGTGACCGGTTACGGCAGCATCGATGGCCGCAAGGTGTTCGTGTTCGCCCAGCGCCCGAGCGTGTTCGGCGGGAGCCTCGGCTGGGCCCACGCCGAGAAGATCTGCAAGGTCATGGACCTCGCGACCCGGGTCGGCGCGCCGGTGATCGGCCTCAACGACAGCGGTGGCGCGCGCATCCAAGAGGGCGTCGCCGCGCTCGCGGGCTACGCCGAGATCTTCAAGCGCAACGTGCTGGCCTCGGGCGTGGTCCCGCAGATCTCCGTCATCCTCGGGCCTTGCGCTGGCGGTGCCGTCTACTCGCCCGCGCTCACCGACTTCGTGCTGATGGTCGAGGAGTCGAGCTACATGTTCATCACCGGCCCCGACGTGATCAAGACGGTCACCCACGAAGAGGTCACCAAAGAGGCGCTCGGCGGCGCGATGGCCCACAACCAAAAGTCGGGCGTCGGCCACTTCGCCTGCCCCGACGAAGCCGCCGCGCTGGCCCTGACCCGCGAGCTGATCGGCTTCTTGCCGAGCAACAACCTCGAGCCCGCGCCCTGGCGCGAGACCAGCGATCCCTCCGACCGCGACTGCCCCGAGCTCCACGATCTCGTCCCCGAGAACCCCAACAAGCCCTACGACATCCGCAAGATCATCAGCGCGGTCGCGGACGAAGGCGTGTTCTTCGAGGTCCAAGAGCACTTCGCCAAGAACATCGTCGTCGGCTTCATCCACCTCGCTGGCGCCTCGATCGGCGTGGTCGCCAACCAGCCTTTGGTCCTCGCCGGCTGCCTCGACATCGACGCCTCGGTCAAAGCCGCCCGCTTCGTCCGCACCTGCGACGCCTTCAACATCCCGCTGCTGACCCTCGTCGACGTGCCCGGCTTCCTGCCCGGCACCGCCCAGGAGTACGGCGGCATCATTCGCCACGGCGCCAAGCTCCTCTACGCCTTCACCGAAGCGACCGTCCCCAAGGTCACGCTCGTCACCCGCAAGGCCTACGGCGGCGCCTACGACGTCATGGCCTCCAAGCACATCCGCGGCGACATCAACCTCGCCTACCCCGGAGCCGAGATCGCCGTCATGGGCGCCGACGGAGCCGTCAACATCATCTTCCGCCGCGAGCTGCAAGAAGCCGCCGACCCCGAAGCCGAGCGCGCCCGCCTCGTCGCACAGTATCGGGCGTTGTTCGCCAGCCCCTACAAAGCCGCCGAAGCCGGGTTTCTCGATCGCATCATTCGGCCCAACGAGACCCGCAAGGTGTTGATCGACTCGTTCGACATGCTGAAGAACAAGCGGCAGGACAACCCGCCGCGCAAGCACGGCAACATTCCGCTCTGAGCTGACGCGACGAGGGCCCGAGATCTCCGATCGGTCCCTCTCGAATGCCGAGCTGACATTCGAGAATTCGAAGGCGCGCGGGCGGAATCATGGCACCGGGAGGGCGAGCAGAAGCCCACGAAGGATCGAGACGAGCCCGGCAGCGAGGCCATGATTCCGACCGCATAGCCCCTTCGCCAGCACCCAAGCGTCCGCGAAGGATCCCACCGAAAACCCCCGCGAAGGGTCTGATCACGATCGCCACGGTCCCTCTCGAACGCCGCGCCGACATTCGAGAATTCGAAGGCGCGCGGGCAGAATCATGGCACCGGGAGGGCGAGCAGAAGCCCACGAGGGATCGAGACGAGCCCGGCAGCGGGGCCATGATTCCGACCGCATAGCCCCTTCGCCAGCACGCGGTCGCCCGCGAAGGGTCTGATGACGATCCCCACGGTCCCTCTCGAACGCCGAGCTGACATTCGAGAATTCGAAGGCGCGCGGGCGGAATCATGGCACCGGGAGGGCGAGCAGAAGCCCACGAAGGATCGAGACGAGCCCGGCAGCGGGGCCATGATTCCGACCGCATAGCCCCTTCGCCAGCACCCGAGCGCCCGCGAAGGATCCCACCGCGAAACCCACGAAGAAAGAATTACCCCTTCGGCCACCAAGGCACGAACGCCGAAGTCCTCGCGACATAAGCCGCATAAGCCGGCCGCCCCCCAATCTTCGACCGCGTCTCGAGCATCCGAACCCCCTGCGTCCGCAGCAACACCGTCAAGACCGCCGGCCCAATCAACCCCCAAACCCCCAAGGGGCTCCCCAGCCCGACCACGCCGAGCCCCCAAAAGCACAGCGCATCCCCAAAATAATTCGGATGCCGGCTATACCGCCAGAGCCCCGTCTCGAGCGTCGTCCCGCGCTTGCTCGGATCCGCCTTGAAGCGGCGCATCTGCGTATCCGCGACGCCCTCGACGAGGGTGCCGGTCAGCGCGATCGCAGCCCCGAGACCATCGAGCAGCCCGAGCGACGCGCTGCCCGGCGCGTACAGAACCATCAACATCGGCAGGCCGATCACGAGGTGACCGAGCATCTGCGGGGTGAAGACGCTGAAGAGGCTGATCCACCAAAAATTCCGACCGTGCTTGGCCCGCTGCTCGGCGTAGGGGTAGTAGAGCGAGGCCTCGTCGTGCCCCCACGAGCGCCGCCAGATGTGGGTCGCGTAGCGGAGCGCCCAGACGCTGACCAGCGCGAGCATCAGCCAGGTCCGCGAGTTCGTGGTCTCGACCATGCGCGCGAGCGCGAGCCCGAGCACCATGAAGCCGAGGCCCCAGAAGGGATCGATCACGGTCACGCGCTTGGCCAGCAGGCTGCGGATCCACAGGCCGAGATAGAGCGCAGCGACGATCGCGATCGCGGTGAGGGCGAAGCGGAGCGGGTCCACGGGCCCAGCTTGACCCGCCCGCGGACCAGGTCCAGCCCCCCAACGAACAATCCCCGCGTGGCCGAAGCCAGCGCGGGGATTGTTGCGCTCGCGCGCGCCGAGCTCGGAGGAGCTCAGAAGGTGACGATGAAGTTGGCGAAGCCGGTCAGCAGCAACACGTCGTCGATCGCGTAGCGGCGGCCGACGTTGTCGACCACGTCGCGGCGGACCGGGTTCACGTCGACGCTGTCGGGCTCGACGATGTTCGGATCGCCCGAGGCCTTGCCGTCGCCGCGCGAGGTCGTGGTCAGGAAGTGGCGGGTGTCGGTCTTCATGTCGACGCCGAAGTTCAACCGGGCGTAGGGGCCCATGTGGAAGTTCAGCGCGGCGGTCAGGCCGAAGGTGCCGTAGTCCTGCACGTTGGTGATGCCGTTGAAGGCCGAGCAGGTGTTGCCGCCCGCGGCAGCGTTGGCCGCGTCGACGTAGCCCGAGGGATCCGAGGGGTTGGCGTTCGCGTAGGCGACCGCGGGCCCGGCGTTGCAGGCCGGACCCTGGCCCGGCGAGTTCGAACCGATCAGCGCGGGGCTGTCGGCCAGGACCTCCCAGACCTCGCTGTAGGCCCGACCACCGTAGTGGAGCAGGGCCGAGCCGTTCAGGATGATCGAGAACTTCTTGTGCTGGGCAGGCTTCTCCCAGGGCACGATCTCGGCGCCGAAGTAGGCCCCGGTCTCGGACTGCGGGTTCGCGGAGGTCTGCGAGCCGCCGAAGTCGAGGAAGTTGGTGTTGTTGGCCCGCATCGCGTAGCGCCAGTGGGCGCCGAAGAAGGGCTCGAGGAAGCGGTAGCGCCGGCTCAACGCGGTCCAGACGCCGAGCTCGTGGATGCCTCGGCCGACGCGATGGTTGCCGCCCGGGTCGGAGGTCTGGATCGCCCGCGACATCGACATCGGCGCCGCGATCGCGAAGCGACCCTCGAGGCCGACGACCCAGTTGGGCAGGTGCGACTTTCGTTCCTGCGAGAGGATGCCGATCTTCATCCCGACGTTGATCTGGTCGAGGCCGCGGCGAGTCGGGCCGCGGAAGATCATCTTGGTCTCGGGATCCGAGAACTGGCCGTAGGGATCACCCGAGTCGCGGGCGTCGAAGCCGTCGCGCGGGACGATGCCGTCGCGGATGCTGGTCGAGTTGGTCTTGTTGACGCAGG
>JAMHUH010000831.1:0-8957 GCA_035904925.1 Nannocystaceae bacterium
GCCGTCGATCACGACCCCGAGCCCACCACCATGCGACTCGCCGAAGGTCGTGACCCGAAAGCGCTCGCCCCAGGAATTGCCCGGCATCGTGGGCGCGAGCGTACGCGAGTGGGAGCGGGGGAGCGAGCCCGACGATCAGACGTGGCGAAGGTCGCCAGCGTTGCGCTTCGATTCTCATGCTCGGCGGCGAAGGTGAATCACCGCGTCATGGGATCGGCTGGTGTCGAGCGATCGGATCCGATACTGTCGGCGCGCCATGCTCCATTCCCTGAAGCTGACCGGGGTCGGGCCCGCCGAAACGCTGGAACTCGAGCTCCAGCCGCGGGTCAACTTGATCGTGGGGGGCTTCGACCGAGCGATACCATGAGTCAATCTGGTTTCCACATCCACTACGAGAGCCCCTCTCTGCCCCTCCCGGAACCCGACATTCCCGAGGACTATGATTTCGGAGATGCATTCGCCGATCATGTAGATTGCGGCGCATGTGCAACGCTCATCATCGGCGCCGATGAGCTGAGAATGACCGGAGGGAAATTCATGGATCTCTTCGACTCGAGCGTGCTGATGGCCGAAGCACTCCGCTCGCTCCCTGCCGAAGAACCCGGAGGTTTCCGCGACGCATCCCTGAACCTACCCTCCGAAATGAAGGTCTATTCTTGGCTATTCTCGCATTTCGTCATGTGGTTGCCTGTCATCGTATTTGCGACCGACGGAGCGGAGGTTCGGGTCTACACGAGGATACGGAACGAGGATCGACGCGGCCCGCGACTCATCATCTTGCCACACTGGGGTCATGAAGACCCCGTCATCGTTCCACGCCTGGCAGTCCTCGAAGAGCTGCGGGGGTTCGTCGCTCGCTATCTCGACGACCTCGTCGAGGCCATGCCATTCATCGCCGACGATGACAAGTACCGAGAATATCGGAGGCGAATGGCGACATTGCGGCTCGAGAAGCCGGGCGCCTGAGCCGACTCAGGGCCAGGTCGGCTCGTCGGTCTTGTCCGCGTCGCAGACCGATCGCTCGACCCCACAATCGCCCCACAACCCGGCCTGCGCCGAGGCCAAGCAGCTGTTGCAGTCGGCCGGATACATCGCACAGATCTCGTCACACGCGATGTCGGCACAAGACCAGAGCGTGCCGAGCAGGCGGATCGTGGTCGCGTCGGTGTCGGCGAAGCAGGACTGCGAGCAGGTCGAGTTCGGATCGCCGCAGCCGTTGACGCAGTCCTCGAGCTCGCCGCAGGCGGTGAGCTTGATGTTGCCCGGGCTCACGCACCAGCAGCCGTGCACGAAGTTGGCGGTCGGGGTGCAGGTGAAGTTGAGCAGGGTGTCGCCACACAGGGCGGCGCACTGCGAGGTCACGAGCTCGCCGCTGTCGGGGTCGCAGCTGACCAAGGTGTCTTGATCGGCGCAGTGCTCGTCGAGCACGTCACAGGGCTCGTCGCTGCCGGTGTCGGTGCCATCGGTCGTGTCGTCGCCGGCTTCGTCGGTGCCGCCCGCGTCGGGGTCGCTCTGCAGCTCCTTGAAGAAGTCACAAGCAGGGAGCGCGAGCATGAGAGCGATCGTGAGCGCAGCGCGAGGCACGAAGCCAGTAGGACCGCGGTGGCCGGCGCCGGCAAGAAACTGGCAGATTTCGCCTGCCATCGCCGCGTTCGGGCCACTTCGCCGCGCGCTCACGCGCGAGCGGGCGCGCCGCGAGGGCTGGTAGAGTGTCGTGTGTCCGACCTCCTGGATACGACCTACGAACAGAGCGCTGCGCAGCAAGCCAGCCATTGGGGCGTCGGCTCGCGGCTCGGCGGCTACCTGCTCGAGCGGGTGCTCGGCAAGGGCGGCATGGGTGAGGTCTTCGCCGCGCGCCGACTCGAGAGCGATCAGGTCGTCGCGCTCAAGACTCTGGCCAACACGCATCCGACCCTGCGCTATCGGTTCAAGCGCGAGTTCCGAGCGCTGGCCGACGTCGAGCACCCCAACTTGGTTCGGCTCGGCGAGCTGGTCGTGCCCGAGCAGGGGCCCTCGTTCTTCACGATGGAGCTGATCGAGGGCCGGCCCTTCACCCACGCGGTTCGGGGCGCGACGCCAGCCGGGCAGCTGCCCGACCTCGCCCGCCTCGAAGCCGCGCTCGCGCAGCTGGTCGAGGGGCTCGAATGTCTGCACGCGAATCAATGTGTGCATCGCGACGTGAAGCCCTCGAACGTGCTGGTCAGCGAGGCCGGGCGGGTGGTGATCCTCGACTTCGGCATCATCTCGGAATTCGCCGACACGGCCCCGGGCGTGACCCAAGACGGCAACATCGTCGGGACGCCGATCTACATGGCGCCCGAGCAGGCCACGGCAGCGCCGGCCGGGCCCGCGAGCGACTACTACGCGGTCGGGGTGATCCTCTACGAGTGCCTGACCGGGCGCGTGCCCTTCTCGGGCCCCTCGTTGCAGATGCTGCTCGACAAGCAATACGAGGCGACGCCCGACCCGCGCGAGGTCGTCGCCGAGATCCCGGCGCGCTTGCGGGATCTGTGCCTTCGCTTGCTGCACCGCGATCCTGCTCGACGCCCGAGCGGGCCCGAGATCCTCGCCCGGCTCGAGGTCGGCGCGCGGCCGCTCGACGCGAGCATCCGTCGTCGTCGCGCCGACGCCCCCTTCGTCGGGCGCGAGGCCGAGCTCGCGCTGCTTCGCCAGGCGCTGGTCGACGTCGGCGAGCGTCACCAGGCGGTCTCGGTCCATGTCCGTGGACGCAGCGGCCACGGCAAGTCGGCGTTGGTCCAACACTTCTTGCACGAGGCCCAGCGCGAGCGCGAGCTCCTGGTCCTGCGCGGCCGCTGCCGCGAGCGCGAGACCGTCCCCTACAAGGGCGTCGACGCGGTCGTCGACGCGCTCTCGGCCTACCTGCGTCGGCTCGGCGATCTCGAGCGGATCGAGCTGCGGCCCCGCTACAGCGGCGCGTTGGCGCGGGTCTTCCCGGTCCTCGACGAGATCTGGATCCGCGACGAGCGAGAGCCCGACGAGCTCGATCCCAACGAGACCCGCGGGCTCGGCTGGGCGGCGCTGCGCGAGCTGCTGACCCGGCTCGCCGATCGCTGCAGCTTGGTCGTGCTGATCGACGACTTTCAGTGGACCGACCTCGACAGCGTGGCGATCTTGCAGGCCCTGATGCGCCAGCCCGAGGGGCCGGCGTTGCTCTTGCTGCTGACCGCCCGCGACGAGGTCGCCAACCCGCAGGTCCGCGCCTGGCTCGACGACGAGCGCCGAGATCTGCGTCGGATCGATCTCGGCCCGCTGTCCGAGTCCGACGCTCGCGAGCTCGCGCTCGCGTTGCTGCGCGCCCAACGAGAGCCCGCCCAAGCGCTCGAGACCAACCAGCTGGCCTCGCGCGCCGACGCGGTCGCGCTGCGCTGCGCCGGCAGCCCCTTCTTCATCGGCCAGATGGTGCTCGGCGGCGACTCGACCCACAGCGGCGTCGACCTCGATCAGATCGTCGTGCGCCGGCTGACCCAGCTCGAGGGCGCGGCCCGGCGCTCGCTCGAGGTCGTCGCGGTCTCGGGCGGCCCACTGCCGCAGTCGCTGGTGATCGAGCTCGGCGAGTCGAGCGACGAGCTGGTCGAGCGCCTGTGTGGTCAGGGCCTCTTGGTTCGCAGCGAGACCGGCAACCACTTGGTCGAGGCCGCCCACGATCGCATCCGCGAGCTGACCTTGGCCGGGCTCGCGCCCGAGCGGCTCGCCGCGCTGCACTGGCAGATCGGCTCGCGCTTGCTCGATCGCCAGCGCGAGCCGGACGCGTTCGGCGATCGACTCTTCGAGATCGTCGACCACCTCGACGCCGGCCTGACCCGCGCCGACGGCCAGATGCATGTCGACGAGCTCGCCCAGGAGCTGCGGCTCGAGCTCGCTCAGCTCAACCAGATCGCGGGCGAGCGGGCGCTGGGCTCGGCCGCGTGGGCTTCGGCGCGCCGCTACCTCGGCCTCGGCTACCAATTGGTCGAGCCCTGGTTGGCGGCCGCGCGCAAGGCTGGCCCGCGCGGGGCGACCAGCGAGGTGTTTCGGCGGGCCTCGACGACTCGGCTCGATCGCTCTGGCGGCGGGTTTCGATCGGCGCTCGAGGAGCCGCGCGGCCTGTGTCTGGCGATCGCCTTCGGTCGGGCCCAAGCCGAGGCGATGGGCCAGACCGCGCTCGCCGACGCGGCCTTCGCCGACCTGTGGACGTGGTCGCTCTCGGAGGTCGAGCTCGGGCAGATCGTCGCGCGCCAGGTCGCGATCTCGTCATGGTTCAATCGGCTCGAAGAGGCCGTCGATCTCGGCCTCGCCGGGCTCGCGCGGCTCGGCCTCGCGTTCCGACGCAGCCCCGCGCTCCCGCTCGCCGTGCTCGAGGTGTTGCGCGGCTGGCTGGCCCTGGGTCGGCGCCCGCTCGAGGACTTGCAGGCGCTGCCCGAGCTGCAAGACCCGCTGGTTCGCGCTCGCCTCGACGTCCTGGTCGAGGTCAGCTTCGTCGCGCCTTACGTCAGCCCGCCCTTGCTGCTCGCGCTCGCTGGTTACTCGACCCGAACGATCCGTCGCCATGGCTATCACGTCGGGCTCAGCCGGCTGCTGACCCAGCTCGGCATGGCGATCGGCGTGCTCGGCAAGGCTCGCGCCGCCGCGGCGCTCTGCGATCGCGCGCTGGCGCTGGCCCAGCTGCGCAGCACTCGTCCGCTCGATCTCGTCAACGCGCGGGCCTTGGCCCAATTCATGGTCTGGCCCGCGAGTCGATCGCTGCGCGGGATCGTGGCCGATTTCGAAGCCGTGGTCGGCCAGTCTTGCGATCTCGGGCTTCACTTCGAGGCCGGCTACATCTCGGTCGCGGGCGGCTTTTACTCGCTCGAGATCGATCGGCCCTTGGCCGAGGTCGCCGCGATGTTCGATCGCTTCGAGGCCCGCAACCCCGGCTTCGGCGGCTCGGTCAACCTGCCGGGGATCGTGATGCTGCGTGGCCACATCGACATGCTGGTCGACGCCGCCGCGCCGCCGAGCGCCGAGGCGTTCGCGTCCGCGATCGCGATGCTCCGCTACATGGGCATCATCCTCGAGGCCGTCGCGTGGACCTTGCTCGGCGAGTACGAGCGCGCGACGAGCACGATGGACAGCATGCCGAGCGACTACCCGCAGGTGCTGATCGGCGTGCTGCAGATCCCTCGCTTTGCGATGTACAGCGCAATCCTCGAGGCCCGGCGCTGTCCCGCGAGCGGCCGCGGACGTCGAAAGGTCCTGCGCAAGATCCGTCGCCACGCCAAGGTCGCCCGGCAGTGGGCCGAGCAGGGCCCCGAGAACTTCGGGCCGATGGCCGACATCATCGAGGGCGAGCTGGCCCGCTTGCTCGGCCGGCACGAACGCGCCGCCGAAGCGCTCGAGCGGGCCCGCGCGGGCGCTCAGACCAACGGCGCGCTCAACTTGGTCGCGCTCGCGAGCCTGCGCCTGGCCGTGGCCGCGCACGCACGAGGCCACGCGCTCACGGCCAACGCCGCGTTCGCGGCCGCGATCGCGGGTTACGAAGCGTGGGGGGCCGCAGCGGTGGTGACTCGGCTGCGCGAGCGTGGGCTCGAGCAGGCCTGATCACCAGTAAACCCGGAGCTCAGCGCGAGAGGGCGCGTCGACAGTGGGGGCAGTCGAACACGCGGTTGTAGTAGCGCGGCCAGCCCTGGAGCGAGATCGCTACGTCGCAAGCAGGGCAGCGCAGGTTGGCGCGGGTGAAGCGAGCGGCAACGAACGCGAAGCCGACCCAATAGGGCGCGGTCAAGACCACCATCAAGAGCGGACTGTTCAGGTCTGGATGGCTCGAGACGATCAGCGCGAACACGACCGCGCTCGCGGCAGTGCAGACGAGCGCGCTCGGGAAGCCGATCCAGAACACGCGATATTGGCGACGACGCCGGTCCGCGAAGCGCTGGAGGACGAGCTCGTCGGACAAAGCTTCGACCATGGAACCAGGCTGACCGCGATCCCTGCTCGCGGTCAATACTGGTCGTCTTCTTCGGGATCGATCGTCGGGTCGGCGTGCAGCTCGAGCCCGCCTTGGCGCTCGGCGACCAGCTTGGCCAGCATCCGCTCGAGCCGATCGAGCTGGTCGGCCTGACGGCGCAGAGCTTCGTCGAGCTCGTCGATGGTGCGCTGGCGAAACGCGGCCGCGATCTCCAGCTCGGTGACACGCGCTTCGAGGGCCTCGTGGGACGGAGCGTCGCTCATGGCCGGAGGCTACGCGTACTTGGGATCGTTGGCCATGCGCCAGTCGAAGTTCGGAACCTCGCGCCACATCGCGTTGGGGCCGGTGATCTCGAGCTCGCGCTGGGGCCGAAAGATCCGGTAGCCGATCTGGCGGTCGAAGACGGTGCCTGGGGTCCGGCGGTCGATCGCCTGGGCGATGACCTCGAAGTTCCAGAACGAGGTCCAGTCGTAGCGGCTCGAGATGAAGCCGCTGCGCGAGCCCATCTTGATCGAGACGAAGCGCGTGACCGCGTTGCGCAAGAAGCTGCGAAAGTCGTTGGTCTGGGCGGCCGGCACGGCGAAGGCGTTGCGGCCGGCGTCGTAGCTGGTCTCGATCCGAACCCAGCTACCGCGGACGAAGCCGGCGAAGACGAGCCGCTCGATGTAGAGCTGCCAGGTCGTGTGGACCTGGTGGCTCAGGTTGGCGTTGACGAAGTAGATCGGCGAGCTGCTCGGCGGCGCGGCGCCGGTCGACTCGGGCCCGCTGATCCAGTCGACCTCGAGCCGGTTGTCGTTGAAGGCGCCCGTCGACGAGACGTCGACGTAGTCCATCGCGACCACGCCGCGGGCCTTGGGGCGGTTCGTCGCGGTCAAGGTCCGGACCTGCGAGAGCCGACCGCTGGCCGCTTCGAATTGGATCAGCGTGGCGCCCGGTCGATCGGAGCCCCAGCCGAGGAACTCGCCGTCGCGGTTGTGGCGAGGGTAGGGGCCAGCCGAGTCGGACACGATGATCACCGGCACGCCGTTCGCCTGCGTGGCCGGGATCGTGCACATGTTCAGCGGGTTGCCGGGGTCGGTGTCGTAGAGGTCGGCGGGGATGATGTCGCCGGCCCGAGCTCGGAGCAGGTGCATGCCGCGGCGGTGCGAGTGGCCGCTGACGATGCATTGGATCTGCCGGTTCGAGAGCATCTCGATCAACGTCGCGCGGTTGGTCTCGAAGGTGCCCATCTCGAACTGGCTGTAGTCTTCGGTCCCGAGCGTGTTGTCGTTGAGCCGAAAGGTGCCGGCCGAGGATCGAGCGCCGCCCGGGTTCATCGAGACGGTCTCGATGTAGCTCAGGAAGGTGAAGTGGGTCGTCAGCGTGACCTTGCGGGTCTCGCGGGCATCGACGGCTCGCTGGAGCAGCGCGAGCTGGGCGTTGGAGATGGCGTCGTCGGAGCGGGGCAAGTGGCCGCCCGATTGCCCGCCGCGCGGGTCGATGAGGTCTTCGGTCGTGCCCCAGCCGAGCCCGACCAGCGACTGCTTGGGGAACTTGAACCACCAGTCGTTGAAGGGGCTCAAGACCAGGTGGAACCAGTCGAACCATTCGGCGCTGAAGCTGCTCGACGCGCTGCGGAGCAAGCCGCCGGTCGGGCCGAAGGCGAGCAGCGCCTCGTAGAAGGTCAAGTTGAGGTCGGCTGGGATGCCCTCGTTGGTCCGGCTCGAGGTCACGACCGCGCCGATTCGGGGCGAGATTCCGAACGCCTCGACGTAGCAGTCGTGGTTGCCGGTGATCCCGAACACCGCCTTCGAACTGCTCGTCATCGAGTTGTAGATGAACGAGTAGAACGCGACCAAGTCGAGCCCGAAGGGGTAGGAGGACTCGGTGTAGCCCGGGTCGTCCATGTCCATCGCCGTCCAGATCTGCCGCGGCGTGTTGGCGCTCGACAGGATCCGGGCCGCGTCGTAGGCGTTGCGGATGTGGTCGACGATGTCGCCGCCGACGATCACCGCATCGGCGGCGCTGCCGAAGAGCCGCGCGAGCACGGCGTGGAAGCTGCGGTTGTTCTCGGCCAGGAGGCTGCCGATCTCGGGCGACTCGTCCTCGTGCAGGCCGGCGCCGTACTCGATCACCCGGGCGTTGGACTTGCCGAGGATCTGCCAGCGCGAATTGACGTGGATGTCGGAGACGTGGCCGAGGTTGAGGTGGTTGGTCGAGTCGGCGCCGGTGTGGACGATCAGCGGGTGATAGGACTGAATCGGCAGCTGCGGATCGACCTGGGCCATGTCGATGCTGGTGCCGCGGATCGGGAAGGCATAGCGACCGCGACCCGGCACGGTGTTTGGATTCGAGGAGTTGTCCGCGCCGAGCCGGCGCGTGAGCATCTCGCGGATCATCACGTCGCTCAGCTCGTCGCCGACGGTCGCGAGCCGGGTGACCCGCTGGACCGCCGTCCCGTTCATCCGATAGCCGACGAACTTGCTCTCTTGGTGGCTGTAGGTCTGCTCGTTGGTCGGCGAGCTGTTCGGGATCGCCGAGGCCTTGATCTTGACCTTGAACAATTTGCCGACCCGCTTGTTGGTCAGCGCGGTCGCGAAGGAGGGGTGGAGGATCCCCGCGAAATTGGTGTGGGTCTCGATGATGTTGGTCCGGTTGGTCGACGCGTTGCCGATCGACTCGACCTCGATGTTGCCGCTCGCGCCGGCGAAGAGCGGGCCCGGATCGTAGGGCTTGTCGCCCCGCAGCCCGAGCGAGATCTTGAGCTGGCGGTTGACCATGTCCGGGGTCAGCGTCAGCTCGGTCGCGAGGATCAGCTCGAGCCACTCGGGGTCCTTGCCCTCGAGGTAGACCAGCGGGGTCATGAAGGCCGGAAACACGATCACGCCGCGGGTGGTCTCGGCCGCCCGCGCGACGGTGGTGTCGGTCTGCAAGGGCGCCGGCCCGATCGAGGGACCGGGCGGTGGTGGAGTGACCCAAATCAGGTTGTAGAGATCACGCGCCACGAGCGTCGCTCCAAGTCATCGATCCTGGG
>JAMHUH010000832.1:0-15596 GCA_035904925.1 Nannocystaceae bacterium
TTCGGGTCGAGCTTGGCCCTGTCGAGCGACGCGAGCACCTTGGCCATCGGCGCCCCCTTGGAAGACAGCAATGCGGTCGGCGTCGGCGGCAACCAGGCCGACGACTCCGCCCAGGATGCTGGAGCCGTGTACGAGTACGCGTGGCAGGGCAACGCCTGGATACCGAAGGCCTACGTCAAGGCCTCCAACACCGACGCGGGCGACCAGTTCGGGTCGAGCTTGGCCCTGTCGAGCGACGCGAGCACCTTGGCCATCGGCGCCTCCTTGGAAGATAGCAACGCCGCAGGCATCGACGGCGACCAAACCAACGATGCCGTTCCGGATTCTGGAGCCGTGTATGTGTACGCGTGGGAGGGCAACGCGTGGATGCAGCAGGCCTACGTCAAGGCCTCCAACACCGACATGGGCGACCAGTTCGGGTCGAGCTTGGCCCTGTCGAGCGACGCGAGCACCTTGGTCGTCAGCGCGTCGCAGGAAGCCAGCGGCGCCGCGGGTATCGGTGGCAACCAATCCGATAATTCCGCCGCGGCCGCGGGCACCACATACCTCTATTGAGCTCGAGCGCTCGGAGGGGGCAGCAATTCGGGTTCGGCAGCGTGCTGGTGCTGGGCGATGGCGGCGAGGATCTCCTCGTGCGGGACGAGCTCGGTTCCGGCCGGAAGCGAAGGTGGCGGAACGACCTGCGTCACCTCGTCGGTGGGTGCTCGCTTGGAGAAGGGTGGCGGGATGGCAATCGTGCCCGAGGGCTCGCGTGGTGGCGGTGGGACGGCGGCCGTCACCTCGGGTGACGTGCTCGCGCCTCGAAGTGCTTGGGTGACTTCGAGACGACCCGCCGCTCGACCACGCCGCCACATCCACCACGCGAGCAGCATGAAGATCAGCGCGGCGCCGAAGCCAACCGCGATGGTGAGGGTCGTGCTCATTCGCATCATCCTCTCACGCGCCGAGCCGCTCGTACCAACCTTGGAACGCCCTGCGTGAACGCAGGAGTAGCCGCAAGAACAGCCGGCACGGAGCGTCCACGCTCGCCCCTTCCCATGCCATGAGATCGCCAGCCGACCCGACATGACCAACTCCACTGCTGTCCAGGGTCTGACTTCGGCCGAAGCCGCCGCTCGACTCGCGAGCGAGGGCCCCAACGGCCTCCCCTCCGACGAGGTCACGCCCTGGTGGCGGACGCTGCTCTCGGTCGTGCGCGAGCCGATGCTGCTGCTCTTGCTCAGCGCCGGCACGCTCTACTTGATCTTGGGCGACATCAGCGAGGCGCTGACGCTGCTCTCGTTCGTGGTCATCGTCATCGTCATCACGCTGGTTCAAGAGCGCAAGACCAGCAAGGCCTTGGCGGCCCTGCGCGATCTATCGAGCCCGCGCGCGGCGGTGATTCGTGACGGCGAAAAGATAGTCGTGGCCGGCCGCGAGGTGGTCCGCGGCGACGTGATCGTGCTCAGCGAGGGCGACCGCGTGGCCGCGGACGCGTGGATGTTCGAGGCGACCAGCTTGCACGTCGACGAGTCGCTGCTGACCGGCGAGTCGGTCGCGGTCCGCAAGCAGGCTCAGCCACGGCCGACTTCGGACAGCCCCGCGCCCGCGCAGCGACCGGGCGGCGACGACCTGGCCAACGTCTACTCGGGCACGCTCGTGGTCGCGGGCCATGGCATGGCCGAGGTGCTCGCAACCGGCACGCGAACCGAGCTGGGCAAGATCGGCACTTCGCTCGGCACGATCGTCGAGGCCCGCACGCCGCTTCAGCGCGAGGTCGATCGCGTGGTCAAGCTGGTCACGCTGATCGGCCTGGTCGCCTGCGCCGTGCTCTTGGTCTTCTACGGGGTCACGCGCGGCGACTGGCTGCGCGGGCTCTTGGCCGGCATCGCGCTGGCGATGGCGATCTTGCCCGAGGAGTTTCCGGTCGTGCTCTCGGTGTTTCAGGCCGTCGGCGCTTGGCGAATGTCGAAGCACAACGTGCTCACGCGTCGGGTCGCGACCTTGGAGCTGCTCGGCGCGACGACGGTGCTCTGCACCGACAAGACCGGCACGCTGACCTACAACAAGATGCGGGTCGCGAGCTTGGTCCCGGGCTTGGACGCGGACGAGAGCGCCCACGAGGTCGGCGCGGGCGAGCTGCCCGAGGCCGTGCACGAGATCGTGGAATTCGGGATCCTCGCCAGCCAGCGCGACCCTTATGACGCGATGGAAATTGCCTTTCACGAGCTCGGGGCGGCGAGCTTGGCCAGCACCGAGCACCTGCACGCGAGCTGGACGCTGGTCCGCGAGTACCCCTTGTCGCCCGCGCTGTTGAGCGTGAGCCAGGTCTGGCGCGACCCCGAGGGCAGCGGCTATGTGATCGCGGCCAAGGGCGCGCCGGAGGCCATCGCCGATCTGTGTCACCTGCCCGCCGACGCGATCGCCCGCGTGCAGGCCAAGGTCAGCGCGCTGGCCAAGCGAGGCCTGCGGGTGCTCGGGGTCGCGCGGGCCGACTTCGCGGCCAGCGAGACCGCGGCGCAGCAGCACGACTACGAATTTCGCTGGGTCGGGCTGGTCGGGCTCTCCGACTCGATCCGCGAGGGCGTGCCGGCGGCCGTCGACGAGTGCACGCAGGCGGGCATCCGGGTCGTGATGATCACCGGCGACCATGTCGACACTGCGCGGGCGATCGGAAGCCAGGCTCACCTGCCGCCCGGCGAGGTGGTCACCGGCGTCGAGCTCGACGCGATGAGCGAGGCGCAGCTGGCCGAGCGGGTCGAGCAGGTCACGGTCTTCGCCCGGGTCGTGCCCGAACAGAAGCTGCGGATCGTCCAAGCCCTGCAGGCCCGCGGCGCGATCGTTGCGATGACCGGCGACGGGGTCAACGATGCGCCCGCGCTCAAGGCCGCCGACATCGGCGTGGCGATGGGCGGGCGTGGGACCGACGTCGCCCGCGAGGCGGCGGCCTTGGTGATCACCGACGACGACTTCTCGTCGATCGTCGCCGCGCTGAGGCTCGGCCGGCGGGTGTTCGCCAACTTGCGCCACGCGATGCTCTACGTGATCGCCGTGCACGTGCCGATCGTCGGGATGGCGCTGCTGCCCCTGTTCTTCGGCTGGCCTGCCCTGCTCTTCCCGGTCCACATCGTGTTCCTCGAGCTGGTCATCGATCCGGCCTGCTCGATCGTGTTCGAGGCCGAGCAGGCCTCGCCGACGAGCATGCACGAGCCCCCGCGCTCGACCTCGGGTCGGATCTTCGGGGGCGCGCCGCTCTGGCTCAGCGCATTGCAGGGCCTGAGCTTGCTGCTCGCGGCGCTGGGCGTGTTCGGGGCCGGGCTCTGGGCCGGCATGAGCGAAGACGCGGCGCGCGGGCTCAGCTTCGCGACCTTGATGACCGGCAACGTCATGCTGATCACCATCAATCGATCGTGGACGAAGTCCATCGGCCAGATCCTGCGCACGCGCAACCTCGCGGCGCTCGGCCTGAGCCTGGGCGCGCTGGTCGTGCTGGTCGTCACGCTGGTCGTGCCGCCGGTCGAGCGGCTCTTCCACTTCGTCACGGTCGGGCCCGGTCCGATCGCCCTGGCGATGCTCGCGGGCGTCGCCTCGCTGGCGTGGTTCGAGCTGTGGAAGTGGCTGCGCCGCCGCAAGCCGGGTCCATCCAAGCCGGGTCAGTCCACGAAGGGCCGACCCAGCTCCACGCAGGCCAGCTGAACGGCTTGCCGGCCCGAAGTCACCGCTGGCGGGACGCCGCCGCCGGGCTCGACCCACTGGCCCGCCATGTGAAAGCCATGCAGGCCCGGCAAGGTCTTGGGCACCCGCGCGCGGATGGTCTCGCTGGTCGGCATCCAGCCCTCGTAGGCGCCGCGGTAGCTCCTCGCGTAACGCCAGAAGGTGTAGGGCGTGGCCACATCGACGAATTCCTCGGCGGCGGCGAAGCCCGGGTAGTAGCGCTCGAGCTGACGCCGGACCTGCTCGGCGAGCTGATGCTTGAGCTCGCGGTAGCGCTGCGGCGCGTGGTGGACGTCGTGCCAGAAGTCGAAGTCGCTCGGCATCAAGACCTGGATCACGCAGGCGCCGGCCGGCGCGAGGCTGGGGTCGTAGGCCATGTTGCGGACCGTCATCGCCTCGACCCGCGTGGGCCCGAACACGAAGGGCTCGGCCAGGCGAAGGTGGAGCGTGTCGGGACGATCGTGCCACTGCGCTCGAACGCCGAAGCTGAGCATGGAGATCGGCTCGAAGGTCGACCACCGCGCGTAGCGATCGCGCAAGCTGGCGTCGGTGTAGCGACCGCCGAGCATGCGAAAGACGGTCGTGGGTCCGGGCGCGGTCGAGATCACGTGATCGGCCCGCAGCACCTCGCCCTCGATCAAGCGGACCCCGACGGCGTGATCGTGCTCGACCAGGATCTCGGCGACGTCGGCTTCGTAGCGGAGCTTGCCGCCGAGCGCGACGAACTTGCGCGCCATGCCCTCGGCGAAGCGCTGCGATCCGCCGACGACGGTCGCGAGGTTGCCGCGCTCGAGCTCGCCGAGCAGCGTGGCCGCGAACGCGACCGGCATCGCGCCCAGCATCATGTGGTCGAGCGCGTACTTCAGGCTTGGGTGGTGCAGGCGATCGGCGAGCGTGCTGAGCGGATCGAAGTGGCGAACCATCAAGAGCAGGAATTCCCGTCCCTGCCAGAGATCGCTGAGGTTGCCCCAGAGCCCGCGAGCCTCGCGGGCGTCGATCATCGGGGGCGCCCCGATGCTCTCGGTCCGCCGGGCGAGCTCGACCAGCTCGCGGAACACCGGCAAGTCCTGGGGAGAGATCGACTCGACCTGGGCGAGCAAGCCGTCGAGGTCACGATCGATGGTCAGCCGCTCGCCGGTGGTCTCGTCGACCAATTGCACGAAGTGCTCGAGCGTGCGCAGCTCGACCCCATCGAGCGCCCCGACCTTGGCGTAGAGCTGGTGGTGCGCGTCGTCTTCGCGAGCGCCCATCAACCAATGGATGCAGCCGTCGATCGTGTAGTCGCCGTGCTTCCAGCCCGTGCACACGCCCCCGGGCTCGCTGTGATGCTCGACGATCTCGACGTCGAAGCCCGAGCGGGCCGCGTGGACGCCCGCTGACAAGCCGGAGATCCCGGCGCCGACGATGATCAACTTGGGTGCAGCGTTCACGCCCGAACGCTAGCGAACCCGCGCTCGAGGTCGTGCGCAGAGTCTGCGAGCGCGGCTCCAAAGCCGGCTCGCCGGTCGGACTCACTCGAGCAGCGCTTTGGCCCGCTCGCGCCACTGCGTGCGCAGCGTCTGGCTGGCGAGGATCGCCGCCGCCTGCTCGCCGAGCTCGCGCGCGCGCGCAGGATCACGATCGACCAGCCACTCGCCGAGCTCGAGCTCGACCAACGCGAGGTGAACCGGCGAGCCCTCCTCGGCGCCCGCCAATGCCAGCGCGCGGGTGTACTCGGGCTCGACCTCGTCGGGTCGATCGCGCTGGGCCAGGCGCGCTCGCTCGAAGTGCAGCTCCCACGCGAAGGGATGCGCGGGCTGGTCCTCGCGCTCGAGCTCGGCGCTGGCGATGTCGAGCTGCTCGCGGGCCTCGTCGCGGCGATCGAGGCCTCGCAGCACTCGCGCCTTTTGGATCCTGACCCGCGCGACGTCCGGGTGCTCCTCGCCCGCGCTCGCGATCATCGACGCCAGCGCCTCGTCGACCAAGGGCAGCGCGAGCTCGAATTCGCCGCGCCGCTCGTGGCTGAGCGCCTGCGACGAGAGCCCGTCGACGCGGCGAAGATCCTTGCCGTCCATGGTCGCGAGCAAGCGATCGACGGCCTCGGCATGGCTCGCGATCGCTTCGTCTCGGCCCATCCACCAGAGCACGTCGGCGAGCTCGGCGTGGGCCGAGAGCTTGCGCGGATCGTCGGGCTCGAGCTCGCTCTCGTAGGCCGCCAGCGCGCGCTCGAGCAAGGGCAGCGCGTCGTCGAAGCGGCCCAGGCAGGTCGAGAGCACGGCCAGGTTGCGCTGGATGCCGGCCAGATCGGGGTGATCGGGGCCGAGCGAGGCTTCGACGATCCGCGCGGCCTCGCGGGTGTGCTCGATCGCCAGGCTGTAGCGGCCGCGCATCGAATAGAGCGCGCCGAGGTTCTGGTGAAGCACGCCGCGATGCTTGTGGTCGGCGTCGAGGATCGGATCGAGGATGTCGAGCGCGCCGCGGATCAGCTCGAGCGCGCGGTCGAAGTCACCCTGACGAAAGGCCAGCCCGCTCAGGTTGATCATCGTCCGCGCGACGTCGGGGTGATGAGGCCCGCGGGCGAGCAGCCACAGATCGAGCGCTCGTTGGTAGCGCGCCGCGGTCCCGACCAGATCTTGGCCCGAGGCGAGGCCGACGTTGGCGAGCGCGCCTTCGCAGCGGGCTTCGAACGCGATCGCGTCGGGCCAGGTCGGATCGATCCGGGCGCGGGCGAGTTCGAACTGCTCGCGTGCGGCGGCCCAGCGCTGTTGATACTGAGCCAGCTGGCCACGCGCGAGCGCGAGCTGAATTGCGAGTCGGGCGTCCGGCAACGCCTCGAGCTCGGCCTCGGCGAGCAAGGCCAGCGCCTCGGCGACCGGATACTCGCCGCGCTCGCCATGGAGCCCGACCAGGTCGATCAGGATCGCGAGCGCGCTCGTGCGATCGCCGGCCGCGACCGCGCTGGCTTGGCCGGCGCGCAGGGCCTCGAGCGCTTCGTCGTAGCGGGCCATCTGCCGCAGCGCCTTGGCCCGCTGGAGCTCGGCCCGTGCGATGCCCGAGCCATCGTCGATCTCGCGCGCGTGCACGATGGCTTGGTCGGCGTGCTCGAGCCCGCGCTCCCACTGGCCGAGATCGGTCTCGCTCGCGGCGTGGCCGAGCATGAACTCGAGCGCCAGCAAGGCCGTGCGCTTTTGTTCGCCGACCGGCGCGGGCCCGCGGACCTGCTCGTCCACCGTCGCCCGGCACTGCCCCGGCGGCTCGAGCTGGACGACCGCGTCGCGGGCTCGCACGACCAGCTCGGGATCGGCGTCGAGCATGGTCGCGCTGAGCCCCGCGACCCGCTGGAGCTGGCGGTCGAGGCAGAGCAGCTGCTCGCTCATCTGCTCGACCGATTGCTCGCCGCGCTCGAGGCTCGCGCGACAGACCTCGCTGCGGGTGTCCGACCAGTCGCCGATGTAGCGGTCGAGCAGCGGCGCGACCTCGTCGAAGCTCGCCTGGGCGAAGGGCAGCTCGGTCGCTCGAAAGCTCTGCGCGACCTCGTTCGCGCGCTGCTCGTCCCAGACGTCGACGAAGAGCCCCTCTGGCAGCGCGCAAGGGTCGTCTTGGATCACGGGCCCGCTGGCGAGCGCGAAGCTCAGCCCGACCGCGAAGACGCCGACGACCGCCAAGCCGGCGAGGCCGAGTCGACGTCGACGCAAGCGCGGATCGTCGAGCAGCTCGGCCAGCAGCGCGTCCATGTCGGGGTAGCGATCGGCGGGCTCGGGCGCGAGCCCGCGGCGCAGCACGGCTTCGAGGTGGCTGCCGAGCGGGCCACGACGACCGAGCGGCAAGGGGCCGCGCAGCTTGGCGGCCCGCAACGCGGCCTCGTCGACGACCTCGTCGTTCACACCCTCCACGCCCTCCATGCCTTCGAAGGGCCGCGCGCCGACCAGCGCCTCCCACAGCGCGACGCAAAAGCTGAATTGATCGGCGCGAGCGTCCGCGGGCTGGGCCGCGTGCTGCTCGGGCGCCATGTAGGCCGGCGTCCCGACGATCGCGTGTTGGCCAGCGCTCGGATCGCCGTCGAGGCCCGCTCGCGCGAGACCAAAGTCGAGCACGCGTACCCGCCCTTCGCTGCCGAACATCACGTTGCCCGGCTTGAAGTCGAGGTGGACGAGCCCCCGCCGATGCGCCGCGGCCAGCCCCTGACCGGCCTCGGCAAAGACCGCGAGCACGCGCTCGAGCGGGTGCCGACGCTCGGCCATCCAGTCGCGCAAGGTCGGCCCCTCGAGCTGCTCCATCACGATGAACACGCCGCTCAGGTCACCGGGCGCGTCGTCGACTTGGCCGACGTCGTGGATCGCGACCACGTTGGGGTGCGAGAGCTGGGCGAGGTGCTGGGCCTCGGCGAGCAGCTCGGGCCGCGCGCGTGGGCGCGGGTCGGCCAGGTCGAGGGCCCTGGCCGAGTTGTCGGCCGAGGGCTGGGTGTCCGTCGACAGCTGCGATCGCTCGGCCTTGGCCAGGACGATCTTGATCGCGACCTTGCGGTCGAGCTTCGGATCGTAGGCCGACCAGACCCGGCCGAAGGCGCCACGCCCGAGCGTCCCGAGCAGCACGTAGCGACCGAGTCGCTCGACCTTGCCGAGCACGCTCGCATCGGGACCGGCCGCGAGCGGTGAGCCGGCCACCGAACGCTCGCTGGCCACGATCCGCGTCTCGATGCTGGCCGAGCTCATCGGCTCCGATGGTACGAGCCGACCGTGACGATCGCCCTACGCGGGGTCGCCACTCGTTGGCGTCGGCCGTGACATTGCTTCGAAGCTGACGAAGCGTGCGTGCTCGAGCGGCTCGGCGTGCAGACTCGTCCCCATTCGCCTCACTCGCGATCGACGCGCGGCCGCACCAAATTCGCCAAGGCCTGATCCGATAGAATGCTGGTGATGACCACTGGCACTCCCAGCCCGATCCTCGCCCCGCTCGTCGCCCTCGTGGCCTGGACCTTCGTGATGTGGGCGTGGATGTACGCCACGCGGGTGCCGGCGATCATGAAGATGCGGATGAAGCCCGACCCGAACATGCCGCGGGGCGAGCAGATGGCTCTGTTGCCGGCCGAGGTCCGCTGGAAGGCCGACAACTACAACCACCTGCTCGAGATGCCGACCCTCTTCTACGCGATCGTGATCACGCTCGCGCTGGTCGGCCGCGATCAGGGCCTCGCGCTCGGGCTCGCCTGGGCCTACGTCGGCCTCCGAGTGATCCACAGCGTGTTCCAGGCCACGGTCAACAAGATCGAGGTTCGCTTCGCGCTCTTCACCCTCTCGTCGCTGGTCTTGGCCGCGATGACCCTGGTGGCCGCGCTGGCGTTCTTCTGACTCACTCCATCCCGACCGAGAAGCGATAGATCGCGCCGCCGCCCGAGCTGTGCAGCACCTCGGGCCCGAGCGCCGCGAGCGGGCTCGCGTCGTCGATCAGGGTGTCGCGCAGATCCAGGGTCTTCAGCGACGCGAAGAGCTGGCGATGCTCGAGCATCCAGCCGACGGCTTCGTCACCGAGGTCGCTGGCGCTCAGGTCCAAGATCTGGAGCGAGGCCGGCAGGCCGTGCTCGGCGAGCGCGACGAGCAAGTTGCTGGCGCTGGCGAAGGAGGTCAGCGAGAGCTGCTCGAGCTTGGTCTGCAAGAGCGCGTCGAGCAGGCCGCCGAGCTCGGCCGACCAGTTCATGTCCTCGTGCCAACCCTCGTCGTCCATGTACTCGTCGTCGCCCTCCTCGTCGTAGCGATCGACGCTGACATAGGCACCGTCTTGGTCGGGCCAGCTGTAGGTGTAGGTCTCGGGGATGCGCAGGGCGAGGCGTTGGAGCTTGGGCCACTTGGCGGCGGCCAGGGTCTGCGCCATCTCGCTCTGATCGCGGTAGGGCTGGCCCCAACGCAGACCGAGGAAGGCGAAGTCGCGCAGCTCGGGGGCGTCGATCTGGCCGAGCTTCACTTGCTCGGTGTCGGCGACGACCAGGTGCACCCGCTGCAGCTGCGGGATCGCCCAGATCGTGTTCAGGTTGCCGAAGTCGACCAGGTTGTTGCTCGGCGAGTAGTCGGACGAGACCAGGATCCGCGAGCGTCGAGCACGATCGTCGATCAGCTCGAGCGCGGTGCAGTTGGTCGACAAGCCCTTGCTCAGCTCGAGCAGCGCGGGCACGAGGTTGACGCGGTCGGACTGCGATGGGGTCAGCGCGACCAGGCGCAGCGTCTGCATCTGGGCCCCCAGCGGCGAGCTCAGCGACGCCTTGGCCAGCGCCAGCGGCTCGTCGCGAGGCCCGATCTTCAGTGACAAGCTCCGCGGCACGCACCACTTCCAGTCGATCTCGACCTGCCCGCGGAAGCGCGCGAGCTCGCCGAAGATCGCCTCGGCGTGGCGATCGAGGAAAGCGTCTCGAGCGGCCGCGCTCGCCCCCGCTTCGACGGCTTGGTTGAGCATGATCAGCTCCCCGCGCGGGTCGCCTGCGCTCTGCAACGCGTCCGCGTAGACGAGCCAGCTGTCTTGCGAGTCCTCGAGCTTCGGGGCGGCGATGTCGGCCATGCACGGACTATCCCGAAGTCGTCCGAGGATCGCAATCCGCCTGGCCCCTGACCGCTGCTGCGTCGATCAGGCCAGCTCGAGCAGCGAGCTCGGCCGCGCTCCGACCTCGCGCAACCAGGCTGCGACGCCCTCGCCGTCGGTGTGGACCAACGCGAGGATCAGCTCGCCCGGCTTGGCCTCGGCCAGCGCCAGCCCGAGCGCCTCGGGTTCGTTCTCGGCGTCGCGGATCGCCTCGCTCGGATGCCCCGCGCGCGCCAGCCCTTCGTGGATCAAGCGCGGGACCTCGCCGCGCTCGCGCCCGCGCAGGTAGTCGTCTTGCTCGCGCACGATCACGAGGCGGGGCTCGAACCAAACCAGCGCCGAGCCCAGCGTGCGCAGGTCTTCGTCGCTGCGATCGCCAGCCATGCCGAACGAGAGGAGCACGCTGCGACCGAGCCCGCGGATCAGCTCGGCCATGCTCGAGAGCCCGGCTTGGTTGTGGGCGAAGTCCAAGACCACGCTGACCTCGCCGCCGGCCAGCGGCAGCGCCCAGGCGCGCGCGCGACCGGGGTTGTCGGCGACGTCGGCCCCGAACTCGCGCAGCGCCGCGACGATGGCCGCGTCGGCCAAGCCCAGCGCGCGGGCCAGCCCGACCACGCCGAGCACGTTGGCGACGTTGTGACGCGCTCGCCCGGCGATCGTCAGCGGGATGTCGGTGACCGCGAGCAGCGGCTCGACCTCGTCGCCTCGACAGAAACAGACCACGCCCTCGATCACCGTGCAGACCTCGCCGCCGCGAGCACGGTGCTCGACCAAGACCGGGTGCTCGGGGTCGGCCGCGAACCACACGATCGGCGCCGGGAATTGGCGACGTCGAGCGAGCTCGACCAGCGCGGCGCTCTCGGCCCCGAGCACGATCCGGCCCGAGCTCGCGACGACCGTGGTGACGACGGCCTTGGCCGCGGCCAGATCGTCGAGCGTGTCGATGCCGTACTCGCCGAGGTGATCGTGGCTGATGTTGGTGATCAACGCCGCGTCGGCACGCGGGACGCCGAGGCCCCGCCGAAGCATGCCGCCGCGGGCGACCTCGAGCACCGCGAACTCGACGTCGGCGCGACGCAGCAGCATCCGCGCGCCGCCGGGCCCGGTCCAGTCGCCCTCGTCGATCACCCGCTCGTCGACCGAGACCCCGTCGGTCGAGGTGTTGCCGACATGCAGACCCGCGTGCCGAACGATCCGGGCCAAGAGCCGGGCGCTGGTGGTCTTGCCGTTGGTTCCGGTGATCAGGGCGGTCGGCAGCGGACCCCCGAAGCCCGACCACTCGAGCGTGTCTGGGCCAGGCAATTGACCGACGGGCCAAGTCCGGGCGCGCGCGCCATGACCGAGCGAGAGCTCGTCGTCATCGATCAACCAAGGCACGCCCTCGGCCTCGGCGCGGGCGATCAGGGCCAGGCAACCCTGGCGGGCCGCCTGCTCTCGGCTCGCCGCCTCGGCGATCGTCGCGAGCCCAGCGTCGCTGGGATCGGGTTGCAGCGCCCACTCGGCCAGATCGCAGGCCGCATAGAGGCGGTCGACCTCGGCCGTGAACATCAAGTCGGCGCCGCGGCCCGAGCCGAAGCGGCGGACATGGATCGTCGCGCTCCAACCGAGCCTGGCCAGCCCGCGCTCGATCGCGGCGGACCAGGCCGCGATCGCCGGCTCGCGATCCTCGTCGTCGTCGAAGCGAACCTCGGCGATCGCCCCTGGGCGACGATCGTGGAGGTTCGCGCCGGTCAGCCGCCGAACCTCGACCAGGTCCATCAATCGGCTTCCTCGCGGGCCAAACGGACCCCGCGATCGTCGACGATCACGTTCGAGCCCGGGCTCGCGCGCACGGGTCGTTCGTCGCGGACCGGCTCGACGTCCTCGAGCTCGCGCTCGCGGCCCTTGCCGAGCGGACGCGGGCGCTCGACCGGCGGCTTGCCGTGGCCCTCGCCGGCCAGCTTGCCGATCCCGTCGCTGCGCGTGTCCTCGCCCTGGAGACCGAGCGGGCCATAGGGGTGGCCGCTGAAGTAGATGATCTGCTTCCAGCAGCGCGTGATGTCGTCGCCGAAGATGACCAGCAAGTCGCCGCGCTCACCCAGCTCGAGCCCGGCCTGCAGCGCCTCTTGCTCGTCCTCGATCACGCGGATGCGATCGTGGGCGACCCCCGCCGCATGGAGGCCTTGGACCAGCAGCGCCGTGACCTCGCCATCCGCTCGCCCGCGCGGGTTGTCGTCGCGGCGAACGATGAAGCGATCGAAGGCGGGCGCGGCCGCGACCGCGATCGCCACGATGTCCTCGTCGCGCCGATCGCCCGGGGCCGCGAGCACGCAGATCCGCTTGCCGAGCACCTCCATGCGCTGGACCGTCTCGGCCATCGCCGCGACCGCGGCCGGGTTGTGGCCGTAGTCGAGGATCACCCGGAAGGGCAGCTCGTCGAACACGTTGAGCCGGCCGGGCGCCTGGAAGTAGGTGGTGTCGAAGGTCCGCAGACCGACGCGGATGTTCTCGACCTTGGTGTCCATCACCCAGGCGATCAACGCGGCGAACATCGCGTTTTGGACGTTGAAGAGCGCCTTGCCCTCGAGCGTGGCCGGGATCAGGTGGGTCCAGAGCAGCGGGATGTGGCTGCCGCGATCGTAGAGCGTGATCATCTCGCCGTTGATGCCCTGCTCGAGCACGCAGGCGGCCCCGCCCGCGCGGATGTGCTCGCGGACCAGCTCGTGCTTGGGGTTGCAGGTCACATAGGCGATCCGCTTGGCCTTGCTGTAGTCGGCCATTCGCAGGCAACGCTCGTCGTCGGCGTTGAGCACCGCGCAGTCGCGGCTGACCTCGACCACGATCCGCTTGAGCTCGGCCAGCTGCTCGAGCGTGTCGACGCCGCCGAGGCCGAGGTGATCGGCGCTGACGTTGAGCACCGCGCCGACGTTGTTCGAGCGGTAGCCGAGGCCCGAGCGGACCAAGCCGCCGCGGGCCGTCTCGAGCACCGCCGCGTCGACGGTCGGATCGCGCAAGACCATCTGGGCCGAGATCGGCCCGGTCATGTCGCCGCCGACGGTCTTCTCGCCGTCGATGTAGACGCCGTCGGTCGTGGTCAGGCCGACCCGATAGCCCGACATCTTGAGCACGTGCGCGACCATCCGGCTGACCGTGGTCTTGCCGTTGGTTCCGGTGATCGAGGCGATCGGGATCCGCGTCGGCGTACCGGGCGGGAAGAGCATCTGCATGACCGGACCGGCCACGTCGCGCGACTTGCCCTCGGTCGGGGCCACGTGCATGCGGAAGCCCGGCGCGGCATTGACCTCGCAGATGCCCCCGCCGATCTCGCGAAACGAGCGCGAGACGTCGGGCGAGATGAAGTCGATGCCGGCGACGTCGAGCCCGATCGCCTGGGCCGCGCGCACGGCCATCTCGCGGTTGTCCGGGTGGACGACGTCGGTCATGTCGATCGAGGTGCCGCCGGTCGAGAGGTTGCCGGTCGAGCGCAGATAGAAGGTCTCGCCCGCCTCCAGCACGCTGCTGGCGGTCTTGCCGGCCAGCTCGAGCAAGCGCAGCGCCTGGTAGTCGAGCTCGATCCGGGTCAGGACCTTCTCGTGGCCGATGCCGCGGCGCGGGTCCTCGTTGACCAGGTCGATCAGCTGCTCGATCGTCCGCTCGCCGTCGCCGACGACATGGCCGGGGACCCGCTTGGCGACCGCGATCAGCTTGCCGTCGACGACCAGCATGCGGTGATCGAAGCCGGCCAAGAAGGTCTCGACGATGATCGTGCGCGCGTGCTCGCGGGCCTTCTCGAACGCCGCCCGGACCGAGTCGCCGTCTTGCAGATCGATCGACACGCCGCGGCCATGGTTGGCGTCGAGCGGCTTGACCACGACCGGGTAGCCGAGCCGCTCGGCCGCGCTGACGGCCCGCTCGGGGTCGCGGACCAGGTACTGGCGCGGGACCGGCAGACCGAGGTCGGCGAGGATTCGGTTGGTCTCTTCCTTGTCCGAGGCGATCGAGACCGCGATGTGGCGGGTCTCGGAGGTCACCGTCGCCTGGATGCGCTTTTGATAGCGACCGTGGCCGAACTGGACCAAGGACTGATCGTTGAGCCGCAGCCAGGGGATGTCGCGCTCCTCGGCCGCGCGGACCAACGAACCAGTCGAGGGCCCGAGCTGGCGCCGCTGGGCGAAGCCGATCAGCTCCTCGAGCTCGGCGACGAAGTCGAGCGGGCCATCCTTGCGCACGCCCGCGAGCAGGTCGTCGGGCAGCAGCGAGTGGAGCAGCCGCAGCGCCAGCTTGCCCGCCGCCTCACCGACCTTCTCTTCGGCGAACTCGTAGACCACGAAGTACTCGCCGACCGGCCCGCTGCCGCGGGTCTTGCCGAAGGTCACGTTCGCGCCGGCGCGGTTCTGCAGCTCGATCGCGACGTGCTCGAGCACGTGCCCGAGCCAGGTGCCCTCGTCTTCGCGGAGGCGACGAAGGAACCCGCCCTCTTCCGAGTACGAGCAGCCGTGCTCCGCCAAGCCCGGCAGCGCCGCGAGCAGGCCCTCGGTGAACCCGGGGATCTTGGCGCTCGGCCACTGCTCGAGCACGCCGAGATCGACGCGCAGGCGGATGACCGGGAAGTGAGCGTAGACGTTGGGGCCGCGGTAGATGCGTTGCTCGAGGATCTTCATGGCGAGAGCCGGACCTGGAGCATGCCACAATCGCAAGGCGCGGCGCCGAGCCGGATCGACGGCTTCGAAGCCGAACTTCTGCGCTTCGCGGGGTCGACCCGCGAGGTCGGCTCGGACTTGGGCTCGGAGTCCTCGACGCGAGCCACGAACGATCTCGAGTTCCAAGGCGAGCTCGGGCTTCGAAGCACGCGAGCACGTCGCGGTCGGACGACGAGCTCCTGCATCTCGCCCACCTCGCTGAGTGCGAGTTCGCGCGGACGAATCAGCGAGTTCACCGCGTCGCTCGAGCACCACGCGAGGCCGGCGTCGCGGGGCTCACCGCTGCGGCGACCGATGACCGTGACACACGATGCGTCAGCCATGAGCTGTGCCACCGGTGCTTCGAGTCGAGATACGCCGCTTGAGCGCGAGCGGGCCGACGTGGGACGATTGCTCATGCGTCGCTTTCGGATCGGTCGTCTTGCGGGTCTTGCGTGTTGCGTTGGTCTGCTCTCGCCCCTGGCGCTCGCCCAGCAGCCCGAGACGCCCGAGGCACCCGAGGCACCCGACACGATCGAGGGCCAGCCGCTGCATCCCAAGATCTACGGCGGCCAGGCCTCGTCGACATGCGGCTGGCCGACGACGGTGTTGGTCGAGGGCGGCGGAGGCCTGTGGATTAGGCCGAAGGCATCACCAGTTCGCTGTACGAACTGGCGCATGCCGGCATCATCGGCCTGC
>JAMHUH010000833.1:0-2024 GCA_035904925.1 Nannocystaceae bacterium
GGCGATCGAGACCCTGTTCGAACGTTCGTGGCTCTTCAGCGGGGAGACCCAGTTTTGAAGGCAGTGATCGCGGTCGCAGGGGCTGGTCTCCTCGCCGCGCTCGTCTGGTTCGCGGTGGGCTCCAAGGACACCGGGGCCCTCGAGGAGGCCGCGACCGCAAGAGGTGCCGCGCCCGCACCGACGCGCGGCTGTGTGTTCTCGCCGGGCCAGCGGGCGGCCTTCGAGGTCCGGGTGGATGCGACCGTGGTCATGCATCCCGAGGCCCTCGGAGCCACGGGACAAGCGTCCCAAGAGGTGGTGTCGACGACGACGACGACACTCGAAGCGCGGGTGCTCGCGGTGACGCGAGCAGGTGAGGCGATCGTCGCCCTGGTCGGCACCCACTGGAAAGACGAGCCGCCCGACATCGCCGCGACCGGAGCCGATTGGGTTGCCGATCTCGGCCGGCCGATCCTCGTCCGGCTCGATGCCGACTGCCGTGTGCTTGCGCGTGCTCGCCATCGCGAGGTCTCGTCGCAGGCGTTCGACCGGGTGTCGCGCCTGGCCGAGCCGCTCGATGTCGCCCTTCGCTTCGACGAGGGCGCCTACTCGAGTCGCCACGTCGACACCTATGGCACGTCGTCGTGGTCGAACCGCTGGCGCCCGGGCGCGGCGCGTGGAGCGCTCGAGCGCACGCGCAGCCGCATCTCGGGTTCCGGGCCCGCGAGTGCGCAGGCTGCGGCGCTGAGGTTCTCGGTCCGGGCTTCGAAGGGTCACGTCGTGCTGGGTGTCGGGCCTTGGTTCGAGTCCCTCGACCAGCGTGAGACCATCGTCACGGACAACCACGGCGTCGTCGCGCTCGAAGCGACGATCGACGCTCGATTTACGGCCCGTTCACCCTCGACCGATGCGTTTGCAGGGGCCGACCTGGCGCTCACCCACTACGTGTGGGGTGGCTCCCAGGAGCAGCGCTCGGACAGCGGCGACAATGCCCTGGCGGGCATGCCATTCGTCGACGCCTGGAGCGCCTATCGAGCCCAGGCCGGCAGCGATTGGTTCGCGGCGCAAGCCCTCCTACGCGCCTGGTTGCGCGCCAACCCAGGTGCCATGCCCGAGCTGGTCGAGGCGCTGCGCGCGGGTCGATTTACGGAAGCCGAACAGGCAGCGCTCATGCTCGCCCTCGCACGCTCGGGGAGTGTGCCCGCACGAGAGGCGCTCGAGACCCTGGCCGGCGATGCCCTCTTGCCCGAGAACCTCCGCACCCAGGCGGTCTCGGCGCTCGCCGATGCGGAGCCCGGCGAGGGCACGGTCGCAAACCTCGTACGCCTGGCCGATCGCAAGGACGGCAACTCGCTGCAGGACATGGTCGGCAGTGCCGCGACGATGACGCTGGGGACCCTCATCGACCAGCACCCAGCGACCACCGACGAGGCGCGTGCCTACCTCGCGCAGCGCATCACCGCCACCGATCCGACGGCCGTCAGCGAAGCCCTGTGGGCCATCGGCAACTCGGGTGACGCGACCTTCATCGAGGACGTCACGCCGCTCGTGACCTCGAATGACCCCGAGGTTCGCGCGGCCGCGGCGCACGCCCTGCGGCGCATGCCAGGGCGTGAGGCCGGGCCGATCCTGGCCGACCGCATCAAGCACGAAGCCCACCCCGAGGTCGCGGCGGAGGTCGCGGCCGCACGCCGTGAACAGCTCGGTCGTGACGGTCGGCTCTCGGAGACCGAGCTCGCGCTCTATCGTTCGAAGCTCATCCAAGCTCCCGAGCCGCTGCGTCGTGAGATCGTGCTGGTCCTCGGGGCCGCGACCCGCCACCAGCCGAAGGCCCGCGACATCCTCATCGACTGGTTCCCGAACGAGACCAGCCTCGCGGTGAAGCAGCTCATCGGGCAGTTCGTGCCGGCCGAGCAGCTATGACTGCCGGATCGAATCCACTGGCGCAGTCGCGACGCCTCGGCTAGCGCTTGCCCATGTCCGAGGAGCAACCCAAGAACCCCCTGCACGGCCTGACGCTCGAGGCGATCATCAACCAGCTGCAC
>JAMHUH010000834.1:0-2458 GCA_035904925.1 Nannocystaceae bacterium
CTCGCGATCGCCTCCATCGTGGTCGCCTCGTAGCTGATGGTCGCGAAGAGCTCCGCGGCCGCGACGACGATGAACCAGTAGCGGCGGCGACTCCGCTCTTGCCTCGGCGGACTTCGGACCGCGCCGGCCGTCCCAAAGACGTCGTCCTCGATCGTCTCTGGGACATCGTCCGTCGGCGAGCGCCGATCGGGCCGTTGCGGCCTGCTGCGGGGGTGGGGAGGAGCCACTTGACGAACCTGAGGAAATCCTCGCATTCTGTCAAACATGAGGGACACCTCATTTTCTCCCGCCCTGCTCACGCTGCGCCAAGCCCTCGGCCGGACGCGATCGACCACGCGCAAGCCGCTGCCGCCCGGGCCGCGCGGGCTGCCGCTGATCGGCAGCTCGCTCGAGACCCGGCGCGACATCCTCGGGCTGCTCCACCGCGGGATGCTCGAGTATGGCGACACCGTTCGCTTCCGCTTCGGACCTTGGAATTTCGTCACGCTCCATCGGCCCGAGGACATCCGCGCGGTCCTGCTCGAGCGCCACGCCGACTTTCGCAAGAGCCCCAGCTACGAGGGCCTCAAGCTGATCCTGGGCACCGGGCTGCTGACGAGCGAGGGCGAGTTCTGGCAGCGCCAGCGCAAGCTCGCGACCCCGGCCTTCCATCACAAGCGCCTGGTCGGCTTCGCCGAGACCATGACCCGCTGCAGCAGCGATCTCGCCGATGGCTGGGATCGTCGCGTGCGCGCGGGCGAGACCTCGCTCGACGTGTTCGAGGAGATGACCGCGCTGACCTTTCGAATCGTCGGCCTGACCTTGTTCTCGACCGAGCTCTCGGATCACGCCGGCGCGATGGGGCCGGCGCTCGCGGTCGCGGTCGAGCACGCCAACTACCTGGCGACCTCGCTGATGCTCGCGCCGCCGCCCTGGGTTCCGACCGCCCGCAACCGTCGCTTTCGCCACGCGGTCGGAGTCATCGACGAGCTCGTGCTCGGCATCATCGCCGAGCGCCGTCGCAGCGGCGAGGACCACCCCGACCTGCTCGGCATGTTGATGGCGGCGACCGTCGAGGGGGATCCGAGCGCAGGCATGAGCGACCACGAGCTGCGCGACGAGGTCGCGACCTTGGTCCTCGCTGGGCACGAGACGACCGCCAACGCGCTGACTTGGACCTTCGTGTTGCTCGCCCAGCACCCCGAGGTCGAGGCCCGCGTGGTCGAGGAGATCCAGCGGGTCTGCGGCGATCGGCCGCCGACCTTCGAAGACCTCGCGGCGCTGACCTACGTCGGCCAGGTCATCGACGAGGCCATGCGACTCTACCCGCCGGCCTGGGTGTTCGAGCGCCAAGCGATCCACGACGTCGAGCTGGGCGAGTACGCCATCCCTCGCGGCACGCTGGTCGCGATCTCGCCCTGGACGCTGCATCGCCACCCTGGCCACTGGCCTCGCCCGCTGCGCTTCGATCCCGAGCGCTTCAGCGAGGCGGCCAAGGCCGCGCGGCCACGCTACACCTACCTGCCCTTCGGCGGCGGGCCGCGCCAGTGCATCGGGACCAACTTCGCGCTGATCGAGGCCAAGCTGGTGCTCGCGAGCTTGCTCGCGCGCTACCGGCTCGAGCTGCTTTCCGGGCAGGATCTGCGGCCCGATCCCGCGGTCACGCTGCGACCTCGCCAGGGCTTGAAGATGCGGCTACACCCGCGCGCGTGAGCGACTCGCCCTCGGCTTCGCGGCTCGTGTGTCTCGGCCTCGGCTACACCGCCGAGGCCCTCGCCCGCCGCCTGGCCGCGCGCGGCTTCGCGATCGTCGGCACGACCCGCGACGTCGATCGCAAGCGCGCGAGCTTGGGCCCCGACGCCGACGCGTGGGCGCTGATCGCCTGGGACGGCAGCGCCCCGCTGCCCGAGGCTCGGCTCGCGGGCGCGACCC
The DNA here is from genome assembly GCA_035904925.1 of Nannocystaceae bacterium. Classification (GTDB taxonomy): domain Bacteria; phylum Myxococcota_A; class Polyangia; order Nannocystales; family Nannocystaceae; genus Plesiocystis. Next base: position 1,912 of record JAMHUH010000834.1, read on the forward strand.
ATGTGCTGCACTCGATCATGCCCGACGCCGCGGGCGATCCGGTCCTGCGCGGGCTCGCCAACGCGATGGAGTCGATGCCCGCGGTGCAATGGATCGGCTACCTCTCGACCACCGGCGTCTATGGTGATCACGCGGGCGCGTGGGTCGACGAGACCACCGTGCCCGAACCCAGCAAGGATCGCACCCGTCGTCGCCTCGTCGCCGAGCGAGCCTGGCAGCAGCTCGGCGCCCACGTGTTTCGACTCGCCGGGATCTACGGCCCCGGTCGCTCCGCGCTCGATCGCGTGCGCAAGGGCGACACGCCGATCGACAAGCCCGGCAAGTGCTTCAACCGGATCCACGTCGACGACATCGCCAGCGTGCTCGAGGCCTCGATCGCGCGGCCGAATCCCGGTCGGATCTACGACGTCGCCGACGGCTCGCCCGCCAGCCAAGTCGAGCTGCTCGCGTACGCGGCCGAGCTGCTCGGCCTGCCGCTCGCGCCGGCGATCCCCTTCGATGCAGCCGAGCTCTCGCCGATGGCCCGCAGCTTCTGGGAGGACGACGT
>JAMHUH010000835.1:0-4418 GCA_035904925.1 Nannocystaceae bacterium
CGACGAGCGCAACCTGCCAGCCCCCTACGTGTTCCTCGGCCCGACCCGGCTGATCGACCACAAAGGCGATCGCCCAATGCAGCTGACCTGGGAGCTGGCCACGCCGATCCCGGCGTGGTTCTACCCGCGCGCCTGCCTGACCACCTGAACCTCGCGCCTCGGGCTCCCAGGTCGCTCGCGCACGATCCCGCGACCCGCTACTCTCGCGGCGCCGTGCCGATCCCCGACGAGTTCAGGGCCGAGAGCCTCTACGCACCCGACCAGTGGTACCTCCACGATCTGCTGGAGATCGAGCGCGACGAAGCCGAGGGGCTCGATCGCGTGGTCGCGCTGTGTGACACGCAGACCCTCGCCGACCACCCGATCGTCGCTGCCCAGCGCGAGTGGCCGAGTCAGCCCAAGCACGTGCCCGGGATCATCATGGTCCAGATCACCGGCACGCTCGGCAACCTCCACGCCGTCTGCGTGATGGGCCTGAAGATGAGCGAGGGCTGGGTCGGGTTCGGCACCAACATCCACGAGGCGAGGTTCTCGGGGGTCGGCAAGATCGGACCCGCGATGATCTGCGAGCTGAAGATCGAGCGGCTGCGCCGGATCAAGGGCCAGGTGTTCGGGACCTACGCGTTTCGCTTCGAGCAAGAGGGCAAGGTCATCTACCGCTCGCGGCAGACGGCCAGCTGGCTGCGGCCAGGCCAAGAGATCAAGCCTGCGTAGCGTCGAGCAGGCGCTGCAATTCGCCGAGCGCCTGATCCGGATCGCCGCTGATCGCGATCGGCTGATTCGCCCAGGGCGTGTCGAAGCCGAGCTTGCGCTCGTGGTAGGCGGTCTTGAACTCGGTGAACTTGAGCCCGTGCGCGGTCGAGATCAGCACGACGCGATCGTCACGACGGATCACGCCCGACTCGGCCAGCTGCTCGAGGCAGGCCAGGGCGACGCCGGTGTGCGGGCACGAGAACAAGCCGGTCCGATCGGCTCGGGCCGAGGCGTTGGCGAGCTGGGCTTCGCTGGCTTGCAAGACCAAGCCATCGGTCTCGACCAGCGCCTTGACGGCCTTGGGCAGGCTGACGGGGTTGCCGATCTGGATCGCCGAGGCCAAGGTCGACTCGGCCACGACGGCTTCGAAGTCGCCGATCTCGAGCGCGCGGCCGGCCGCCTTGGCCCGCTCGAACGCGCGATAGAGCGGGTTGGCCCGCTCGGCCTGGCAGCAGACCAGGCGCGGCATTCGATCGATCATGCCCATGCGCTTGGCCTCGGAGAAGCCCTTGGCGATCGCCGAGACGTTGCCGAGGTTGCCGCCCGGGACCAAGACCCAGTCGGGCACCTCCCAGTCGAATTGCTGGAGGATCTCGAGCGCGATTGTCTTTTGGCCCTCGACCCGGAGCGAGTTCATCGAGTTGGCCAGGTAGATGCCGCTGGCGCCCGCGCTGGTGTCGGTCAGGCGCTGGACGACCTTCATGCAGCCGTCGAAGTCGGTCGCGAGGCTGCACACGAGCGCACCGTTGGCGATCGGCTGGACGAGCTGCGCGGCGGTGACCTTGGCCGCTGGCAGCAGCACGATCACGGGGATGCCCGCGGCCGCGCCATAGGCCGCGAGCGCGGCCGAGGTGTCGCCCGTCGAGGCGCAGGCGACCGCGCGGATCGGCTTGCCCTCGGCCCGCATCTGCTTGACCGTCGAGACCAGCACGGTCATGCCGAGGTCCTTGAACGAGCCGGTGTGGCTGGTCCCGCACTGCTTGATCCACAGGTCGTTCAAGCCCAGCTGCTGGCCGTAGCGCTCGGCCCAGAACAAGTTGGTGCCGCCCTCGAAGAGCGAGACGACGTTGTCGTCGGCGAGCTGGGGCGAGACCCACTCTTTCTTGCCCCACACGCCGCTGCCGTAGGGCCACTTGTTTCGCAAGAAGCGCTCGTCGAAGAGCCGCATCCACGCGGCCGCCGAGCGCGAGCGAAGGGCTTGCTCGTCGTGCACGACCTCGAGCAGGCCGTCGCAGGTCGGGCAGCGATAGAGCACCTCGGTCAGCGAGTGCTGACCCGAACAACCAGCGACGCAGGCGAACCAAGCCCGGTACTGCATGATCAGGCCTGCTCGGCGCGCGCGCGCGGGGAGGGGGTGCCAAAGCGGCGCGGGACCTCGGTCTCGAACAGCTCGAGCTTGGACTCTTGGTAGGGGAAGGTCTGGCCGTCGAGCTCCCAGCGCTGCGCGACGCGGGTCGGGATGCTCAGGCTGCCGAAGCCGCGGTGCTCGCCGTACTCGACGATCCACAGGGCCGTGCTCGGACGCGAGTCGCCGGTCCAGGGTCGCTCTTCGGATTCGAAGCGGATCACGTCGCCCTTGTCGTCGAAGACGAAGATGCCGTGGACCTCGAGCTCACCCTCGCTCAGGCGCAGCTCGGCTCGATCGTCGTCGAGCGCGGTCCAGCTCAGGCCCTCGCGCGCGAGCAGGGCGCTGGGCACGTACACGAGCGAGGCCATCCAGCGGAGCATCAGCGCGCGACGGGTCGCGTCGTCGTCACGGTCGACCGAAGGCAGGGTCGAAAAGAGCTTGGCCAGCGCGTGCCCGCGGCCTTGCAAGAGCAGCTCGCGGCTGTCGACCCAGACCAGCGGAAAGGGCCGCAGCCGGGCGTACCAGAGCAGCGCGGGCGTCGACGCGACCACGTACTCCTCGGCCTCGTACTCGGTCCAGGGTTGGCCGGGTCGCTCGCGGACGGTGCCGGTCTTGCGCAGGCGCACGCACGAGAGGTGCGGCGCGCCGTCGTCGAGGTTGCGCCGCATGAAGCGTTGGACCGGCGCCGGCAAGCCCTCGAGCTCGCGCTCGGCGTGGTAGGTCGGCAGCGTCTCGAGCTCGCCGAAGAGCGTCGCGACCTCGGCGTCGACGCGCCGCTCGAACGCGCCACGGTTGAGCATCACGCCAAAGCCGAGACCGAGCATCAGCGCGGTCAGGGACAAAGTGAAGAGCACGAGCACGGGCATTGCGCCCGCTCCATAGCATCCCCACCGCGCGAGCGAAACGGGCCCTCGGGCAGATGAAGCCTTTGCGCGCCGATCCGTGTCCGAGGGTCGGAGCGTGGCTGCGAAGCCTCACCGCTGGGTTGGCCAACGATCCTGGTGAGCCCAACGGCCAGTTCGCGCCGCTCGGCCAGCGCCCCTACGTCGACGACGACGTTTCAATCGCCGGCACGATTGCGCAGGTCAAAGGACCGAGGCGAGCCTCGGACGCGAGCGCGTCGACGAACTTGGTCGCGAGCTGCTCGGCCAACGCGGCCGGGATCACGCCAAACTCGCTCGGCAGCTCGGCGAGCCAAGCGACCCGTGCGGGCAAGCTGGCGAGCGCCGCTCGCTGAGCCGCTTCGACGAGCTCGCGCTCTCGCGTCGAGAGCTGGCTGCGCAGCCACGCGTGGAGGTCCCAGGCGAGCTGGCCATGGCGCGTCTCGTCTTCGGCGATCCGGGCGTAGACCTTGCGCAGCACTGGATCCGCGCCGTCCCGGGCGATCCGGGCGGCGACCAACGCCGCGAAAGCTTCGTGCACGCAGCCCTCGACCGCGTTGTGCATGGCGATGCTGAGCCGGTCGGGCGCGTGGCCTTCTTCGATCCGCGGCTCGACCACCCGCGCGCCACGAGCTTCGGCCAACGCCGTCAGCCATCGGGCGTGCCGGCGCTCGTCGGCGGTGGCGGATCGACAGCGCTCGACGAAGGCCGCCGGCGCGTCGAATCCGATCAGCTGATCGGCGAGCTGCTCGAAGGCCAGCACCGAGGCCGCTTCGAGCTGGGCCATCTCGGCCAAGGTCCACGCCAGGCCATCGCCGGCCTCGGCTGCACGCGCGTCGACGTGACCGAGCGGCCGACGGCCCTTGCAGAAGTACTCGACGGCTCGACCCTCACACCTGATGGTGCCCCCGTTCGCAGGCTCGGCTTCGCTTTCGAGCGGGGGTTGAACGAGCTCGCAGGTGCTCACGCTCGAGGATCGCCAGGTATGGTCGCGCTCGTAGGCGTAGCCGCAAATGTACTCACATTTGAGCTCCTCGACGCTCTCGAGCCGAAAATTCTCGACCAAGCGGTCGAGCTCCTCGCTGGTGATCGGAGCCGTGAGCGCGTAGTCCTGCTCGGGGATGAACCGGCAATGCAAGTAGCATCCCGGGAGCGAGGTCGTTGCCAGGGTCAGCAGCAGCGCGCGACGTAGATCCACGGCGCGAGTCTACTCGATCTGTGCGCGGGCCGGGGCTCGACCCTCTCCGTCCATCAATCGGGGCATCGCCACCGCGCGACCAGCCCCGCGCCGATCAATCCGAGCCACTGCCGCTCGAGCTGGGCCGCGAAGGTTGCATCGTGCAGCAACACCCCCGCCTCGATGTTTCGCTCTTGCCCGCGCGACGTGAAATTGGCGCTGCTCACGAAAGCCCGCTCGCCGTCCACGACCACGCATT
>JAMHUH010000836.1:0-5246 GCA_035904925.1 Nannocystaceae bacterium
TGTTTGGGTAGTAGGATCGATCCATGACCCGCGCCGAGTTCCAAGCCGCCTTGCTCGAGATCATGGAGCGCAAGCAGCATTGGGCCTGGCCCGCGTTCACCTCCGGTCGGGTCGCGCGCGAGCTTCTGCATGTCCACCTCGAGCAGGAGTACGCGGTCTACGTGCGCGACTTCCCGGTCCTGGTCGGTCGCGCCTACGTGCAATGCCCGGTCGCCTCGGTGAGGCGCGAGCTGGCCGAGAATCTATTCGAAGAAGAGACCGGCAAGCTCGCGGCTGGGCGCCCGCATCCCGAGCTCTTCCTCGAGTACCCGCGCGGGCTCGGGATGGACCTCGCCCGCTTTGAAGCGGTCGAGCTGCTGCCGGGCGCTCGGGCCTACCGCGACTGGATCGACGAGGCGACGATCGCTCGAGGTTGGGTCAGCGCCGCGACGGTGGTGACCCTCTTCATCGAAGGCACCGCCCACGAGCGCGGCGAGCTCGACCCGAGCGCCGCCAAGCGACCGGTTCCACCGCTCGAGGAGCATCCGCTGGTCCGTCACTATGGTCTGCCGCTCGAGTCGCTCGCGCTGACTCGGGCGCATCGAAAGGTCGAGGGCGAGCATCGAGCGGCCGCCTGGCGCTGCGTGTTGGACCACGCGCCGGCCGAGCAGCGGGCCGAGGCCGTGGCGCTGCTCGAGCGCACGCTCGAAGCCTGGCTCGGCTATCGCGACGCGGTCGCGCTCGCCTGCGGGCTGACCCGCTGATCCGCAACGTCTTGGTCGAGATCGAGGTGTCGGGCGCGGCCCTCGAACTCGCGGTACAAGTGCCGCGCATGCGGATCACCTCGCTGTGGACCCTCGTCGCCCTGGCCTCGATCGCGTGTTCGGGCGTCGCCGATTCGACGCCGGGCGCCGAGGCCAAGGCCAAGCCCGAGACCGCGAAAGCGTCCGGCACGAGCGCGAAGACGCCGACGCCCGAGACCACGCCGCCGCCCGACACGAGCGCCCTCGATCTCGCCGCGGCCGACAAGAAAGCCATCGCGCGGATGAAGATCGGCGCGGTCGACAAGACCGAGCTCGCGACCCGGCGCACGCAGATGGTCGGCGCGCTCAACGAGGGCCGCAAGCTGGTCAAGGCCGGCGACTTCGCCGGCGGCATCGCCAAGTACGAGGCCCTGCTAGCGATCGATCCCCACTACGGCCCCGCGCTCGGCGAGCTCGGCTGGGCCGAGTTCAACGCCGAGAAGTACGACGACGCCCAAGCCCACACCCAGCGCGCGCTGGCCGAGACCAACGACGCCAACAAGCGCGGCATGCTGCTCTACAACCTCGGCCGGATCGCCGAGGCCCGCGGCCAGAACGAAGCGGCGATCGGTCACTACCAGGCCTCGCTCGCCGCTCGATCCAACGACGTCGTCGCCAAGCGCCTCGCCGCGCTTCAGGGGGCGTCGCCGACTCCCGTCGGTGATCCAGTTGGCGATCCAGCCGCTCGGTCGCCGGGCTTGGTCGCCGTCGCTACGGGCCTGGCCGACCTCGCGGCCATGTGCGGAGCCATCGAAGCCGACTCGCTCTGCTCCTCGGCCAGCTGCGAGCGAGTCGAGATGCCCGCGGGCGAGGCCGGGATCGGCATGCTCCACGCCGACGACGGCATGCTGGGCTGCTGGCAGCCGATCATGAGCACGCCCTCGGGCTGGGTGGTGTTCGAAGTCGCGATGATCAACCAGCACGGCAGCGAGGTCGACCAAGACGTCGATCGGGTGACCAGCCGAATCGAGCAGAACGACGCCGGCGAATTCCTGATCCTCGAATTCTCCGATCACATCTACGAGCGGGTCTGGAGCGAGGCCGACTTCGAATCCGAGGACGAGCAATTCCCCGACTGGATCTCGACCGACCGCGAGGCCGTGATCGTCTGCCGCCGCGATGGCGCCCCGGCCTGCACCTCGGCGATCACGCTGCGCTCGCAATTCACCGGACCCGAAGACAGCGGCGAGACCAGCAGCTACGCAGCCAGCTTCAGCCTGCGCGGCGACGTGATCGTGATCGGCGAGGTCTCGACCAAGGGCGTGATCACGCTCGGGAGCGATGGCGGCGGGTGGGACGGGTACATGACGCTGCCGGCGGGCGAGTATCCCTTCGCGGACCTGGCCAAGCCTTCGCGCTGAAAGGGTTTGCGAGCATGGTCATGCGCGTCCTGATCATCGGCGCGACCTCGGCGATCGCAGCCGAGGTCGCTCGCGCCTACGCCCGCGTGGGCGCTCGGCTCTACCTGATCGCCCGCGATCCCGCCCGGCTCGGCGCCTTGGTCGACGAGCTCGACGTGGCGGTCGACGGCCACGCGTGCGCCGATCTACGCGAGCTCGATGAGGCCGAGTCCCGGGTGGCCGCCGCGATCGAGCGCCTCGGGGCCATCGACGTCGCGTTGATCGCCCACGGCGACCTCACCGACCAGTTGGCCTCGGAGTCCGAGCTCGAGGTCGCGCTCGCCAGCATCGAGATCAACTTCACCAGCGTGGTCGCGCTCGCGATCCCGCTCGCCAACTACTTCGAAGCTCGGGGCGAGGGCCACTTCGGCGTGATCACCTCGGTCGCGGGTGAGCGAGGCCGACCTCGCAACTACACCTACGGCGCGGCCAAGGGCGGCCTGACCCGCTACCTCGAGGGCCTGCGCAGCCGCCTGCTGCGACGTGGAGTCTTCGTCCACAACCTCGTGCTCGGTCCCGTCGACACCCCGATGACGCGCGACCACGAGAAGAGCCGCTTGTTCGCCCAGCCGCGACCCGTGGCCGCGGCGATCGTGCGGGCGCTGGGCCGGCGCCGGCACGCCGTCTATGTGCCTGGGATCTGGCGCTGGATCATGCTCGTCGTTCGAAACCTCCCGGAGCCCATCTTCCAGCGGTTGAGCTTCTTGTCGGGCCGTCCCTGATCGGGACGCCCGCGCGGGGGATCTGGATCTGTCCCTGGGAAAACCGGCATCCTCGTGACTCGTGCCGCTCAACACCAGCAAGGGCCCCGGTCGGGCGCTCGACGATCTGCTCGAGACCGGCGTCGTCGTCGTCGAGGGCCTGCTCGCGCTCGACGAGGTCGAGGTCCTGCGCGACTGCTTCGATGCGCTTCGCAGCGCCGGCGTGCCGACCTCGCGCCAGATCCTCTACACCCACGTCGTGCCCGAGGAGTCGCGGCCGGGCTTCGATAGCCTGTTCGAACAGTGGTTCAATCCCCATCTGCGCGAAGCTGTCGGATCGACGCGTGCCATGCTCGAGCGACTTGGGGTTCGGCTGTCCGAGCGGCTCGCCCCCGGCCTGAGCGCGTTCCAGGACCTCTTGCTCACCAAGCATGCCGAGCACCGATCGCTGGCCTGGCATCAGGACGAGCCCTTTTGGCCGATCGACACGCCCTGGGGCGCCGTGGTCTGGTGCGCGCTCGATCCGGTCGACCGCGAGCGGGGCGGTGTCGAGCTCGCGCTCGCGAGCCATCGCGAGCTCGGGCCGGCGATCGATCTCCACACGGGTGAAGCGCAGCTCGCAACGAAGGGCGAGCGCTTCGACGCGACGGGCTTCGAGCTGTGCTGTCCCGAGCTCGCTCCCGGCGACGCGCTGATCTTTCATGCTCGCACGTGGCACCGCTCGGGGGTCAACGCGGATGGGCTCCCGCGTCGGGCCTGGATCAGCACGTGGTTGCCACGCGAAGCTCGCTGGGATCCTGCACGCGCGCCCCGTCACCCGCGGGCGTCGACGGTGCTCGCAGGCGCTCGGGTCTGCGCGAGCGAGAGTCGGACATGAAGCGGCTGGTCTGGCTGGTGGGGCCGCCTGGTGCGGGCAAGAGCACCTTCGTTCGTCGCCAGCGCGAGTTTGGCCGGACCGTCGAGTTCAACGCGATGCTCGGCCCGCTCATTGATCCCCTCGGCATTCGCCAGGGCGTGCTCTCGGCCAACGCCAAGCTCGTCGAAGCCGTTCGGGCGATCGAGCTGCACCCCGACAACGCCACGCTGGATCCGTTGCTGGTCGTCGCGGGCCTGGTCCCCGAGCAGGCGCTCTTTCCCTTGGACGTGCGCGAAGAGGTCTGGCTGCTGCTGCCCGAGCGCGAGCGCTGGCAGCTGCAGCTGCGCTCGCGGCCCTCGGGCAGCGGGCCCCGTCGCAAGTACGACGACTTCGCCTACGCCACGCTCTGGTACGAGCGCTTTGGCGAGTGGCTGACCGACGCTCTGCCGCTTCGTCGAATCGACGTGGACTTCGAGCCCGAGCTCATCGGTCGGAACGACTCTGACTACCCACCCCCATGATCGTGGCTGCGCTCGACCCCCATCGCTTCGTCGGTCGACCTTGGTGGGCCGACCCGGCATGTCGTGCCCAGGTCGATGCGCTTCATCGCGACGCGCGGCCGGTTCAAATCATGACCTGCACCGCAGGTGGCCCCCACCTACACGAGGTGACCCGCAGCTTCGTCGAGATGATCGAGCACGCTGGCTTGTGCGGGCGGCTCCGAGCGGGCCGTCCGCTCTTGCGCTGGCTGATGGTCGAGCGCGGTCCTTGCCCCGGTGTCGCGGACATGGCCGAGACGCTGGCCGGACAGGGCGTCGAGGTGGTCCGCCGTCCCGCGCTGGCGACCGCCGAGTCCAGCATCGCGGACGGTCGCCGGGCGCTGATCCACGCAGCAGCCAACCTCGAGCTCGATGACGACCCGATCGTTCTGCTCCTCGACGACGACCTGGCCTTCGACGCGCTCTACTCGGGCCCCGAGGGGGTCGAGCTCGGGGCCCCGTGGGCCTGGCTGCCCGCGGTCTGGGCGTTTCACGCGAGGCACCCCGACTGCGATGTGGCCCTCGGCGGAGTGACTGGCGCGCCACCGCTGCCTGCTTCGTCGACCCTGGCGACCAACCTCTTCGACCTCGAGGCCGCCCTGCGTGGCTGGCCGACCTCGACCTCGGCCGAGCGCTGGAGCGAGGTCGATCACTACTACGATCTTTCGCCCGTGCGGACCGTCAGCGTCGCCTACTCGATGCTCGGCCCCGAGCCGCGCGGGCCAGCGTTGCTCGACGCCTTGATGATCCACGGCACGGTGGCACGACCGCTGGTCGCAACCCCGACCACGCTCGCCCGAGCACGACCCGCGACGATCGTTCGTGGCGGCAACACGATCGTCTTCGATCGCAGGTGGTTGACGCTGCCGCATCCGCACGCGCAGCTTGACGGCTTGCGTCTGCGCCGGGCCGATACGATCTGGACCCAGGCGGCCACGAGCCTGCACGGGTGCGAGATCGGACAGTTC
>JAMHUH010000837.1:0-19927 GCA_035904925.1 Nannocystaceae bacterium
CCTGGATCCGATTGTAGAAGGGCTGGTCGCGGGCCTCGCCGTAGGTGTCGAGCAGCGGCTTGAAGCGGAAGCTCGCGTCGACCCAGACCCGACACACGGCTCGATCGCCGGTCACGAAGATCTCGAGGTAGTCGATCGTGAACCGGATCGAGTCGATCTGCGAGAGCCGGCGGCGGAGCAGGGGACCGAGCTCGGGATAGGTGGTGTCGTCGCTCGGGTCGTCGGTGCCGGCGAAGTCGTGATAGGTCGGGTGGGCGACCGAGAGCACGGCCGCGGCGTCACGACTGACGAACGAAGTCCGGTAGCGCTCGAGCACCGAGATGATCTGCCGGTTGTCCTCGGTGTCGGGGATCTCGGTGCCCGGGATGGTTGGCTTGGCCTTGCAGCCGCTCAGGGTCAGCGCCGCGCTGGTCGGCGCGAGCCCGAGTACGAGGGCGATGCAGGTCGCTCGGAGCCAGGTCGCGCGTGGGCGCTGGCTCGACGCGGCGGAGGTGTTCGGGATCGCGTTCGCGGACATCGGGTTGCTGGCCGTGGCCCGTCGGCCGTTGTGGAGCTTCGTCGTGCAAGCTCTCGACCACCGTAAATCGACGAAAACCGAGTGATTTTCAAGCACGTGACGCATGCGAGAGGTGCGCTTTCGTTGCCAAAGTGGCAGAGGGATTGGGCCCGCGAGTCAGGTCGGCAACGCGGAGGTTGGTGAGCCGCTCGCAGGCCCGCTCGGGTACCATGCTGGCCGTGAGTGACGGTCGGCTTCACCCGCGCCTGCGCCTCAACGTGATCGCGGACGTGATCGGCAGCGAGGTCGTGCTCGCCCGGGCGGTCGACGACGTCTCGATGGGTGGCGCCCGCTTCATCGGACCGGCGTGGGAGCCCGAGGACGCCCCGGTCAAGCTGGTCCTGGCCTTCCCCGACTCCGGGGCTGCGGTCGCGCTCGAGGGCCGGATCGCGCGAGCCTCGGCGACCGACATGGGTGTGCGCTTCGTCGACATGAGCGACGAGCAAAAATGGGCGCTGCGCAAGCATGTCCGCGAGGCCCAGGGCCGCTGACGCGAGATCATGAGCCCGCCGCTCAGCGACGAGCAGGCCGCCCGCGTGGCGCGGCACACCGACCTGGTCAAGCGGATCGCCCGCTCGATCCACTTTCAGATCGGCCAGCTCGATGTCGACGAGCTGGCCAGCGTCGGCAACGAGGCGCTGGTCGGCGCGGCGATGCGCTACGACCCGAGCAGCGGGGCGAGCTTCTCGACCTACGCCCACTACCGGATCCGTGGGGCGATGATCGACGCGATCCGCAGCGCGAGCCCGGCCGGACGTCGGACCGCACGTGCGAAGGTCCGGCTCGAGCAGTGCCAAGCGATGCTCGAGCAGGCCAGCGAAGACCAGCGCCGCCGCGACGCGAGCGGCCGCGCGACGCTCGAGCAGCGAGTTGCGAGCGCGCGCGAGCTGCTGCGCAAGGCCGCGATGATCGCCGTGATCAGCGAGGCCCAAGGCGCCAGCATCGATCAACCCGACGAGGCCGAGCCCGATCCCGAGCATGCGCTGCTCGATCACGAGAGCCGCAGCCGAGCGGCCGCGTTGATCGACGAGCTCGAGCCGACCGAGCGCCGCTTGGTCAGCGCGATCTATCAGAGCGGGCAGACCATGGCCGAGTACGCGGCGGTCAAGGGCACCTCGAGCGCGACGATCTCGAGGCGGCACGCGAAGATCATCGAGCGCTTGGCCAAGCGTGCGCGGGCTCGCGAATGATCGTCGAACGATCGTCGAATCGCTCCATGACTGGGGTTTCGTGGGTCTGGACAGGCTTGGCGAGCGGGCTATGGTGCGCGCGATGAAGCTGCCCATGCTCGCCCCGCTCGCGCTCGTTCTCGCCCTCGTTCCGGCCTGCAAGAAGGCCTCCTACGACTTCGAGACCAACTCCCCTGCGACCGCCGGCATGGCCGAGATCGTCATGAAGGTCGACAAGACCGGCAACGGTGCGATGAGCCTGAAGTTCGAACACCTCGCGCCGCCCAAGAAGGTCGACAGCTCGCTGTCCGCCTACGTGGTCTGGATGCAGGTCGACGGCAAGGATCCCGCCAAGCTCGGTGTGCTCGAGTACAACGCGAAGAAGCGCTCGGGCAGCCTCGACGCGACCTACTCGGCCGGCCAGATGAAGATCATCGTCACGCTCGAGCAAGATCCCTCGACCACTGCCCCGGTCGGCGCGCGAGTGCTCGACGTCGACGTGAGCGGACCCAAGGGTTGATCGCATGATCAGGCTTCGGCGCCTCGGCTCGGCTTTGTTCGTGCTCGTGCTCGCGTGCACGAACGAGGTCGAGCCCGCGCCGACGCCCGAACCTGCGCCGACACCCGAACCTGCGCCGACGCCTGCACCCGCGCCGACGCCCGAGCCCGCGCCGACGCCCGAGCCCGCGCCGACGCCCGCTCCAGCCTTCGATGTCACGACAGCCAGCGCCTTCGCGGCCAGGATCACCGCGATCCCGCATCGCAAGTCCTGGGTCCCCTGCGGCTACATCCACAGCATCGGGGTGCTCGAGGTCGAGGTCCTCGACGTCGGCGATCCGGCGCCTCGCGTGCTGCTCTTCGTCTCGTGCCCGGTCGATCGCCATGGCGGGCCGAGGCTCGAGGTCGGGACCACCATCGCGGTCACGCTCTACGCTGGCAAGAAGCCCTGGCCCTCGGTCGCGGGCTTGGCCAAAGACCTGCCCCGGCGCTACGTCGAGACCCTGACCGAGCCCGAATCGCTCCGCGATCCGGGGTAGCATGGCGACGTGCTCGCGCTCGGCTTGCTCGCGTTGATCCTGAGCTACGAGGGACCCGAGGACATCGGCGCGAGCGAAGATGGCTTTCGCCATGCACCGCCCGCCATTCACGAGGGCTGGGACATGCGCGAGCAGTGGGACGGGGTCTGGCGGCGCTTTCAAGACCGCAACGGTCGGCCGCAGCTGCAGGGCCCGCTCTTGCAGTGGTCGCCCGAGCTCCAGCGCTCGGAGTACGAGCTGGCCGTGATCGCGGCCGAGCAGCCGATGTTGCTCGAGCGCGACTGGAATCGCCGGACTCGCGGCGCCCGGCTCTACATCCACTCCGACGACGAGTTCTCGTTCTTCAACAGCTTGCGGATCAAAGAGCGGGTTCGGATGGGTCGCGCGGGCGCGCTCGGGCTGCGCTTCGATCGGGTCGAGCTGCGCGAGATCCATAGCTCGATGTTTCAGCTCGCCTTCGCGTTCCCGAACATCGCCGGGTCCGGGGCCTTCATCGAGATCCGTCCGGTCGCGCGCTTCGAAAAGCAGGACCTCGACGTCGAGGTGGCGGTCGGCTGGGCTCGGCCCGACGTCGCGCGGATCAGCGCTCGGCTGTTCTCCTTCGACACCTTCAACAACGCCTCCGACGCGCTGGCCAAGCAGCGCGACGCCGAGCAAGAGGTCCGCGTGCTCCAGCGCAACGCCTCGATCGGGACCTCGCTCGAGTTCGAGATGTTTGCGCTTCGCAACATTCGGGCCGAGCTCTTCCTCGGCGCGGTGATGCCCTCGCGCTCGCTGCTCGACTACGCCGACAGCTGGATCGTCGACTACGAGCGCACGCAGTCGGCTCTGCTCGGCGGGATGTGGGTCGAGTGGGCCTTGCCACGCGTGCCGGTCTGGGTCGGTGGCAGCGCGCAGATGATCGCGACCAAGCAGGTCAACGTCGATCTCCAAGGCCAGACCCTGGCCGAGATCCACGAGCGCGAGCTTCGAGCCCGCGCCTATTTGCTCGGCGATCTCGGTCGCGGCACGCGTGGCCACACCACGCTCGAGCTCTCGGCCAGCTACCGCGACGACGAGCTGCCCGAGCACACCAGCCAATACGGCAGCGTCACGCGGGATCGCAGCTGGATCGGCACTGCACGCGCGACGTGGATGCCGACCCGGGTGTTCGGATTCGAGCTGACATACATCGGCCTCGATCGTGAGGCCGAGGGCGTCGGCGACCTCGCGCCCTTCTTGAGCGCGACCAACCATCGGCTCGTGTCTCGCTTCGCCTTCGCCTTCGATCCCAACGTCCGCATCACCTTTGGCGTCGGTTGGGACCTCGACGATCGATCGAATCGCTACGACCAAGGCGGCATGACCCTGAGCGCCCGCTGGTGAATCCTCTAGTGGATCCTTGGGCCATTCTCGCGCGCTGGCGAGCAGGCGAAAAATCGGTGGGCACAACCACTCAATCTCAAACTCGCGTTGGCAGACACACAATCTGATTGACGCCATGGCGTGGGCCACGGTAGTTCGATGACCGACGTGTAGGTGTAGTCCTACCGGAGCCCACCATGAGCCGCCTCTCACTCGCATCGCTCTCCCTCCTCCTCCTCCCGCTCTTGTTTGCCGGCTGTGATGACGACCGCGATGGTCGAGGCATCGGCGATCCCGGCATCGCCGACGAGGGCAACGACGACGCGGCCGAGCAGGATCCGCCCGAGGTCCCCGAGGGGCTCGACGAGATGTTCGCGGCCGCGTCCGACGAGTTCGACGTGCCGGCGACGATCCTGCGCTCGGTCGCGCAGGTCGAGACGCTCTGGCAGATGGTCGAGGGCTCGGTCGAGTTCGACGGGCAAGAGCCGAGCGTCGGCATGATGGCGCTGCGCGGCGCCAACCTCGAAGAGGGTGCCGCGCTCGCGGGCGTGACCGTGGCCGACGCGACCAACGAGCCGCTCGCCAACATCCGCGCCGCCGCGGCGCTGCTCTCGGCGATGGCCGACGAGCAAGGCATCAGCGATCGCAGCAACTACGAGGCGTGGGCCGAGGTGCTCGGCGACTACAGCGGGATCACCAACGTCGACGCCCGCAACGCGTACATCCACGCCGAGGTGTTCCCGGCGATCGTCGCCAGCACGCCGACGGTCGGCGATCAGGGTGGGCGAGACATCTTCGCCGAGCTGCCCGAGGACCAGACCGTCGGGGCCGGCCCCGACTACGCCGGCTCGATCTGGCG
This sequence comes from Nannocystaceae bacterium, assembly GCA_035904925.1. Classification (GTDB taxonomy): domain Bacteria; phylum Myxococcota_A; class Polyangia; order Nannocystales; family Nannocystaceae; genus Plesiocystis. The sequence continues at coordinate 4,966 of JAMHUH010000837.1, forward strand.
GCCCTCGCCCAACAACAGCGCGCGCCCGGGTGGCTCGGCCGGCGATCCCTCGATGGTCGTGATCCACACCTGCGAAGGCTCGTACAGCGGCTGCTGGGGCTGGTTGGTCAACCCCGACTCGGGCGTCAGCGCCCACTACGTCGTCAACAACACCGGCAGCGAGATCTCGCAGCTGGTCGCCGAGAACCGCAAGGGCTGGCACGTCGGCGCGACCTACAACTGCTCGCTCAACGGCAACACCGACTGCGCCAAGAACGGGTCGGGCAGCAACAACTTCACGATCGGGATCGAGCACGCCGGCTACGCCAAGCAGGCCAGCTGGGACGCCAACCAGATCGACGCCTCGGCCCGCTTGGTCTGCGACATCAGCCAAGGCCAGGACATCGTCCGCGACCAGTATCACATCGTCGCGCACGGCCGCTTGCAGCCCTACAACCGGATCGACCCGGGCCCGAACTGGCCCTGGGCGAGCTACCTCGCGGCGATCCAGACCTACTGCAACGAGATGCCGCCGCCGCCGCCCGAGCCGGAGCCGCAGCCCGATCCGCAGCCCGAGCCCGACCCGCAGCCCAACCCCGATCCCAACGCGGCGATCTCGATCATCATCGACAGCAACGACGCGCTCAACGGCTCCAACGCCGACATGACCGTCTCGAACGCGTGGACCTCGGGCAGCGGCCCGACCGACTGGCAGACCGGCTACTGGTGGCGCTCGACCCAGGCGGTCTCCGACGCGGCCGTGTTCTCGTTCTACCTCGACGCGCCGGCCCAGCTGGTCGTCGACGCCTGGTGGGTCTCGGGCACCAACCGCTCGGCCGCGGCGCCCTTCATGATCTTCAACTCGTCGCAGCAGAAGATCGGCACCGTCTACGCCAATCAGCAGCAGAACGGCGGCAAGTGGAACACCTTGGGCATCTACAACTTCCAGGCCGGCTGGAACCACGTCGACCTCTCGGTCTGGGCCGCGGCGGGCTACGTGGTGGTCGCCGACGCCGTCCGGGTCCGCACGCCCTGATCCGCGCATGCTGACTCGATCGCGCAGCGTCGGAGCGGCCGCGCTGCTCGCCTTGCTCGGGTGTGGTCGATCGTCGAAGGACGACTCGACCGCATCCGAGCGAGTCGCGAGCGAGCCTTCGGTCGCGCTCGCAACTTCGCCCGATCCCGTCTGCGGTCGGATCGTGTTCGCGACCGAGGCCGAGCACGAGCTGCAGCGCCTCGAGTGGATCGCCGCGAGCGGCGGGCCGATCTCGCCGGTCACGACCACCCCGCTCGACGCGGGCTTCTCGGAGTTCCCGGCCGCGCCGACGCCCGACGCTCGAGCGCTCTTGGTCTTGTCTTCGCAGACGCTGGCCGAGGGCCAGACGCTCGATCACTTCGGCCTGCTCGAGCTCGACGCGCTGCCCGGGACGCCGCGCGCGATCGGTCCCCAAGCGCAGCTGCGCAACCCGAGCTGGGCCCCGGACGGGACTTGGCTGGTGTTCGAGAGCAACGCCGAGAGCTTCCGCGATCTCTATCGACTCGACCTCGCGAGCGGCTCGGTCTTGCGCCTGACCAACGATCCGCAGGGCAACTTCGAGCCGGCGGTCTCGCCCGACGGCCAGCGGATCGCGTTCGTGTCGAGCCGTGACGGCAACGCCGAGATCTACGTGATGACGGCCGACGGCGGCAGCCCGACCCGACTGACCTACGCGATCGGGGACGACAGCGCGCCGATCTGGTCGCCCGAGGGCCAGACGATCGCGTTCTTCAGCGGCCGCGAGCGCGAGCGCGGCATCGATCTCTTCGTCATGGACGCCGAGGGCAAGCACCAGCGGCCCTTGATCGACGATCCCACGCGCACCCAGTCGATCATCGCCCGCGACGCCAGCTTCTCGCCCGAGGGCAAGCACCTCGCGTTCACGCAGCTGGTCCCGAGCGGCGAGGGCGGCGGGGTCGTGATCGTCGACGCCCAGACCGGCAAGGTCGTGGCTCGGACGATCGGCGAGCGGGTCGACGAGCAGCCGACCTGGTCGCCCGACGGCCAGCACCTCGCCTTCGCCCGCAACCGGGGCGAGCACTCGGACATCGCCCGGATCCGCGTCGACGGCAGCGAGCTGGTCGTGTTGACCTCGGGCGAGGGCGTGCATTGGCTGCCGCGCTGGGTCGCCGATCGCGAGTGCCCGAGGGCCGCGCCACCGCGGCCCTCGCCGGCGAGCCGAGGCTGACGCGAGGACGGACGCGAGGGTGGTACGTTGGGCGCCATGCCGGAGCTGCCCGACGTCACCGTCTACGTCGAAGCCCTGCGCGCGCGCGTGGTCGGGCATCCGCTGACGAAGCTCGAGCTGCTCAACCCCTTCGTGCTGCGCACGGTCGAGCCCAAGGTCGACGCCTTCGCCGGCAAGGCCGTGATCGAGATCGGCCGGATTGGCAAGCGGGTCGTGTTCGGGTTCGAAGGTGAGCTCTTCGCGGTCATCCACCTGATGATCGCGGGTCGGCTCCACTGGCTCGCGCCCAAGGCCAAGCTGCATCGCAAGCGGACCTTGCTCGCGCTCCACTTCGAACACGGGATCGTCCAGCTGACCGAGGCGGGGACCCAGCGGCGAGCCTCGCTGCACCTGGTCGCCGGGCGCGAGGCGCTGGCCGAGCTCGACCCTGGCGGCGTCGAAGTCGGCGCGCTGTCGCTCGAACAATTCGCGGCCAAGCTGCGAGCCGAGAACCACACGCTCAAGCGATCGCTGACCGATCCGCGGGTCTTCGATGGGATCGGCAATTCGTACTCCGACGAGATCCTGCACGCGGCCAAGCTTTCGCCGGTCAAGCTGAGCCAGAAGCTGAGCGACGCCGAGATCGCCCGGCTCCACGCCGCCTGCATCGAATTGCTCGAGACCTGGACCGAGCGGCTTCGCTTGCGCCATGGGGATCAATTTCCCGAGCAGGTGACGGCGTTCTTGCCCGACATGGCCGTGCACGGAAAATACGGCCAGCCCTGTCCGGTCTGCGGCGCGCTGGTCCAGCGGATCGTCTACGCCTCGCGCGAGACCAACTACTGCCCAGGCTGCCAGACCGAGGGCAAGCTGCTCGCCGATCGGGCGTTGTCGCGCCTGCTCAAGCAGGACTGGCCCAAGAGTCTGGAAGAGCTCGAGAACTACAAGGCCGCGCGCCGCCAGTGAGGGCGTGGTTGTGATTCGTGGGGCGTCCGGTGAGCATGTTTGGGTGCGACCGCCGATACAACAACCGAAGTTCGTCTGGCTCGGATTTGCGGCGCTCGGCTTGGTTGCGCTCGGCTGCACGAGCGAGGGCGGCACGATGGACGAAGTCGGCGACGACACGACCGGCACGACCACGAGCAGCGAAACCAGCAGCGACTCGAGCAGCACGGATTCGACGGATACGAGCAGCGACGCGACCGACACCAGCGCGGGCGACTTCCAGCTGATCGCAGCGGCGCTGGCCGACGCGGACACGACGTTGATCTTGACCTTCAGCGACGTGGTCGGGCCGGTCGAGGGCGTCGACCCGAGCGACTTTCGCATCAGCATGGCGCTGACGACCCGGTACGACGACAACCGGGGAACCATCTCCGACTACAGCACCTACGCCGATCCCAACGTCTTCTTCACCTACGACCCGCCGGTCGGGATGCTGGCGATCGCCAAGGGCCCCAACCCCGAACAGATCAGCATCACGCTCGCGCCTGGCCTCAGCGTCGACGTTTGCCCGCTCTTTGCGGACCTGCTCGAACAGGCCGGCGCCGACTACTTGCTCGAGGCGTCGCTCTTCCCCCACTACGCGCCGGGCGACATCCCCCTGACCAGCGAGGGCGGCGTCGAGCTGGCCGCGATCGGCCCCGACTGGGTGCTCGATCCCGGGACCGTCGCGCACATCGAAGCTTTTCTGTGGCCCAACCTCGATCCACAGATCCCGATCCCCTGCATGTGAATTGGGCGTTGTCGCGCTGCTCGGCAGGACTGGCCCAAGAGTCTGGAATCGCTCGAGAACTACGAGGCCGCGCGACGCCAGCGTGGTTGTGATTCGTCGGGTGTCCGGCGAGCATGTTTGGATGCAACAACCAAAATTGATTTGGCTCGGCTTTGCGACGCTCGGCTTGGTCGCGATCGGCTGCACGGACGACGGCGGCACGATGGACGAGGTCGGTGACGACACGACCGGCACGACCACGAGCGGCGACACGAGCGGCGACACGAGCACCGACGAGAGCAGCTCGAGCACGAGCAGCACGGACACGACGGATACGAGCACCGACACGAGCGCGACCGATACGAGCACCGACACCACCACCGACACCAGCGGTGGCGACTTCCAGCTGATCGAAGCGGCGGTCGAGGCCCAGACGACCTTGATCCTGACCTTCAACGAGGCGGTCGGGCCGGTCGATGGCGTCGACCCGAGCGACTTCCGCATCAGCATGGCGCTGACGAGCTCGTACAGCTACATGGGGATGCAGTACGACTACAGCTACTACGCCGATCCCAACACCTTCTTCGACGAGTACGCCATGCCGATCGGCATGATGGCGATCGCCAACGGACCCAACCCCGACCAGATCAGCCTCACGCTCGCGCCCGGCTTCAACGTCGACGCGTGCGCGCAGTTGGCCGGGCTGCTCGCCGAGGCGCCGCCCGAGTACATGGCCGACGGGCACTTCTTCCCCCACTACGCGCCGGGCGACATCCCCCTGACCAGCGAGGGCGGCGTCGAGTTGGCGGCGATCGGTCCCGACTGGGTGCTCGAGATCGAGAACTACGCAAACGCCGACGGCTACGGCTGGCCCAACCTCGATCCGCAGGTCCCGATCCCCTGCATGTGACTCGGGATGAAAATCAGCGCCGTCGCTTGGTCCGGTCGGGCGGCGAGAGCCAGGCGTGGAGCGGCTTGGACTCGACGCCCGGGTCGAGATCGGCGAGCTCGCGCGGCAAGTCTCGCAACGCGCGAGTGGTCGCCGAGCCGAGCTTGCCCCTGCGTCCGTCGGCGTGGCGGGCCTTGGCACAAAAGTAAGTTCGACAGCCGAGCGGTCGCGCCGGGTAGACGCTGCATCGGCCCTCCGCGGTCAACAAGGCGCAGCGTCCGTCGGCCGCGTCGGGCGGCTTGGGTAGCCGTCGCCCCTGCGCCTTGATCCACGCCTCGACCAGTTCGAACTCGGCTCGGGTCAGCCAAGGTTCGCGTCCGGTCAGGCCGAAGCGACAGCACTCGGTCGAGCAGTCGCAGCTGCTGCCTTCGACGATCTCGCTGGCGCGCTCGAGGATGGTGAGGGCTGGGCTGCGCGTGGGCATGGCGGGGGTCAAAAGGCGGGGGTCAAAACGCGAGGCTGAGCTGCGACTGGAACACGAGCGAGCGCGTGGGCGCGCCGTGGATCGAGTCGATCACGTGGACGCGGGCGCTGACGAAATTCTGCCACTTGAAGGCGTGCCCGTGCACGAACACGTTCAGCCCGCCGGCGATGTCGTGCTGATCGTCGCGCCCGTTCGTGGCCGAGAGCAACGAGTAGCGCAGGACCGGCTCGACGCGCTTGGCGATGACGTAGCCGACCTGGGTGTAGTGCCCGAGCGTGCGCAGGCGCTGATCGGCCCAGCGTGGCCCGGCTTGGCGTGATCCGAGGTAGAGCGCCGAGCTCAGCGAGAAGCCCTGGGCTTCGAACTTCACGTCGACCAGCCCGCTCGCGAAGGACTCGTGGTCCGCGTCCAGGTCGAGGTCGACCATGGCGGCCACCCCGACGCCGATGCGCGGGCCACCCCCTTCGAGGTCGCTCTCGCTGTAGGGGTCCATGCCCTGGCTGGAGTATCCGACTCGCGTGGCGACCAGGGGATGGATGGGGTCCGTCGTCGTGCCGGGGCCCGTACCGGCGAAGACGCCCAGGGCGTATTCGAAGCGCCCGGGGGTCCCGGAGCCGTGGGCGCTGCCGGAGTGGAGCATGACGCCGAGGTCCGCGTTGTCGCCGAAGACCTTCGCGCCGACCGTCGAGGGTCGATCGATCATCGAGAGCTGGCTGGCGAGGGTCATGAAGGGTCGCGAGAAGGGCCGCTTGAATTGGCCGACGCGAAGCGTGAGCCAGTCGGGGACGAGCGCGTAGTCGAGCTGGAGGAACAGGAGCTTGGGCGCTTCACCGGCGAACTCGGCCACGAACATGTACTGGAGGTCGCGGCTGAACAAGCTGCCGAGCAAGCCCACGCGCGCGCGGTTGATGAAGAGCGCGTCGTGGTCGGAGCCATCGACCCGGCTGTGAGTGAGCTGTGGCTGCAAGAGGCCCACGATCCGGACGCTGCTCGCTCGGTCGGGGCTGCGCAACACGAAGCCCCGATCGAGGGTCGGGCCCGCCTTGGTGAGCGCCGGGCTGGCGGGCTCCTCGGCAGCCGCGACGCTCGGGATCAGCAGCAAGGCCAAGGTCGCCGCGAGCAGTCGGGTCGAGCCCGAGCGACGCACGCGTCGTGCGGCCCCGACGATCGCCGCGATCGCGACGAGGATCAACCCGGCCGCGACCGCGAAGGTGAAGCGCATGCCGGCGGCGATGGCCTCGGGCGGCGCGGAGCCGAGCTCGGCGCTGCCCGAGCCGAACGCAAACACCACGCCCATCAGCGAGGCGCCGGTGACCAGCCCGAGGTTGCGCGCGAGGTTGAGCGTGCCCGACATGACCCCGCGCGAGCTCGGGTCGACGTCGCGCATGATCGCGGTGTTGTTGGCCGCCTGGAACAGGGCATAGCTCGCGGTGACGACGACGATCGGCGCGACGTAGCCCGGGATCCCGAGCGACTCGGGCAAGACCCAGAGCGCGACGCAGCCGGCCGCGATGCCGACGAGACCGACGAGGGTCATGGCGTGCGTGCCGAAGCGATCGACGACGCGACCCGCCGGAAGCCCGGTCAGCGCGGCGACGATCGGGCCGATCGACATCAGGGTCCCGACCACGCCGACGTCGAGGCCGAGCGCGAGCGAGAGGTAGAAGGGCCCGACGACCAGCGTCGCCATCAGGACCGTCGAGACCAGCGAGGTCGCGGCCAAGCTCGCGCTCGTGGCTGGATCGCGGAACATCGAGAGCCGGACCAGCGGCGTCGCGGCCCGCCGCTCGACGAGCAGGAACCCGACCACGCCGATCAGCGCGGCGACCAGCAGCGCGGCGTTGCGCGGGCCATGGCCGAGCGTCATTGCCAGCGCGTAGGCGACGAGGGTCAGCGCGAGCACCAAGGTCCCGAGCTTGTCGAAGGCGCCTCGACTCGCCTCGGGCGTCGGGCGATCGAGGGGCAGGTAGCGCTGCACGAGCACGATCGCGACGAGCCCGATCGGGACGTTGACGAGGAAGATGGCGGGCCAGCCGAGCTGATCGATCAGCACGCCGCCGAGTGAAGGCCCGAGCGAGGTTCCGATCGCCGAGGTCGTCCCGAGCAGCCCCATCGCGCTGCCGGTCTTGGCCTTGGGCACGATCTCGCTGACGAAGGCGATCGTCAGCGCCATCATCAGGGCGGCGCCGAGGCCTTGCAGCGCCCGGGCGAGGATCAACAACCAGAGCGTCGGCGCGAGCCCGCAGACGAGCGAGGCGCCGACGAAGAGGACGAGTCCGGCCCGCAGGAGTCGCCGTCGGCCGACGCGGTCGCCGAGCGCCCCGACGCTGACGATCGTGGACGTGATCGCGAGCAGATAGGCCAGCACGACCCACTGCACCGCTTGGAAGCTGGTGTCGAACGCGGCCGCCAAGGTCGGGAGCGCGACGTTGGCGATGCTGGTGCCGAGCGAGGAGAGCAGCATCGCCAGGGCGAGACCCGCGAGCGCCCCGCGGGCGGAAGGGATCGATCGCGGGGCTTCGCCGCGGGCATGTTCGTGGGCTGGGTTCGCGGGTTTCAAGCCATCACGATGGACGCGGCCGATACATGGCGGAAGACGCACGGCATGTAGTTGAACCATGCGTTTGACGCCATGTCATGGCGAGGCTAGCGTCGGCCGATGGCGAGCCCGGATCTCAATTTGCTGGTCGCCCTCGACGTGCTGCTCGAGGAGCAGAGCGTCGCCGCGGCGGGGCTGCGGATGCAGCTGAGCCCCTCGGCGATGAGCAGGACCTTGGCCCGCTTGCGCGAGACCACCGGCGATCCGCTCTTGGTCCGAGCCGGGCGCAAGCTCGTCCCGACCCCTCGGGCGCTCGAGCTGCGCGAGCGGGTCGGCCAGCTCGTGCAGGAGGCCGAGGCGATCTTGCGACCGGTCGCGGACATCGATCTCGTGCGCCTCGATCGATCGTTCACGCTTCGAACCAGCGAGGGCTTCGTCGAGACCTTCGGACCCAGCCTGATCGAGCGGGTCGGCGCGCAGGCGCCTCGAGTCCGGCTGCGCTTCGTGCAGAAGCTCGGCAAGGAGAGCGGGCTGCTCCGCGAAGGCGCCGTCGATCTCGAGACCGGCGTGGTCAGCAAGACGATGGGGCCCGAGGTGCGCATGCAGGCGTTGTTTCGCGACCGCTTCGTCGGCGTCGTCCGAGCGGGCCACCCGCTGAGTCGGGGACGCGTCACCGCGCCTCGCTACGCCAGCGGCCAGCATGTCGAGGTCGCGCAGCACGTCGCGCAACGCGGGCTCGATCCGCTGCCGATCGACGGCGCGTTGGCGTCGCTCGGGCTCGAGCGGGAGATCGTCGCGATCGTGGGCGGGTTCTCGACCGCGCTGGCGCTGGCCCGCGCCTCCGACCTGATCGCGAGCGTGCCCGAGCGGCACACGGCCGCGCTTCGTGCGGGGATGCACGCGTTCGCGTTGCCCTTCACGACCCCGGAGATCGTGGTCTCGCTCTTCTGGCACCCACGGCTCGACGCCGACCCTGGCCATCGCTGGCTACGAGGCTGCGTTCGGGACGTCTGCGCGGAGCCACTCGCGATGCCGTCGACCACGAAGGGTGGCCGCTCGCGCGTGCGCTGAGACGAGCGCGATCAGTTGACGCAGGTCCAATGGATGGTCTGGCAGATGATCGGACCCAGCCCATCGGCCCCGCAGTTGCCGGTCCCGTTCCAGGCCCCGAAGTCGAACTGCTTGGTGCCGGGCGCCATGCAGCTGGTCGCGCCTTGGCAGTAGCCGCAGACGTTGCCACAGGTGCCGCCGTACTGACCGACGTTGGCGTAGCCGAGGCTCTGGCAGATCTGGACCGGGTGGTACTGGCCCTCGTTGTTGGCCGAGAGCCAGGCGAAGTCGGCGTTGGCCTCGCAGACGACCCAAGGGGCGTTGGTGCCCGGGTCGACGCCCTCGGTGCAGACCGGCGGGAACTCGCCCTCGCAGTCGGCCGTGCAGCCGTCGTTCGAGACGTTGTTGCCGTCGTCGCACTCCTCGGTCCCGACCAACTTGAACCCGTCCCCGCAAAAGGCGTCCTCGCAGGTGGTCGGGCAGGCGTCGTCGTCGTCGAGGTTGCCGTCGTCGCAGATCTCGACGCCGGCTTGGAGCAGGCCATCGCCACAAAAGGCGCTCGTGCAGAAGGTCGGGATGCAGGCGTCGGTGTCGATGTCGTTGCCGTCGTCGCACTCTTCGACGTCCGCTTGGGTGAAGCCGTCACCGCAATAGGCGAGCTGGCAAGCCGGGCAATCGTCGGTCGTGTCGGCGTTGCCGTCGTCGCATTGCTCGCCCGCTTGCAGGATCCCGTCGCCGCAGCTGCCGGGCAGGCACATCTGGTTGCACATGTCCGTGTCGTCGGTGTTGCCGTCGTCGCACATCTCGACGCCCGCGTGGACAAAGCCGTCGCCGCAGCTGGCCAGCTTGCACAGCGCCACGCAGTCGTCGGTGTCGACCGAGTTGCCGTCGTCGCACTCTTCGAAGCCCTCGTAGACGAAGCCGTCGCCGCAGGTCGCGATGTTGCAGTTGGTCGTGCAGGCTCCGCTGGCGGCGTTCTCGGGCCCGAGGTCGCACTCTTCACCCATCTCGACCGTGCCGTTGCCACAGCTGCCACCGGTCTCGCCGCTGTCGGTCTCGCTGCCGCTGCCCGACTCGGTCGCGGTCGGGTCGCCGTCGCCATCGCCGACGTCGTCTTGCGCGGAGGTGGAGAAGGTGAAGCCGCCCTCGTCACCGCTGCCGGTCGAGCAAGCGGCGAAGGTGAGCGGGAGGGTCCAAGCGAGACAGAGCAAGCCGCGGCGCATGCTCGATGGATATCACGACCCATCCGGCGATCGCGAGCGCGAATCAGCCCTTGGCCAGACGTCGCGCGACGCGGGCGTCGCCGATCCCATCGACGACGAAGGGGGGCGTGAGCCCCTCGTAGAGCCCGTTGGCGAGCACGCCCTGGTCGAGCAAGGCGGGCAGCAGACCCGCCCGCGCGAGCAGCTCGTCGACCTCGGCCCGGACCTCGCCCTCGAGCCCGAGCAAGCGTCGCTGGACCTGTTCGAAGCTCCACGCGCGGTAGTGATGGGTCGACCACTCGCAGGCGATCCCGCGCAGCTCGACCGTGTAGCGCTTGCTTCGCTCGACGCTCGCGCGCGCGCAGGCGAGCCCGTTGGGCAGCCAGGTCGTGGCGGCGAAGCGGAGCAGGTCGATCAAGCTGGTCGGGATGGCGGCGAAGTCCAACCAAGGCCCGAGCTCGAGCTCGTCGGCGATGCCGCCGCGGGTGTCACCGATCTCGGTGATCGTGTCGAGCCAATCGCAAGTCCGGCGGCCGTGAACCTCGAGCACGCGGGTCGAGTCGGGGTCCATCCACAGGTGGGCCCAGAGCGGTCCGTACCAGGCGAAGTCGGCCACGCTCGGCCGCGCGCCGAGCAAGAAGCGATGCTCGGCGAAGTGGCGCTCGAGCAGCCCGAGCAGCTCGAGCAGCTGGGCGTCGAGGTCGGCCCGGGTGGTGGGGCCGATCGCCATGTGCGAGTCGAAGCCGCTCTGCCGAGCCAAGACCATACCGGCGAGCTGGCGGTGATCGGCGGCCGGGGTCGAGAAGCTCATCCGCCGGGCGATCCGATGCGAGAGGGTGATCCGCGAGTGCTCAGTGCCCCAGCGGGTGTGCATGATGATCCGTGGCAGGTACTCGTCGGCGACGTCCTCGAGCAGCCAGGCGATCATGGCGAGGCGAGGATCCGAGGGGAGCGCGGCGGGGTGCTCGGCGTCGGTCTGAGTGGTCTCGAACCACTCGAGGATCGGCGTGGTGTCCTGCATGACCCGGCCGTCGGCGTGGACCAGCAGCGGCATGATCGGGAACCCGACCAAGCGCGGGATCGTCTGCATGTAGAGCTCGAAGTCGATGCGGACCCGGCGATGGGGAATTCGCCTGAAGTGCAGGTAGCTGCGCAGCTTGGCCGAGTAGGGCGAGACGAGGTCCTCGAGCAAGCGATGCTGGGGTGCTGGCAGCACGCGGCCTTGGTCGTCGAAGAGCGGGGTCGCCACGAGTCGGAGTATGCTCGATCGACTCGTCGATGGATCCCGTCACGTCCACACCCTCGCTGGCGTCGAGCGGCGTTCGTCTGCCGCTCTCGAGCGGCGGCGAGCTCCGGGTCGGGCGTTGGTTCGGGCGACTCCTGACGATCGCCGCCACGTGGCCGCTCGGCTACGCGTTCGTGGGCAAGCGCGCGCTCGGGATCATCGACATGGAGGCGCTGCTCTTCGGCGGTCCGGGCGTGGCGCTGGGGCTGCTGATCTGGGCGTGGTCGGGCTATCGCCTCCGCAACCCGCTGCACTACCTCGAGTTCGATCGTCGAGCCGGGCGCGCTCGATTGGTTCGCGGCGGCGAGCTCGAGGCCCAGTGCTCGGTCGGCGAGCTCGGGGCGTGGAGCGTTCGAACCTGGCGAGTCAGCAGCGGCAGCGGGAGCTCGCGGACGAGCTCGACCTGGTACGCGGTCCGCTGCGTCGGCTTGGGCGAGCGCGACCTCTTCGTCGATCTCGACGAGGCCAAGTGCCGGGCTTGGATCGTCCGCGCCGAGGCCGGCCCGAACGGCGCCCTGCCGACTCCGACCAGCTTGGTCGAGCTCGTGGCCGAGCGCTTCGACGCCCTCGTCCCTCGGCTCGCGGGCGCGCCCGCGAAGCTGACCTTGCTCGCGGTCTCGCTTTCGCTCGCGATCGTGGCCGCGCCCGCGTGGATCCAGACCGAGCGGGGCGAAGGCGACGCGGCGGTGCTCTTCGCGGTGGTCGTGGCCTTGCTCGCGCTCGCTTGGCGTGCGCTCGGTCAGCGCGTCGTCGCGCTCGTCAGCGCCTCGCTCGCGGGCGCGGCCTTGCTCGCCAAGCCATGGCTCGCGCCGATCTCGAGCAGCTTCATGGGCGAGGTCCACAGCCTCTCGCCGACCAGCGAGACCCACCTCTACTATTTGGTCCCGGGCGTCGCGTTGATCGGCGTGGCGATGATCCTGGGCTCCGCGCCCGCGCGGCGAAGGCCGGTGGTCGCGAGCGAGCCCAGCAGCATCGAGCCCGCCTTGCCCCAACCCACGCTGCCCCAACCACCGCTGCCTCGGCCGCCCGAGTCGGGTCCGCGCTGATCTTCCGGCGCGAATCGGCGTAGTCTCGCGGGCGTGTCTCTCGGCGTTCATTTTGCCCTGGAAGCTGCCGACACTGCCCGCTTGCTGGCGATCGACGACAGCGACGAGCTCGTCGAGTTCATCTGCGAGGAGCTCGAGGAGCGCTACTTCGAGCAGCAGCGCGAGTGGATCTATCAGACCGACTAGAGAGGCGAACCGCCAAATCGCGCGTGCCAGGGGGCGGCTGGGGCCGTCCGTGGGTAGGAGCGAGGCCGAAGCTGTGCCGGGCGCACTGCGAGCGCCGAGCGACACCGCCACGGGCGGTCCCAGGCGTGCACTGGCGCGTGGGATTTAGCGGTACGCCTCTCTAGGCTTGGGACGCGATCCATCGCTGCCTCGCCGGTGGCCAGCTGCTCTACGCCACCGGCCCGATCCCGCTTCGCTACGCGGTGCTCGGCGGCGAGCCGCTCGACGCGGGCGAGGACTACACCGCCTGTCTGGTCCAGCCCGAGCAGGCCCGCGAGCTGAGCCTCGCGCTGGCCGAGGTCACCCGCGAGTGGCTCGAGCCTCGCTACCAGGCGCTGGCGCAGACCGACTACGTCGACGCGGTCCCGCTCAGCGCCGAGGACTTCGAGTACACCTGGAGCGCGCTCGCGGGCTTGCCCGCGTTCTTCGCCAAAGCCGCGGCTGCGGGTCGAGCGGTGCTCTTCACGACCGACGCCTGAGCCTCGACAGCGGCGGGCAAAGCTGCGAGACCCGGGCGATGACCCGCGCCGACGAACTCGCCCCGCTGCTCGCTCGCGTGGGCGAGCAACTTCGTGGGCTCTACGAGGATGGCCGACCGGCGGTGCTGCGCGGCGTCGGTCCGCTCTTCGCGACCGCCGAGGTGTTCGAGTGGATCAAGCGGGCGCATCCGCAGGCGCGGGCGAGCACCTCGTTGGCCAAGATCCACTCGCTCAAGCGCAGCTGGGGGCTCGAGGTCGACGAGGTCCCGCATCATGGCGTGCTCGTGCCGGGTCGCCCAGCCGAGCTCTACGCCCACGCGGCGATGCTGCTCGAGCCCGCGCCCTTCTTGCCTCGCCGCGAGCACGAGCACTTCTCGGACTGGATCACGGCCACCCGCAGCGCGCTCGGCAGCGAGTTCGGCATGCAAGCGCCGGGCATCGAGTGCGCCAGCTTCGACGCGCTCGATCGCCTGCAGACCCTGCTCGGCCCGACGCTCGCGCTGACCGGGCCGCGGACCTATCGCTACAACGCCTTCGTCGGCGACTACCGCAAGACGCCTTTTGGCTTCCATGTCGATCCGCACCAAGAGGCGGTGTTTCAATATGTGGTCGAGGGCCGGCGCAGCGCGGCCTTTTGGGAGGGCCTGACCTTGCAAGATCGCGACGCGGCCTGGGTCGAGGACGCCAACGGCCTGATCGCGCCGCGGATCGAGCCCGAGTCCCGCTTCGACCTCGAGCCTGGCGACCTCGTGTTCTGGCCGGGCACGCACGTGCATGGCTTCGCGCCCGAGGGCGCCTCGATGGCGCTGAGCATGGTCATCGATCGGGCCTCGCCGCGCAGCCGCGCCGAGGTCGTGGCCAGCGTCGAGGTCCGCAGCATGGGCGGCGCGGCGGCCCTGCCCGGCGTCGATCAGCTCGCTCGGGTCATGAAGGGCACGAGCTTGAGCCGACGCTCACGCTTCCCGATCGCCTTCGAGCGCTGGGAGGACGCGCTGCTGGTCGGCGTTCGCGGTCGCGCCTTCGAATGGCCGGATCGCAGCACCATGGGCTCGGCCGAGCGCTTGTTCGACTACCTCAACCAACGCGATCGGGTCGTGGTCGACGAGGTGCTCGAATTCAGCGCGGATCAAGACGACGTGCTCGGCGTGTTGAGCATGCTGGTCGATCTGGGCTTCTTTCGCTGAGGTCGTGTGGGCGCGCCAGCACGCATCGAGGACCCGCCCGGTTCGGCGCCGACGCTCTATCAGGGCCTGCTCGGCGAGCAATTCGATCGCCTGCCCGAGCCGCTTCGCCGCTTCCACGCGCGCCCACGCGGCGGCGCGGCCTCGGGCACGATGCGGGTCCTTCGTGGCCATGGTTGGCTCGCCGGCGTGGCCGCCTGGCTGAGCCGCGCGCCGCCAGCGGGCGAGGCGGTGCCGGTCGAGATGCGGATCGCCGTCGAGGGCGAGCGCGAGCGCTGGACCCGAAGCTTTGCGGGCCGGCCGATGGTCACCCGGCAGTGGCGAGCCGGGGATGCGCTCGTCGAGGCGCTCGGTCCTTCGCGCGTGCACTTTCGTGTGCGGGTCGAGGGCGAGGGCATGGTGTTCGAGCAGCTCCGGGCCACGCTGCTCGGCGTCCCGATCCCGGCCCTGCTCGCGCCACGGATCGAAGCGCGCGCGCAGACCCACGCGGGCTTGCCCGGAGGCGCGTGGGTGGTCTTCGTTCGCATCGCGCTGCCCGGGATCGGCCTCGTGGTCGAGTACTCGGGTACGATGGCCGACGCCGGCTGATGCCCACCGACCGATGCCCACCGATCCGCCCAAGCTGCTGAGCAAGTCTGCGCGCAAGTGGGCGCTCTGGGTGCACGTGTTGTCGTCGAGCCTGTGG
>JAMHUH010000838.1:0-6783 GCA_035904925.1 Nannocystaceae bacterium
CCGAGGCTCGTGGCGAGGGTCGCAAAGTGCTCTGCCTGATCAGCCATCCCAAGCCCGCGTCGCCGCGACCCGTACGCGGCCAAGATGGCGCCGAGGTGCTCTACCTGACGGCCCAGCGCGAGCTGCCCGTGCGGATCTGGGACTACACCTCGCCCGAGCGGATCCTCGAGATCGTCGACATGGGCCGCCGCGACGCCGAGACCCTCCGCCCGCGCCTCCAGGCTTTTGTCGGCGCTGGCTGAGCGCTCGCTCAGGAGCTCGCATCGTTGCGAAACTCGAGGAAGCGGACCTGAAAGTCGGCCTCGTCGATCACGCTCGCGTCGTCCTCGTGCAGCTCCAAAAACCTGCGCGTCCGCTCGTGCCCAGGCCGATCGACCTCGCCAAAGCAGAGCGTCAGCGTCGCGAAGGTCGGCGCTTCATCCCCCGCCAGCGTGAGCGCGCAGCGAAAGCAGCAGGCGAAATAGGTGACGATGATCTTGTCCGGCTCGTCCTCACGACGGCGGCCGAGGGTCAGAAACTTCGGCATCTCGGTGCAGCGGATGCCCTCCACACGAGCGCCCGCTCGCTGCTTGCCAACCCCAGCTTCGATCTCTGCGCGCAGCCGCACGAAGGGATCCGCGACCCCAAAGAGCATGTGCTCGACACCCGTGAACCCAGAGAAGTCGTCGCGCGGATCAGCAGCCATCGAACCGCTAGCCTAACACCCCGGGCCGCAAGCCCAACTCGAACGCAGTGCCCACGAGCTCCAGAATTCTGGGGTTCTGCAACTTCACCTAACGTTGCAGGACCGCGAAAAACCACCGCCCAAGTATGGGCGGGCAAGGAGGAGGGGGCCCCGCTTGGACACCGTCCAAGCGGGGGAGGAACCGGCGGGTTCCTCCAAAAAACCAGTGGTTAGTCTCGATCGAGCGCGAAGCGCTCGATCGACGACTAACCAGGCGGCGGAACCGGCGACACGTCGCCCGGAATCGGCAGCTCCACGTCGCCATAGACGGTCTTGTCCTGGCTGACAATCTCGGCGTCGAGGTCGATCAGCGTGCTCGTCTCCACGCCGCCGCCGCCGTAGGGGGTGCCCTGCAGCCCGTAGACGACGTTGGGCGTGTAGAAGTCGAGCGCGTCGCCGGTCATCCACACATAGCCGCCTTGGACAAAGTCGTGATCGACTCCGCCCGCCGCGCTGTAGGGCAGCAGCTCGCCGACGATGTAGTTGGTGCCTTGCGAGACCCAAGCGCCGTTCTGGTAGGCGTAGTCGAAGGTGGTCGACTGGTGGGCGCTGGTCGAAGTGTCGCCGGACATGCTGCGCTGGGCGATCAGCATCCAGCCATCGTGGGCGAAGCCGAGATCCGAGACCGGGGAATTGGCCGGATGATTGAATTCGTTCTTTGCGGTGGCGGGATCGGGGACGCCATCTTCGTCGACATAGGCGACCGACCAAATCTGCTTGTTGCCCCACAGGCTGTAGTAGAGCCGGCCCGCGTGCGACTGGACCGCCCACGGACGCTCGGCGACCGGGAAGAACGAGCCGTTGGGCTCACCCGGGTCGTTGGGCGGGCCCATGGTCACGTTGCCGGTCGCGTGGTGGTAGGTGCTGACGATCGCACCGTCCATCGAGAGCTGGTAGATGCGTCCGTCTTCGTGGTTCGAGATGTAGATGGACTCGCTCACGCAGTCGTAGTTGAGGTTGCCGAAGGCCGGCCCATTGTTGGGCAGCGTGGCGAAGGTGCTGATCGCACCGGTGACCCCATCGATCCGCTTGATCGTGGAAGGGGCCGGGTTGGCGCCATAGACGGTGGTCTGGGCGACGTAGATGTTGCCGTCGGAGTCGAGCGTGAGCCCGAAGATCTTGCCCAGGCCGGCTTGGTCCCAATCATCTCGGTAGTAACGCGGCGCGAGGTAGTTGATGTTGGGCGGGGGCGGGTCGCCCGAGATGTCGACGATCGTGAGCACGTTGTCGGCCGCGTTGCCGTAGTGGACGTTGTGCGTGACGATCGCGACCGTCTTGTCGAGGAAGGGCGCGTAGGCGGGGTCTTCGAACTGCGGGAAGCCTCCCGCCGCGCCATAGATCTCCGACTCGCGGCACGAGCCCGGTCCGCCGACGCCGACGAAACCGGAGTCGGGGACCGCGAGGACGTCGAACTTCGCCCCGCTGTCACCGTCGCCATCGCCCGTGCTGTCGCCATCGCCATCACCCGTGCTGTCGCCGTCGCCGTCACCCGTGCTGCTGCTGGAACTGCCGCTCTCGCCCACTTCGTCGGCCGAGGTGGTTCCGTCGACGCTGCCGACTTCGTCGGCGACCGACGTGTCGCCATTCGGATCGCCCGTGCCCGTACAAGCGGACGAAGCGAGCACCAAAACTCCAAGGGCGAGGAAAGTCGATCGATTCAAGCGGATCATGGCCCCAGGACCATACTCCCCTTGGTGCGCGGCATCACCGCAAAGTCATCTCGGGGTGTAACGTCTCTCGAACAGTGGATGCGTGGCTTTGTTGGCGGCGTGGCTCGGCGTGCTGAGACACTTCGCGCATGGGCAGGGTGACACTACGCGGGATCACGATCGGCGTTGTCGGGATGCTGGGGCTCGCGGGCCTCGCTTGCGGCAGCGAGCCTGCGGTCCAGCCCGCGAGTGCGAGCGAGAACGAGCGCGCGAGCGAGACGAGCCCGCCGGCCAGCGAGGTCGACCTCGAGGCGTTGGCCAAGCAGATCGTGACCTGGCTCGACGCAGGCGACTCCGCCAAGGTCCGCGAGCACTTCGACGAGGCGATGAACGCCGCGCTGCCCAGCGATCTGGCGGTCGCCACGACCTGGTCGGCGATCGAGACCCAGTTTGGTCAGCTCGAGCAGCAGCTCGGGACCACGCTGCAAGACCAAGCGCCCTACACGATCGTGCTCGTGACCTGCAAATTCGCGAGCGCGCCGATGGACGTGCGCCTGGTCTTCGACGCGAGTCGTAGGCTCGCCGGCATTCAGGTCACCGCGACCCAGAACCCCGAGGCCTACGGCGAGCGGCCACAGACGCCCAAGCCACCCTTCCCCTACACCCAACGCGAGGTCCGCTATCCCAACGTCGCGGGCGGGATCGAGATCGGCGGCACGCTGACGCTGCCGGAGGGCGCGGGCCCGCATCCGGCGGTCTTGTTGATCACGGGCTCGGGCTCGCAAGATCGCGACGAGACGCTCTTCGGCCACAAGCCCTTTTGGGTGATCGCCGATCACCTGAGCCGCCGGGGCATCGCCGTGCTGCGGGTCGACGATCGCGGGGTCGGTCAGACCACGGGCGATCCGATGGTCGCGACCGTCGAAGATCACATCGGCGACGTCGAGGCAGGCGTCGCGTTCTTGCGCGAGCAGCCCGAGATCGATCCGCGGCGGATCGGCCTGATCGGGCATAGCGAGGGCGGCTTGATTGCGAGCGTCGTCGCGGCCAAGCCCGGGCCCGAAGGCGCGAGCGAGGTCGCGTTCGTGGTCTCGCTCGCCGGCCCGGCGATCAGCGGCGCCGAGCTGAATCCGATCCAAGTTCGCGCGCTGCTCGAGGCGACCTCGGCTCCGCAGTCCATCGTCGACGAGATCGTCGCCGGCCAAGAGCAGCTGATGAAGCTCTTGCTCGCCGATGCGCCCGATGACCAGCTGCTCGAGGCCATCAAGGCGCTGGCGACCGTCGCGGTCGAGCTCACGCCGGGCGCCGACCCGGACGATCTCGACGCCAAGAAGGCCGCGGCCATGCAGCTCGCGGTGCTGCTCTCGCCCTGGTTTCGCTCGTGGGCCAAGCTCGACCCGGGCCCCTACTTGGCCAAGATCGACGTGCCAATCTTGATCATGATCGGCGAGCGCGATCTTCAGGTCCCCGCCTCGGTCAACCTCGCCCGAGCCAAGGCGGCGCTCGCCAGCAACCCCGCGGCGCAGACCATGGCGATGCCCGGCCTCAACCACCTGTTTCAGACCGCCAAGACCGGCACCGTCGAGGAGTACGCGACCCTCGGCGAGACCTTCAGCCCGACCGCGCTCGATGCCATGACGCAGTGGCTGCTCGCGCAAACCACGAATTGAGCTCGGCTCAGCTGCGCAGCATGCCGAGCAGCTCGGTGTGGGCCGCCATCGCGTCGAGGTCGTAGGTGATCGAGTCGCCCGGGACCTGCAAGCAATAGGCGCCGTGGCCATCGTTGCGGATCCAGCGGTCCCAGAAGCCCGGCACCTGACCCTCGAGGTCCTTGCGGAGTCGATTGAGCGCCTGGCGAGTGCCGCTTTGGATCTCGGGCACGTCGAGCAGCGAGAGGTGCTGGCCGGGGTGGCGCTTGGCGTGCACGGCGAGGCGACCGAAGAGGCGAAAGCGTTGCTCGGACAGGGCGATCTCGACCCCGTTGATGACCAGCATGCAGCGGCGGCGATCGTAGGTGCCGAGCAGGTGGATCGCGGGCGGGCCCGACTCGCTGCCGGCTTCGCGACTCGCGTCTTCGCTGCGGCCCCAGCTCGGCCCGCTGCTCGAGCCAGCGTCGTTGGCCGCCTCGTAGCGGACCTCGCTGCGCTTGGCGAGCAGCTCCTTGATCGCGGCCTCGGGCGACTCCTTGCCGGCGTCGAAGGGCTTCTTGATGAAGTCGTCGGCGCCGGCCAGCAGCGCGCGCCGACAAAATTCGTGGTCGTCACCGTGGGCGGTCATGACGATCACCCCGGGCCGGCGCGCGCCGGGCAGCTGGACGATCCGGTCGAGCAGGTTGAAGCCGATCTCGAGCCGGGCGAGGCGGCCCTCCTTGAGCGGGATCGACAGATCGAGCAGAACGTAGTCGAAGCGGGTGTCCTCGAGCTCGCGCAGGGCCTCTTCTTGCGAATTGGCGGCGCGGACCTCATGGCCCAGCGATTCCACCGTCTCGGTCACGAGATCGGCGAGCGTCGGATCGTCCTCGACGATCAGCGCGACGACCTTGGCTCGCGGCGTGGGCAGCGTGCTCATCGGGTCGCGAGTGTGCACGAAGAAGGTGCACAGCGTCGAGGGACCCGCTCGATTAGTGCGAGTTCGCTTGGTGCGAGTGAACGGGCAGCCGCTCGCGGGCACACTCGCTGTCGAGCGTCGCGCAGTCGGAGCCGAGGTGCGGCGCGATGTCGGGTGGGCGATGAGCGAAGTAGATCGCCAGCGCCTCCTCGGCCCGCGGATCGTCGAGCGCCTGCAGAGCGAGCGCCTGGGCCCGGAGCAGATCGGGCTGGCGCGGGTGCTGCTTCAGCCCCGCGGCCGCGACTTCGAAGGACTCGGCGTAGCGGCCGGCGCTGCCGAGCGCGGTCGCGAGCTCGGACGCCAGCGTGGGCGAGGTCGGGCTCGCTTCGGCGGCGAGGCGCAGATGCGGCACGGCTTGCTCCCAGCGCCAGACCTGAGCCAAGGCCCGGCCGCGCAGCAGGTGCGGGTAGGGATGATCGGGGCGCAGCTCGGCGATCTGATCGGCGATCGCCAGGGCCTCGTCGACCCGACCTTGGCGAGCGACCACGGCTCCGAGCACGGCGAGCAGGCGCGCCTTCGCGGCGCCGCGCTCCTTCAGCTCGGCTGGCGCGAGCCCGCTCGGGTCGAGCTGCTCGAGCGCGGCGAGGCCTTGCTCGATCGCGACGCGCGACTCCGGGAGTCGCTCTTGAACCTGGTGATAGAGCGCGATGCCCAGCTCCCAGAGGCGCTCGTGATCGGGCCGGGCGTCCGAGCCACGGACCAGCCCACGGGCGCCATAGACCAGCTCGGCGCGGGCGATCTCGGTGATCGGCGGCTCGACGCAAGGATCGATCCGCTGACCGAGCAGCTTGCGCGTGCCGGCCAAGAAAGCTTTGCCGCGGGGCGTGCGGGCCTGCTCGCAGGTCTCGCGCGCGAGCTCGAGGTTGCGGCTGCGGTGCAAGAGCGTGGCCTCGATCGTCAGGTCGCCGCTCGCCGCGGCCAGCAGCTCGGGCGCGATCGCGAAGCCATAGCGGATCACGACCGCGTCGCGCGGACCGATCGTGTGATCGAAGGCGAGCGCACGGAAGCGCTCGACCTCGCGGCCCTGCTGGACGCGGCCCTGCTCGTCGACCATGCCGACGCGCAGCAGGTGGGCGTCGGCCTCGGCGATCTCGGCCAGCAGCTTGCCCGAGCCATCGAGCACGCGCAGGCCGATGAAGGTCCCGTGCGCGTCGCGGGTGCCGCCGGGGAAGCGATGCCCGACCGCACGGTTGCGCACGACCAAGTCGACGCTGATCGGGCCTTGCAAGTCGTCGCGCTCGAGCGCGGCGCCGAGCAAGTGGCGCTGGCCCGCGACCTCGATCGCGGCGATGTCGATGCTCGCGACCCCGCGCAAGAACGCCTGCGCGCGCGCGAGCGTGTCGGGGTCGTTGCGCATCGCGGCCAGCCAGGTGTGGCCGCCCAAGAAGCGATGGCTGCGAAGCTTGCCCTCGGCGTCGGTCGCCGGATCGAGCTTGGGATCCATGCCGGAGTCGACCGGCATGTGGCAGTCGACGCAGTCGCGCTCGTCGACCTTGGTGTCGAGGCGCAGCTTGTTGCCGGCGTAGGACGAGTCCTGCCAGGGGCCTGGATCGTCGGTGCCGGCGAGGAAGTCGGGGTGGCCGGTGTCGGGGCCGAGGAAGGCCCGGTGGCAGCTCGCACACTGATCGCGGGCCGGACCCATCGCGGACTTGTGCTCGGCGATCCCGGCCAGGTCTTGGTTGTCGCGCGGGATCGGCAGCGGCTGGGCCGAGAGCGTGTAGCTACCGTTGCCGTCGATGGTCGAGCGCTCGACCGTGTGGCAGGTCCTGCAGGTCACGCCGATGTGGGCGCGCAGCTCGTCGC
>JAMHUH010000839.1:0-44166 GCA_035904925.1 Nannocystaceae bacterium
GCAACGAGCCAACCCCCGGGATCGCCTGGGCCGAGGGCAGCGCGACCGCCTGCTGGGCCAGCGTCCGACGCAGCTCGGTGTCGGATTCGTCGTGGGCCGACTGAAAGAAGATCAGCGCGTCGAGCTGGACGCCCGAGGGGAGCTGCCGAACGTGGATCAACACGTCGCTCTCACCGGTGCAGAGCAAGCTCGGCGGAAGCGTCGCGCACGTGGTCGACCATTCTGGCCATTCACCGGGCTCGAACTGGCCAAAGAGCGAGATCAACTTCTGACCACGGGTCGGGTCGAGGGGCAGGTGCCAGCGCAGGTGGAAGCCGAGCGTCTCGACCTGATCGAGGAGCAGCTCGGCAGCGGCCGAGCGCACAGGCGCGGCAGGCCGATCGGGCAGGAGCTCGTGGGGTTCTTGGAGCTCGTCGAGCAGGGGACCGGCCTCGTCGATCGCCTGCTTGACCGCGGCCGCGTGATCGATCATCGGGCGGATCGAGAGGCTCGTGCGGGCGTTGGGATCGACGCCGAGGTGGGCGAGCACGTCGTCCACGCGAGGATCGGCGCCCAGCTTTTGGCCGAGCTCGGCGAGATCACGCGCCACGCTGGGTTCGAGCGGGAGGCTCTGCAACAAGTCCTGCATCGAGCCCGCGCGAGCGCTCGCGAACAAGAAAGCGCCGTCGAGGTAGCCCGGCTGCATGCCGACCGAGGGACCCTCGAAGCTGGGCACCAGCTGCTTGGGCGCGGCCGGGCTGGGATCGGGGTTGAAGAGCTTTGGCCGATCGGAGTCGCCTTCGACCGCGTCGGCCTGCTCGCCCGAGCTCGTCGGCTCGGGCGAAGGGTCGCCCGACTTGCAGCCGAGCGGGAGCGCGAGCACGAGCAGCAGCGAGCCGAGCCGAGAGCGGAGCATGGACGCAGGCTATCATCACTCGTCGGCTTCACCCGAGTGGTAGAGCCAGCGTCCCGCTTCGCGGACGAACACGCTGTGCTCGACGAACGAGACGTCGCGTCCGGCCTGGCTGAGTCGGGCGAGGAAGCGGACCTCGCCGCGATCGCCCTGCTCGCCGCTCGTGCGGACCTCGAGCGCTTCGAAGCGCGTGGTCTGGCAAAACTCGCGCAGATCGTCTGCCCAGGCGCGGGTGTCCGCGCGAAACTGCGGGCCTTCGCGATGCGTGGTCGCGATCAGATAGTCGACCTCGCCCAGCGCATAGGCGCTGTAGCGCGAGCGCATCAGCGCCTCGGGGCTGGCCGCGGGCGCGCCGGCGTGGACCGGCCGACAGCAGCGCTTGTATTTGCGGCCCGATCCACAGGGGCAAGGGGCATTGACGGGACTCGCCATGGTCGGGGATCGAGCCACAGATCGCGGCGCGTCGCCATGCCTGATACCTTGCGCGCGTGCCCTTGGTCGACGTCCTCCTCGACCCCGACGCCTTCGCCGACGCCGAGCGACTCCGCCAGGCCGCCGCCCGCCAGGCCAGGATCCCGCTCGGCCAAGTCCGCCACGTGATCGTCCGCCGCCGCAGCGTCGACGCGCGGCGCGGCCAGGTTCGAATCCGGGCGCAGGTCGAGGTCCTGACCCACGACGCGCCGCCCGAGCCGGTGCCGCGACCCTGGCGGCTGGCCAAGCTCGAGGGCGAGCCCAAGGTCGCGATCATCGGCGCCGGACCGGCCGGGTTGTTCTGCGCGCTGGCGTTGGCGCGCGCCGGTATCCGCTCGTTGATCCTCGAGCGCGGGCAGTCGGTCAGCCAGCGCCGCCGCGACGTCGCCGACCTCAGCGCGCGCGGGATCCTCCACCCCGAGAGCAACTACTGCTTTGGCGAGGGCGGAGCCGGGACCTTCAGCGACGGCAAGCTCTACACCCGCGCCGACAAGCGCGGCCCGATCGACGAGGTCCTGCGCGCCTTGGTCGGCTACGGCGCGCCGATGGATCTGCTCGTCGACGCTCGCCCACACATCGGCACCAACCGCTTGCCCGGCGTGGTCACGCGCATGCGCGAGCACCTCGAAGACGCCGGCGTGCTCGTCCGCTTCGGCGCGCGCGTGACCAAGCTTCGCACCCACGAAGGCGCCCTGCGAGGCGTCGAGCTCGAGCATGGCGAGACGATCGACGTGCCCGCGGTCGTCGTCGCGACCGGCCACTCCGCGCGCGACGTGGTCCGCTTCGTGCGTGACGCGGGCGCGCAGGTCAGCTTCAAGCCCTTCGCCTTGGGCGTGCGGCTCGAGCATCCGCAGGCCGTGATCGACACGATTCAATACGGTCGTTGGGCAGGCCACCCGATCGTCGGCGCGGCCAGCTATCGGCTCGTGCAGAAGACCGGCGACACCTCGGTGTTCTCGTTCTGCATGTGCCCCGGCGGCCACATCGTCCCGGCCGCGACCGAGCCCGACGGCCAAGTCGTCAACGGCTGGAGCCCCTCGTCGCACCGCGGTCGCTTCGCCAACAGCGGCTTCGTGGCCGAGGTCGGTGAAGCCCAGCTGCGCGAGCTCGGCCTCGACCCCGCAGATCCGCTCGCCGGCATGGCCTTTCAGCGCCACTACGAGCGGCTCGCCTACGACGCAGGCGGCGGCGCCTTCGTCGGTCCGGCGCAGGGCCTGGTCGACTTCATCGAGGGTCGCGCGACCCCCGAGCTGCCGGCGTGCAGCTATCCACGCGGCGTTCGATCGGTCCGTCTCGACGAGCTGCTCGGCCCCTTGGCCGCGCCGATCCGCGACGCCCTGCGCCAGGTCGCCAAGATCATGCCGGCGTTCGTGACCGACGAAGCGCTGGCCGTCGGCGTCGAGAGTCGGACCAGCTCGCCCTGCCGGATCGAGCGCGACCGCGACAGCTTGCAATCGCCCAGCCTCGCCGGGCTCTACCCTTGCGGCGAGGGAGCCGGGTTCGCAGGCGGAATCATGTCGGCGGCGCTCGACGGCATGCGGATCGCCGAAGCGATCGCGCGCGTCGGCTGATTCGAGGGTCCTTCGAAACAACCGAGGGAGGCCGTCGGCATGACGGCCTCCCTGTCACTTCGGGCAAATCCGGTTCTCGTGTTGCGAGGCTCCCGCAGCGCCTCGGGGTCATCTTCGCGTCATGGATCGCGGGCTGACGCGGCGGTCGATCGTCGACCTGAGGCTCGGTCCGCGTGGACCGATCGGCATCGGCGTGTCGGAGTCGGCCTCCGACGCACTCGACCTCGCGGTCGAGTCGGGCCCTCGCATCGAACTCGAGGGCCGAGCGAGCGCGTGCTCGCTTTCAGGAGTGGGTCCATCGAGACGAGGATCGCCTCGACCTCAGGGGGCGCTGCGCCGTCGCAGTCGCCTGTCCCGGACTAGGAGGGGCCTCCTTTCGGGGATTGAGCCCGATGGTTGGTAGTAGGGGCTTCGAGCGGACGTCGTGATTCGATCATGCTCACCTCCTGTTGCCGGGTGCCTGAAGCGACACGGCGATCGTAGCAGCGTGCGAGGCCGGTCGCCAAACACCATCCACAACCCGATCCCGAGCGAGAAAACCGCCGCCCGGGGGCTCCAGGAGCCCGCACGCGCGCGACCACGCCTCGAGACCGCGCCTTGCAGCCTCGCGACAATTCGAGATCGACCGAGTCGCAGACCCGCGGCGCCGCGTCGAAGGCGATTCGAATGTCCGGTCCTTCCAATCGGAGCGCGAAGGCGGGCGCTACGAAGACGAGCATGAACACCCGAGATTTTTCGGATCAGGTCGTCGTGGTCACTGGCGCGAGCGGAGGTGTGGGAGCTGCCGCCGCGGAGGAGCTCGCGCGACGTGGCGCGTCGCTCGTGCTCGCCGCTCGCCGTGCAGGTCCGCTCGGCGAAGTCGCCGAGCGCTGCGGAAACCAGGCGCTCGCCCTCGTCGCGGACGTGACCAAGCGCGAGGACGTCCAGCGCATCTTCGACGAGGCGATTGCGAAGTTCGGTCGCGTCGACATCTGGATCAACAACGTGGGTCGAGGCATCGGCCGCCCCCTGCTCGAGATCACCGACGAGGACCTCGAAGCGATGATCCGCGACAACGTGAAGTCGGCGCTCTACGGCATGCAGGTCGTCACGCCGCACCTCCAGGCTCGCGGCAGCGGTGCGATCGTCAACGTGTCCTCGCTGCTCGGCCGCACCCCGCTGCCCCCTCGCGCAGCCTATGCCGCGGCCAAAGCCGCGATGATGTCGTTGTCGGAGGCGTTCCGCATCGAACTCGCCGGCTCGCACCCCGATGTCCGCGTCGTGGTGGTCTACCCCGGCCGGATCGCGACCGACTTCGGTCACAACGCGCTGGGTCAGCGCATGACGGACGCCGCGAAGCTCCCCGACGAGGTGCTCGCCGTCGTCGGCGGAGCGACCCAGACGGCGCAAGAGGTCGCGCACGTGCTCTGCGACGCAGCCCTGCACGGCCGAGGCGACGTCTACACGCAGCCGAACGCGCTCGCGTGCGTGCGCCAGTACATGGCCAAGCAGCCGGGTTGAGCACTCGCGGCGAGCGAGATGAACGCCATGATCGCGAGCGTCGGCCAGCGTCGAACATCATCCTCGGTCGCTCGGCGCCGGCTTGAACGACCGCAGTGGACGCGCGAGACTGCGGGGGTGGGCCCTGCGACCGACTCGAACGCCTCGACGTTCTCGCTCGCGCCTTTCATCGAAGACGTTCGCGCCGTCGAGCCCGTGGCTGGGCGGCCCTTCGACGTCGATCAGCTACCCGATGGAAGGACGACGCTCGTCTTTCGAGTGCTCGAGGGGCGCAGCGCGGACGTGTGCGTCGCAGGCCCGCGAACCCGCGCGTCGTTCAAGCACTCGACCGGCGTCACGCGTGCGCTGATCCTGCGATTCAAGCCTGGCTGGTCGTCGCCCCTTCTGGGCGTGGCCGCGAACGTGCTGACGGACCGAATCATCCTGCTGGAAGACATCTGGGGCCCGTCGGGCCGCGACTTGTGCGACGAGCTGGTCGAGGCGCCGAGCCTCCCCGACGCGATCGAGCGGCTCACTCGCGCGCTTCATCGTCGCAAGACATTCGAATCCGCGTCTGGACGGCTCGCTCGCCACGCCCTTCGTCTGCTCGAAGGCGGCGAGGTTCGGGTCGAGCGCGTCGCCGAGCGACTCGGCGTCACGCCCCGACATCTTCGCCGGGTCTTCAAGGAGAACGTCGGCGTCGGTCCGAAGGAATTCGCGCGAACCCTTCGCCTCCAACGTGCGCTGCAGAGCGCAGCGACCTCGAAGGATTGGGCGCACATCGCCAGCCACGCCGGCTACTACGACCAGGCCCACCTGATCGCCGACTTCAAGCACCTGATCGGGCTCACGCCGGGCGCCTACTCGAAGCGTGCGGCTCAGCGCCAGAGCGCCGCGCGGGCCAGCGTTCCGTGAGCGCTCGACTCAGCGCCCGAGCAGGGTGTCGAAGAGCCCCTTCTTCTTGGCCGCGACCGTCTGCCCGAGCTCCTCGGCCAGCGCCCGCAGCTTGTCCTCTTGCTCGGCGTTGAGCTTCTTGGGCACGCTGACGTTGACGCGGATGTGATGGTCGCCGCGCGAGCGGCCGCGGGTCTCGAGCACGGGGATGCCTTGGCCTCGGCGGGTCAGGATCGTCCCCGGCTGCGTGCCCGGATCGATCTCGAGCTCGGCCTCGCCCTCGAGCGTGGGGATCGCGACCTTGGTCCCGAGCGTGGCTTGGAACATCGAGATGTCGATCTCGCTGACGATGTCGTACTCGTGCCGTTCGAAGCGGGGATCGGGCTCGACCCGAAGGACCACGTAGAGGTTGCCAGGCGGACCCCCGGCGGCGCCGGCTTGGCCCGCGTTGGGGATCCGCAGGGTCTGGCCGTCGTCGACGCCCGCCGGGATCTTGACGCTGAGCTTGGACTCGCGCTGGACCGAGCCGCTGCCCGAGCAGGTCTTGCAGGGCGACTCGATGATCTCACCGCGACCGCGGCAGCGCGGGCAGGTCGTCTGGACCCGGAAGAAGCCTTGGCTGTGCACGACCTGGCCGTGGCCTTGGCACTCGCGACACTTGGTCGGCGAGGTGCCCGGCTCGGCACCGGTGCCGGTGCAGGTCTCGCACTCGATTCGCCGCGGCACGTTGATCTCGCGCTCGCTGCCTTCGACCGCCTCGAGGAAGGGGATCTCGTACTCGAGCTTGAGGTCGGCGCCACGCTGCGGACCACCGCGTCGTCGACCGCCGCCACCGCTGAAGCCGAGGTTGCCGAAGAGGTCGCCGAAGAGATCACCGAAGTGGTCGAAGATCTCGTCGGTGCCCGTGAAGCCCTGGAAGCCTGCGCCGCGCGGACCCTCGTGCCCGAACTGATCGTAGAGCTGACGCTTCTGATCGTCGCTCAAGACCTCGAAGGCCTCGGCGCACTCTTTGAAGCGCTCCTCTGCAGCGTCGTCGCCCGGGTTGCGATCCGGGTGGTACTGCATCGCCATCTTGCGATAGGCGCGTTTGATGTCCACGCCGGAGGCCTCGCGGGTGACCTCTAGAACCTCGTAGTAATCGCGTTTTGCGGACACCGCGCGCGAAAGCTAAGGCCGGATTTGCGGGCTGTCAACCAAGGCCCGCCACGCGACCCGCCTATGGTATGGTCCGCCGCGTCGTCATGCGATCCACGCTCTCGTCCCCGGCTCTGCTCGCTCTTCCCGCGCTCTTCCTCGCGCTCGCCGCTTCTGGCTGCAAGGAAGAAGAGCCGCCCTTGTTCGACGAGACCGGCGTGTGGGCGATCGAGAAATACGCGCTCGACGGTGGCCAGCTGCAGGACATCCCGCAGGAGCGAAAGAACGCGTTCTTGCTCAACTTCGACACCGACCTCGGCGTGGTCGCCGTGGGCAGCTGCTACAGCGCCACCAACCAGGACCTCGACAGCGCGATCTGCAAGACCAATCCCGCGGCGGCGTACTGGGAGTGCCAGTGCTTCGCCTACGAGTTCGACAAGAGCCGGATGGTCTGGCAGTCCTTCATGCCGGGCGACACCCCGCCGACCGTGATCGACGACCCGACCATCGAGGGCGCGAAGTCGTTCGAGGTCCTGGTCGAGGTCTTCCCCGATCTCGGCCGCGCGTACCTCTACAACCCGCTCCCGATCGGCGTGTTCGACAGCGACGGCGCGCTGGCCAAGTACGTGTTCGCGCAGAAGTCGACGACGGTCTGGGACAACGCCGAGGTCGCGCCCGAGAGCCTGGCCGAGTGCTCGGTCGCTTGCTTCGGCGAGTGACGGAAGCGCACAGGAATCGAACCTGCCCGAGACGCTCGTCGCGTCTCACACCGGTTTTGAAGACCGGGGACCGCACCAGCCAGTCACGCGCTTCCACGGCGAGGGTACACTCCCGCGCATGCCCCCGGCAGCCAGCGGTGAATTTCGAACGCGTGTGGCCACGGCGATGCGCTCGCTGCAAGACTCGATCTGCGCCGGGCTCGAAGCGCTCGAGCGCGAGCAGGGCGGCACGATCGGTTTCCGCGAAGACGCGTGGGTCCGCGAGGGCGGCGGCGGCGGTCGAACGCGGGTGATCGCCGACGCGGCGGTGTTCGAAAAGGGCGGGGTCAACTTCTCCGAGGTCCACGGCGAGTTCTCGGCCGACTACGCCAAGCAGATGCCGGGCTCGGGCCGCGAGTTCTGGGCCTGCGGGGTGTCGCTGGTCTTGCACCCTCGCAACCCGCACGTGCCGACCTGCCACGCCAACTTCCGCATGCTCGAGCACGGCGACAAGGCCTGGTTCGGTGGCGGGGCCGACCTCACGCCCTACTACTTTCACGGCGAAGATCGCGATCACTTCCACGCGGTCTGGCGCGAGGTCTGCGAGGCCCACCCGGGCGTCGGCGACTATCCAGCCTGGTCGGACTGGTGCGACCGCTACTTCTACTTGTCGCACCGCGGCGAGCGGCGCGGGGTCGGGGGCATCTTCTTCGACAACCTCTGGGTCGACGCGGCCGGCTCGAGCCCCGAGACCCGCGAGCATCGCGACCGCGTCGAGCAGTTCGTGTTCGCAGCCGGCTCGCAATTCTTGGCCGCCTACCTGCCGATCGTCGCGCGTCGGGTCGCGACTCCCTGGACCGAGGCCGAGCGGACTTGGCAAGAGATCCGCCGCGGTCGCTACGTCGAGTTCAACCTCGTCCACGATCGCGGGACCATCTTCGGGCTCAAGACCGGCGGCCGGACCGAGTCGATCTTGATGTCGCTGCCGCCGAGGGTCCGCTGGGTCTACGATCACGAGCCGGAGCCGGGCAGCCGCGAGGCCGAGCTGCTCCGCGAGCTTCGCGATGTCCGCTGAGCCCCCGCTGCGACCGATCACGACCCTACGCATGCGCGGCTGGGCCTGGTCGGCCGCGTTGCTGAGCAGCGCGCTGCTGCTCGGCATCGGGGTCTTGGTCATTCGCTGGGTCGAGCAGAGCCCCGTGCCGCCCTTTCTTCACGGCGAGGTCGGGCCGCCGAGCGTGCCGGTCGGCACGCCCAAGCCCGGCAACCTGCTGCGTCTCGCCGGCAGCGGCAGCAACCTCCCGCTGACCCGCGAGCTGGCCGAGGGCTTCGAAGCGACGCGACCTTGGCAGCGCGTGCGCGTCCACGAGAGCATCGGCTCGACCGGCGGTGTCCGAGCCACGCTCGACCGCGCGATCGACATTGGCCTGATCTCGCGGCCCTTGAAGCCGAGCGGCGCCGAGCAGGACCTGCAAGCCTTCGCCTACGCCCGAGTCGCGGTCGTGTTCGCGGCCAACCCCTCGGTCCCGGTCCGCGGCCTGACTGGCGAGATGGTGCTCGACCTCTACTCGGGCACGATGGAATTTTGGAACGACGGCTCGCCCGCGGTCGTGTTGCAGCGCGAGCCCGGCGACTCGAGCCACCTCGCCGCGCACCAAGTGATCCCGGGCTTCGAGGCGATCGATCAACAGGCCTGGGACCAGCGGCGCTTTCGCGTGCTGTTCAACGATCGCGCGATGCAAGAGGCGCTCTTGGCCACGCCCGGATCGATCGGGCTGTTCGACTCGGGCCTCGCGACCATTCAAGAGCTGCCGCTCGCCGTGCTCGAGTTCGAAGGCAAGCGGCCGCGCGAAGAGGCGGTTCGAACCGGCACCTACCCGCTCTTCAAGGACCTCGCGTTCGTGATCCCGCTCGACGATCCCGATCCGCTCGCGCTCGAGTTCATCGCGTTCGTGTACTCGGCCGACGGTCAGCGGATCATTCGCTCGAGCGGCTACGTGCCGATCGATCCGCCACCGCACTCGAGCTTCGCCCACCTGCGCGAGGGCTTGCCCGAGCCC
Organism: Nannocystaceae bacterium; assembly: GCA_035904925.1. GTDB lineage: Bacteria > Myxococcota_A > Polyangia > Nannocystales > Nannocystaceae > Plesiocystis. The sequence continues at coordinate 9,200 of JAMHUH010000839.1, forward strand.
ACGCCCGAACCCGCAGCCACGAGCGAGACCGGCGAAGCGAGCACGGAGAGCGGCGAATGACCGAGCCGAGCGCGTCCCTGGTCGAGCCGCTGCCTTCGGTCGACTTGACCGGCTACCTGACCGCGCGCCTCGGTCCGCTCGCGTTCGTGCTGCTGATCGTCGTCGCGCTCTCGGCCCCGCTCGCCTACCTGGTCATGGGCATCCAGACCATTCGCGCGCGCGCGGGCGCGACCGCGGGCCTGGTCGCCGAGCTGATCCGCGAAGAGGCTCTGCAGCGGCCGGTGTTGTGGCGCTACGACGCGCCCAAGCTGGTCCACAACCTCGACCTCCAGGCCGCCCAGGCCAACATCGTGCGGATCGATCTGACCGACGAGCATGGCCGCCTGATCGAGCTCGGCCAGGCCCCGCCGAGCCCGGCCGACGCCGAGCTGCTCTGGGTCTCGGCCCCGGTCATGGCGACCAACGAGATCGCGCGGGTCTGGGTCGGGGTCACGACCGAGGAGATCGAGCGGCAGGCGCTCTTGATCTTGTTCGGCTTCACGCTGCTCGGCGCGGGCCTGGCCGGGATGATGTACTGGCTGCCGCGCGTCGCGATCGGCCAGGCCGAGCAAGAGATCGATCGCTCGCAGCAGGCGCTCGCCCACCTCAACACCACGCTCGAGGCTCAGGTGATCGAGCGCTCGTCGCAGCTGCGCGAGGCTCTGCGCGAGGTTCGAGACAAAGAGCAGCGGCTGCGCGAGCTCTCGGGTCGCGCGGTCGCGATGCAGGAGGCCGAGCGGCGGGCGCTCTCGCGCGAGCTCCACGACTCGGCCGGCCAGGCGCTCACGGCCGTCCGCATCAACCTCCAGCTGCTGGCCAGCACCGCCGGCAGCGACAGCGCGCGGACCTTGGCCGAGCGCACCGTCGAGCTCGCCGACACCACGCTCGAAGAGATCCGCCGCGTCGTCGATCGCCTGGCCCCCGCCGTGCTCGCCGACCTCGGTCTGCGCAAGGCGGTCGAGCGCCACTGCGACGACTTCTCCGAACGGACCGGCATCGAGGTCCTGTGCCGCTGCGTCGGCCTCGATCGTCCGGGCGTCGACACCGGCGTCGAGACCTCGGCCTATCGGATCGTGCAAGAGAGCCTGACCAACGTCGCTCGCCACGCCCAAGCCGAGTCGGTCGTCATCCACCTCCACCGCGACGATCCAGGCTCGCCGCGGGACCGGATCGTGTTGGACGTGATCGACGACGGCCGCGGCTTCGATCTCGACGAGGTCCGCCGCAAAGGTCGGCGTGGGCTCGAGGGCATGCGCGAGCGGGTCGAGCTGGTCGGTGGGACCCTCGACATCCAAGCCACACCCGGTGAAGGGGCGCGGATCCACGTCGAGCTGCCAGTTCAGCCCGAAGCGAGTGTATAGTCGCGGCGATGCCCGATGCGCCGATCCGCGTGCTCTTGGCCGAGGACCACACGATCGTCCGTGAAGGCCTCAAGTCGCTGCTCGCCGCCACGGAGGATCTCGAGGTCGTCGGTGAGGTCTCCGATGGCCGCGAGGCCGTCGACGCGGTCGCCCGGGTCAAGCCGGACGTCATCGTCATGGACCTCAACATGCCCAAGCTCAACGGCGTCGACGCGACCCGGGAGATCCGCGAGAAGCCGGGCGCGCCCAAGGTCGTGATCTTGTCGATGTACGACGGCGAAGAGTACGTGCGCCCGGCGATCCGAGCTGGCGCCAGCGGCTACTTGCTCAAGGGCTCGGGCCTCTCGGACTTGGTCTCGGCGATCCGAGCGGTGCATCGCGGCGACGCGTTCTTCAGCCCCGCGGTCGCCAAGATCCTGCTCCACGACAGCCGCCACGAAGAAGAGGACAAGGCCGCGCCCGACCCCGGCGACGGCCTGACTCGGCGCGAACGCGAGGTCCTGACCTTGGTCGGCGAGGGCAAGTCGAGCCCCGAGATCGCCAAGATCCTCGTGCTCTCGGTCAAGACCGTCGAGGGCCACCGCGGCCGGATCATGGAGAAGCTCGGTGTCCACAACGTCGCCGGCTTGGTCCGTCAGGCGATCCGACTCGGGCTCGTCTCCGCCGAGTGACGCCGGGCTCCGGGATGGGCCGATTCCGGCCAGATTTTGCGGGCTCGCGGCGTTTCCCCCGCGCGGGCAGGCTGATACAGTCGCAAGCCATGAACTTCCGCGGCGCCATCGCTCTGTCCGCCTTGCTCTCGCTGACCCTCTTCGCTTGCGGTGGTCCTTCTTCGAAGAACCAAGCCAAGAAGGTCGACAAGAACGCCACGATCGCCGACGACGCTCCGCAAGCGCTGACCGACATCAGCTTCACGGAGTCTCCGCGCGGCGGCGACCCAGCCACGGTCGGCTGCGCCGACGGCCAGCGCGAGGGCTTCGCCGACCTCGCCAAGTTCCCGGACATCGCCGGCTGCTTGGGCGTGTGGGACGGCGAGAAGACCTTGCGCAAGGGCAAGACCAGCAAGGCCTGCGGCGACGACCTCGAGGTCTGTGGCTCGCCGGCCGACGTCTGCGCGGTCGGCTGGCACCTGTGTGCGCGCGACGGTGACTACAAAGATCTGTCCGAGCGGATCACCGGCCAGGAGTGCCGCGAGGGCGCGGGTCCGGGCAAGTTCGTCGCCGCCATCAGCCACGTGCTGAACAAGGAAGACTGCGCGCCCGAGCCCGGCCCGACCACCCGCTACCCCTGCCTCGACGAAGGCTTCGGGGCCGAGCCGGTCTGCTGCGGCGAGCTGTGCAACTACGGCAAGTGCAAGGACTCGGTCTGGCCGGACGCCACGCCGGTCTCGGTCGGCAAGGCGCAGGGCTGCGCCGCGGTCACCTCCGAGCGCAACGGCGGCATCATGTGCTGCCGCGACGCCAACCCGCCGCCCGCTCCCGTGCCGCCGCCGGTCGTCGCCCCGCCCGAAGGCGGCGTCCCGACCGACAGCACGACCGCGCCCGCGCCTGCCCCTGGCGTCGGCCCGACCGGCGACGCGATGCCGCCCGCGGACACGACCAAGATCGACACCACCAAGGCCAACTTGCAGCAAGCCGGCTAGACGATCGAACGAGCCCAAGACGGCCCACGAATGCCGTCATGAGCGCGCCCAAGACGGCCCACGAATGCCGTCATGAGCGAGCCCAAGACGGCCCACGAATACCGTCATGAGCGAGCGAACGCGAAGCGAACAGGCGCGAAGCGCTTGCAAGGAGGGGGTCCCAGTTGGACTCCGTCCAACTGGGGGAGGGCGGCGGAACGCCCTCCTAAAGACTAGACCAGCACACCCTTGGTCGAGGGGATGCTGCCCGCGAGGGCGGCGTCCCGCTGGCAAGCCATCCGTAAGGCTCGCGCGAGCCCTTTGAAGCTTGCCTCGACCACATGGTGAGCGTTGCCGCCAGCGCGCAGGTGGATGTGCAGGTTCATCCGCGCTTGCACGACCAGCGCTTGAAAGAACTCGCGGACCAGCTCGCAGTCGAAGCTGCCGATCCAGCGGCCCGAGATCGCCGGCAGCTCGTAGACCAGGTAGGGCCGACCCCCGAGATCGAGCGCAACGTCGACCAAGGTCTCGTCCATCGCGAGCGAGAAGTGGCCATAGCGATAGATGCCGCTGCGATCCCCGAGCGCGCGATCGAGGGCCATGCCGAGGACCAGGCCGGTGTCCTCGACGGTGTGGTGATCGTCGATCTCGACGTCGCCTTTGGCGTCGACCTCGAGCGCCATCGCGGCGTGGCGGCCGAGCGCCTCGAGCATGTGCGACAAGAAGGGCACCGGCGTGGCGATCCGCGGCGGCGCGGGAGCGTCCCCGGGCAGCGCGAGCGCGACCCGGATCTCGGTCTCACGGGTCTTGCGATCGACTTCGGCGCGACGAATGAGCTCGGTCATGGACGGGACGATCAGCGACCGGCGAGGGCTCGGACGATCACGACATGCAGGTTGCGCAGCGGCGGCGTCTCTTCGAGCGAGAGCCCGAGCTCGCAGTCGATCCACGCGCCGTTGAGGTCGCCGAGCTCGTACTTGCGTCGACCCGAGCGCAGGTAGATGCGCGCGAAGGGGTTGGCGACCTGGCGCTCGTCGGCGTCGAGCCGGCGCGAGCGATACTCCGACGCGAGCCGGACCTGGCCCTCGGCCAAGCCGTGGTCATAGGCGACGCGCTGCTCGGGATCCGAGAGCACGTTGTAGGCCTCGGTCATTCGCTTGTAGACGCCGTAGACGGCCTTCTTGACCGACTCGCCCTCCATCGCCACGAAGCGATCCGGGTGGAAGCGCTGCGCTCGAGCGTAGAAGGCGTCGCGGATCGCGATGTAGTCGGCCAGTCGATCGACGCCGAGGAAGTCGTAGTAGCTGAGTCGATCGAGCTGATCGGCGAGCTTGGCGACCTCGGAGACGAGCTCCCCCATGCCGGACTTGCTCATCGCGTCTGCCATCCTATCACAGGCTCATCACTCCACCGTCGCGGGCGCGCGCGACGATCGCTTCGACCTCTTCTTGCGGCAGACCGCCGAGCACCCGCATGGTCGCAACCTGCTCTTGGCCGGTGTCCTGGTCGAGCGCTCGGACCTCGAGCAGGCCGTCGGTGTTGATCTCGAAGGTCACCGCGACCGTGACGCCACCGCGCTGGGCCTCGCGCAGGCCGGTCAGCAGGATCTCGCCCAGCTTGGTGTTGTCCTCGAAGCGGGGGCTCTCGCCCTGGCAGACCTGGATCCGCACGTAGCGTTGGTTGTCGGACGCGGTCGTGAACATCCGGGTCTGCTCGACCGGGATCACCGAGTTGCGCTCGATGATGAAGTCGACGTTGCCGCCGATGGTCCCGACGCCAAGGCTGCGCGGGGTCACGTCGAGCAGCACCGCGGTCGCGCTCATGGTCGGCATCGACACGCCGCCCGCGGCCATCGGGACCAGCGAGCCGATCAGCGCGGCGCCCTGGATCGCGGCACCGACCGCGACCACGCTCATCGGGTTGATCGAGGTCTGCGGCGGCTTGCCGAAGGTCTCGCGCACGACCTCGCGGACGAGCGGCAAGCGGGTCGTCCCGCCGACCAAGACGATCTCGTCGATCTGCGGCGCGCCCAGACCCGCGACCCGCATCGCGTCCTGACAGACCGGGATCGTCCGCCGGATGATCGGATCGGCGATCTGGCGCAGCTGCTGCTCGGAGAGCGAGAACTCGAGGTCGCGGTGGCTGCCGGTCGGCACGTCGGGCACGCGGATCGACGACTGCGAGGTCTCGCTGAGCTGGATCTTGACCTGCTCGGCGACTGCCCGCAGCTGCTCCATCGCCAAGGGATCGTTGCGCAGGTCGATGCCATGCTGGGCGCGGTAGGCCTCGGCCATGCGATCGAGGATCACCTGGTCGAGGTCGTCACCGCCGAGGAACATCTCGCCCGAGGTCGCGAGCACCTCGAACACGTTGCGGGTGATCTGCAAGATCGTGACGTCGAAGGTCCCGCCACCGAAGTCGTAGACGGCGATCCGCCGGTCCATGTCCTCGATGTAGCCGTAGGCCAGCGCGGCCGCGGTCGGCTCGTTGATCACTCGGATCACGTCGAGCCCGGCCAGGCGCGCGGCGATCCGGGTCGCGCTCCGCTGCGAGTCGTTGAAGTTGGCCGGCACGGCGATCACCGCCCGCTTGACCCGACGCCCGAGCGCTTCCTCGGCCATCTGCCGCAGGTACTTGAGGATGTGGGCCGAGATCTCGACGACGCTCAAGCGCCGCCCGCCGATCTCGATCATCACCGACTCGTTCGCGCCCTCGACGATCCGGTAGGGCACCGAACGCATCATCCGTTGGACCTCGGGCGACGAGAAGCGGCGGCCGATCAGCCGCTTGGCGCTGTAGACCACCTGGGTCGGATCGATGCCGCGCATCCGCTTGGCCTCGCGTCCGACCACGATCTCGCCGTTGGGCAGCGCGGCGACGACCGAAGGCACGATGCGGTCTTCACCGCGTCGCACGACCGAGGCCCGGCCGTCCTGGACGACTGCACAGGCCGAATTCGTCGTGCCCAGGTCGATGCCCAGGACGATGTTCGGATCGACCATCGAGCCGGCATGGTAGCCGATGGCCGCGCGCTCGTGAAAAATGCCGCGCGAGCGTGGGTCGGCCTGGCTCGACTCGGCCCGAGTCGGCAAACTCTCGGGGTTGACCGACGAGGCCCGAACCATCGCCGATCGCTACACCGTCGTGCGCCAGCTCGGTCGGGGAGGCTTCGCAACGACCTGGCTCTGCCGATTGCGCGAGCCACGCGAAGGCGAGGCAGACAAGCTCTTCGCGGTCAAGGAGCTGCGTGTCGGCCGTTCCGACGAGCCCGAGCCCGACGACGACGACGCCAAGGACAACCCGGCGTGGAAGCACGTCGAGCTGTTCGAGCGCGAGGCCAAGGTCCTGGCCATGCTCCGGCACTCGGGCGGGCCGCGAGTGATCGAGTACTTCGAGCACCCGCGCGAGCGGGGCGGGGTCGGGCTCTACCTGGTTCAGGAATTCGTCGACGCGCCCTCGCTGCGCGAGCGACTCGAGCGAGGTCCCCTGCTCGGCGCCGACGAGCTCGAGGCCCTGATCCATGGCTTGCTCGACGTGCTCGAGTACATGCACGGTCGCGCGCCGCCGGTCTTCCACCGCGACATCAAGCCCTCGAACATCCTGGTCCGCGACGACGGTCATCCAGTGCTGATCGACTTCGGCGGGGTCTGCTTCGGCTGGCGACCGGCGAGCCAGGTCGGCACCACCGTGGTCGGGACCTTCGGCTACATGCCGCCCGAGCAGCTGCTCGGCCACGTCGGCGCGACCACGGATCTCTACGCCCTCGGCGCGACCTTGCTCGAGCTGGTCAGCGGCATGCCGCCGCACGAGTTCCCCTACGACACCGGCCGGATCGAGGTGCCCGACGATCTGCCCGCCGATCCCCGGCTCGTCCGCTTGATCCGTGCCTTGCTCGAGCCGGCGCCGCGCCAGCGCCCAGCCTCGCCCGCGGCCGCGCGAGCGATCTACGTCAGCGAGCCCGCGCTGGTCAGCAAGGCGATCGTCGCCGCGCCGGTCGGCAAGGCGCTCGCGGTGATGGGTGGCGACGGGCCGCGCTACGTCGAGCTGGGCCCGCCGCCGCGCGACGTCGAGGGTCCCTTCGCCGACGTCTACGCCGACCTCATCGATCCCTTCGCGATGTACCGCCTGATCCGCAACCCGGTCGCGCGAGGTCTGGCCGTGTTCGGGCTCGGGGTCATGACCATCGGCATCTTTCCGATCTGGTACTGGGCCGATCGTCGGATCCGGATCCGGCGCTATCGTCGGCTCTTTTGCGAGGGCATGGTCGTCCGCGGCAGCGTCCTCACCGTCACCAACGACGAGGGCGGCGTCAGCTCGACCGTGAAGTACGGCTACGAGCTCGACGAGCTCGAGTATCGCGGGTTCATGCAGATGCCGATCAAGCTGGCCCGCTATTGGAGCGAGGGCGATCCGATCACCGTGCTCTACGACGCCAACGACCCGACCGAGAGCTGCTTCGTGTTTCGCCGAGTCGTCCGCAATTGAGCCGGCTCAGAACGGACTCTCGGGCACGAACACGATGTCGCCGGGCTGGAGCAGGATGTCGGCCTCGCGGCCCTCGGTGATCGCCTTGATCGAGACCTCGAAGGTCTCTTGGCCCGCCTCGGTCCGACGGGTCAGCTTGACCCTGCGCTTGTGCGCGACCTCGGTCAGACCGCCCGCGTCGGAGACCGCCTGCACGAGCGTCAGCTTCTCGACGTAAGCAAAGGTCCCGGGCTTTTGAACCTGGCCGAGCACGCTGACCTCGAGGTTCTCGCGCGCCGTCATGACCACCGTGACCTGGGGATCGCGAAGGTAGCCGTCGGCGAGCTGCTGCTCGAGCATCGCCGCGAGCTGGCCCTGGGTCGTGCCCGCGACCGCGACTCGACCGATCAGCGGGAACACGATCGAGCCGTCCTCTTGGACTTGGAAGTGACCGCCGATGTCCTCCTCGCCGAAGACCCGGACTTCGAAGGTGTCGCCGGGGTTGAGCCCCGAGGTCACGTCGACGGGCTTGGCCGGCGGGATCAGGCTGTGATCCGGTTCGAAGCAGCCGAGCCCGAGCAGAGCGACGAGCGCAGACCAAGCGACGAGCGCAGACGCAGACGAGCGCATGGCCTCAGTACCTCACGGCCGCGAACACCAGCAGGAGGCTGCGAGTGAAGCGAGCCGGCGACACGAAGCCGTTGTCGAACTCGACCGCGAAGTCGGTCAGGTTGGCGGCCAGCGAGTAGCGGGCACCGACCACCCAGATCTTGCCGAAGGCCTGCTCGACCTGGAGGTTGGCCGAGATCAGCGTGTCACGCCGAACGAACCCGGGCGCGGCCGTGTAGGCGACGATGTCCTGGATGTCCTGGCCGGGGATCGGCAAGCCGGCGTAGCGACGGCGATAGACGCCCAGGCCCGCGTCGATCCGCATGTTCCAGTTGAACACGTGGCTGACCGCCAGCGAGCCGCCGGTGTCGGCGAAGTAGTTGCCCCAGAGCGAGTCGTGAAAGTCGCGACCGAGGCGAAAGCCGACCTGCGTGCGCGTGGTCGGGAACCAACCGAGCGCCGCATAGCCGATGAAATTCTTGTGGTTGGGGCCGTTGAGGTCTTGCTTGTAGAGACCCCAGCCGTAGCCCGCGAACACCTCGAGCAGGACCTTCTTGCCGACCTGGCCGACGTAGCCGCCGTAGAGCCGATGCGCGTCGGAGTCCTCGTTTCGACCGGTCCCGGGCGCGCCGCAGCAAAAGTAGTAGGTCTTGTGAAACGAGTAGCGGACCGCGAGCGCGCTGCGATCCTTGATCCGATACTTGGTCTCGGTCTCGACCCCGTTGACCAGCCGGTTGGAGCGGACGTAGGTCGGGCTCTCGAAGTAGAGCAGCTCGTTGCGGTACGCGGCGTTGATCGAGAAGCGACCGCCGCTCGGGCGCAAGATGAAGCGCAGCGCGCCCGAGTGATCGAGCCGGCTGAAGCCGAATTGTCGGCCCGCTTCGAAGGTCTGGGCCTCGCCGAGCCGGTAGAAGTCCTCTTCGATGCCGACCGAGAAGCGCCGACCCGGCGCGAACATGACCCGCATGTTGACGCCGAGGTTGAGCCGACTCGCTTGCCAGACGGTCGGGCGCCCGCTCATGTAGAGGCGCCAGCCCGCGAGCACGCCGATGTGATAGTCGACCTTGCGCTCGCTTCGTTTGGCCGGGCTGTCGAGGATGCCGTTGCGCAGCGGCCGGTTGCCGATGGTCAGCCAGGCCGAAGGCAGGCCGAACGCGGCCCGCCTCGGGTTGCGATCGCGAACCTCGGAGAACACGTTGGAGTCGAAGCCGACCCCGAGCGCGAAGCCGCCGTGAAAGCTCGAGTTCTTGCCGACCTGCACGCCCGGACCGTCGGCGACGCGAGGAACTTGGGTCGCCGGGTTGCCCGGCTGCGCGCTCGGACCTGGGCCCGCTTGGGCGACGCGCGGCCACGCGAGCAGCAGCAACGCCAGACACAAGCTCGCGCGGACGAGGTCCTGCGCCCGAACGCGAGCGGTGCGAGCAGTGCGGTGGCGAAGCGAAGACAAGGCGAAGGTCAGGGGGTTTGAACAGGCTAGCAGCGGCGAGCGAGCGACAACCCGAGCGAGACTCGCCTCAGGCGCGACGCGATGGTTGGCGCCATGTCTGATTGGTCTGGTTGGTCGGGTCCGCGGTTGCGCGTGGCTCCACGAGCGAGCTCGTGCTCACTCGATCGGACTCGCGGCGGGTGGCCAGCCACCGTCGATGGGCGGCGGCACGGGGCTGTTGCCGAGCCCGGCGGTCGGATCCCAGATCGGGATGGTGCGCGGCTCCGAAGAGTCGTTGCGGGTGATGTCGATCTTGTCCTCGGGGCCCTTTTGCCCAGCGCAAGCCTTGGCCTCGTCGACCAGCTTGTCGATCCGACCCGAGGCGGCGTCGAGCTTCTCGAGCGCGAACTGGCGGCTCTGCTCGGTCGTCGTGCTGTCACGAATGACCAGGAGCTCGCTGGTCCCGAGGTCCATCACGTCGTTGGCTCGCTCTTGCTTGTCGAGCACGCAGGTGGCCCGGACCAGATCGGCTTCGGCTCGGGCCTCGACCGCGAGCTCGCCGATCTCCGACATGCCCTCTTCCATGTTGGTGCGCAGGGTGATCGCGTCGGGGATCCCGGCTTCGTTGCTCGACTCGCCCAGGACGTTGGACTCGGACTCGAGCGCGTCGCTCGAGGGCTCGGCGACGGGCTCGGCCAGGTCGTCGGCGGCGGGCAAGGCCGCCGGATCCGTCGGCTCGGCCGGGGCGGGTTCAGGCGGCCCGCCCCACACGCGTGGAGCAAGACCGAGTCCGAGTACGGTGACTGCGCCAATGAAGGCGATGGAAATGGAGCGGCGCATGAATTCCTCCAAAATCTGAATGACCGGGCGGCGTGGATCCTTTGCAGAACCTCGCGGTGGATCCTAGGCGATCTCGCGGCAAAGTCCGCAGGACTGGGGCGAAACCGGCCCCGGCGGGTCTGCGCCGGGCCAATTGCTCTGGACCGACTCGCCAGGTGTTCAGGGGTGCGTGGCTACGCGCCCGTGAAGCTGACCGAGAAGGTCACCTCCGACGACTCCTCGGCGCCCTCGGCGAAGAAGCGCCAGTCCTTGATCTTGGCCTCGGTGCAGGACTTCACCGAGGGATCGCCGACCGTGTCCTCTTCGATCACGACCTTGGTCACCCGCCCCTGCGGGTTGATCGTGATCGTGTAGGACATCTTGCCCTTGAGGTTGGGCTGGGTCCGCAGCGCCTTCTCGTAGCAGGCCTGCAGACCGCTCATGCGCTGGCGAATCGTCGCCGACACGGCCTTCTTGTCGACGTCGCCGAACACGTCGTTGACCGCGCTGCTCGCCTTGCCGACCTTGCGCTCTTTCTTGTCGGTCTTGCCGACATCGGCCGGACCTTCGCCGGTCTCGAGCCCCGCGTTGTTGGCCACGCTTCCGGTCGCGTTGATGCCCCCACCGCCCGCGACGTACTCGCCGCTGAGCGGGCCGCCTTGGTAGTTGTCGATCGCCATGCCCTGGGCGAAGAGGTTGCCCAGATCGTTCTCGGTCGACTGGATCACGTCGAAGACGGTGCCTTCGCCCGGCCCGCCGTAGGTGCCCAGCACGCGGGCGACACCGACTCCGCGAGCCTGCTCGAACGCCTTTTGCGAGATGTTGTCGGGCTTGGTCAGCTTGGACTCGTCGATTTCTTCCTCGACGACCTTGTCCTTCTTGTCGTCCTTCTGCTCGAGCAGCTGCTCCTCTTCGACCTCTTCCTCGACGACCGCCTCGTCCTTCTTCTCGTAGAAAGAGGCCGTGCCCATCGCCTTGACCATTCGCTCCGAGGGCGGCGGCGGCGTGCGATCGGCGAAGTAGAAGAACCACACGCCAAAGAGCAGCGCGAGGCCGAACGCACCCGCGTTGGTGATCAGCTCGAGCTCGGTCGGCTTGAGGTAGTGGATCGGATCGACGTACTCGCGCGGGAAGGGATCGACGACCGGCGCGGCGGCGGGCTTGGTGGTCTGGAAGAGGACCTTGGTCTGGCCGATCAAGAGCCGGCCGCGGGCCTTGCTGCCGAGCTTCAGGCGCAGGTTGCCCTGCTCGCCGAAGCGCTGACGCAGCTGCTCGACGCTGGCCTTGCTCTCGCCGATCGTCAGCTTGCCCTTCGTCTCGGCCGGGATGTTGATGTAGTAGGTGCCCTCGCCCGCGACCCATTCGAAGAGCTTGTGATCGCGCGGCGCATGGCCGCCCTTGGGCGGCTTGCGAACCTCGACGGGATCCTCGAGCTGGCCCATCACGCCGGCGATCAGCGGGATCATGCCGAGCAGCGCCAGCACGAGGCCCAGACCGCCGGTCCCGTCCGACTCGCGCTTGAAGCTCGAGATGTCGCCTTCGGTCGCCTCGCTCGCGTCGAGCGGATCGGGGACCTGCGAGATCTCGTAGGCGAAGAGCCCGGAGCCGCCCAGGACCAGGACCGCGCCGAGGGCAATCCAGATCGGCGCGCGCTTGCGGTAGTCCTTGGGTCGACCCCACGCGTCGTAGACCGTCAGCTTGCTGGGTTCGGGCGCGGCCCCACCGAGGGTTCGGCCCGCGACGCCGAGCATGATCGGCAGGACGCTGAGAAAGAGCAGCGCGATCCCGATCCAGCCGCCGATCGTGCGCTCGATCTCCGGCACCGCGCCGCCCGGAGTGGTCGGGGCGCGGTCGAGCACCGCGTTCGCGGCCGTATGCGCGGCGACGTCGGAGGCGAACACGAACGCGCCGATGAGCGCCATCGCGACGCCGACGCCGAGCAGGACCGGCGCGTGCTTGCGCAGCGACGCGGCCCGACCGAGGCTGTCGGTCGAGCCGATCTTGGAGCCGGTCGAGTTGCCGATCGTGACGTCGCCCGGCTCGTGTTGATGGAGCTCCTCGCACGACTCGCCGTCGACGATCATGGCGACGCGGAGGACTTTCGGGCGGCCTTTGTCAGACATGTCGGGCAGCGAATCGATCGCCTGAACGGCGAGGGTCAGACGGCGGGAGCATAGCAGCGGCGTTTCGGGCCGCAGCAGCGGCGGGAGCTTTTCAGCCGCGGGCGGCTGACTCGGCCTTTCAGTCGCGGGCGGCTGACTCGGCCTTCAGCCGCGCGTAGCCGAGCGCGCGCGACCTAGAGATGCGTCAGTCAATGTCCGCTCGACGCCGGACCTTCACTCGAGCTGACGCGCAGATCCATCGTCGAAGTGCCGCGCAGCCGCTGGTCAATTACCCAGTCGCGACATCGCGTGCTCACGGCTCGGACCAACCAAATGCGAAAGCCGACAGCGCACGAGGCGCTGGCGGCTTTGCGAGCGAAGAAGCGCGGGCTAGCCCGAGCTGGTGATCACGCAGAAGGAGTACTCGGAGAACTCCAGGCGACCGGCCGTGTACATGATGTCGACGATGGTCGAGAACTTGAGCGCCTCGTCGCCGATCAGGATGATCCGGCCGACCCACTCCTCGTTGCGGGCCTCGAAGATCTCCTTGGACTTGTCGCGCTCCTCTTCGAGGGCCGTGTAGAGATCTTGGATCACGTGGCCCTGGACCGAAGACGGCTCAAGCTCGCCGTCCTTGAGGATGGCGACCACCTCTTCGTTGAACATCAGCTCGCGCGAGGACACGTAGATCGCGACGCCCTCTTTGATCTTCGTGTCCATCACGGACATCGGGATCTTCTGCTCGGAGATCGGCGTGATCATCATCGGATCGGACGCGTACGACTTGAGCAGATACACGACGATGATCGAGACGATGTCCATCAGCGAGGTGATGGAGAGCTTGGCCTCGTCGTCGGGCTTGTCCTTGCGCTTGGCCTTTTTGTACTCTTTTTTGGCTTGGAAGAGCTCTTCGGGGGTCATCATGGCTCCTTTCGGGTGCGGTCAGCGAGCGTGCGTCCGACTCGTGGCGTCGGGCTCAGCCCGCGCCAGCCTCGACGACCGGCAGGAAAAACAAGCACGCCTCGGGCGGCTCTTCGACGGTGCCATTGAGGAAGGGCATGAGCCGACAGTCGACCCCGCGGACGGCGTCCATGGTGCTGACCAACACCTGCATGGGAATGCTGTTCTCGGCGCTGAGGGTCACGACGGTCTCGCTCTTGTGACCCGCCTTGAGCTTCTTGGCCTCGGCCTCGAGCTTGGCGTAGTCGTAGCGATCGAATTCGGTCATCGGCGCGCCCGGCTTGGCGAGCGGGATGGTCGGCTTCGAGCTGTCTTGCGCCGCGCCAGCCTCGGCGCCCTCTTGCTGGGCCGCGGTCGAGACCCGGAAGCCGTCCTCCATGATGAAGACCTTGAAGTTGAGCGGCTTCTCTTCCTTCTTCTCCTCCTCCTTTTTGTCGGAGGGGGCGGCCGCGAACTTCGGAGGAGACACGCCGATCGCCGCCAGACTCGCGACCTCCATCGCCAGGAGCAGAGCCGGGATCATCAGGAACATGATGTTCATGACCGGCAGGACGTTGGCGTCCTCGACGACGATTTCGTTCTTCTTCCTGTACTTCTTTGCCATCGCGGCCTCTTTGGAATCGTTGGAGCGGGGAACGTTCAGGTCGCTGATGGGCGACCGCCGATCGACGAGTGCCGATCGTCTGGTGCGAGTCCGAGATGCCGGCCGCGGGCAGAGGTTCCCGCGGCCGGTCTCGCAGCACTCACACTTCAGCTGTGCCGAACGCGAGCGGCAAGCAGGTTCTCGAGCTTGACCGAGTAGAGATCGATCTCGTCCGAGATCTTCTTGGCGAGGCTCGACACGAACGCATGAGCGGCGAGCAGCGGGATGGCGACCATCAGACCGAAGCCCGTGGTGTTCATCGCGATACCGATACCGCGAGCGAGCGCGTTGGAGCGCTGATCGGCGGGCGCGTCGGCGACGGCACGGAACGCGTCCAACATGCCGAAGATGGTGCCGAGCAGACCGAGCAGAGTCGCGATGTTGGCGATCGCGGTGATGAGCGGGATCCGCTTGCCGACCGCAGGACTGACCTCGAGGATCGACTCTTCGATCGCCGAGGAGATCTCGGCCTCATTCTTGTTGGCGCGGGTCAGACCCGCCTTGACCACGCGAGCGAGCGCGGCCTTGTCGGCCGCGTTGCAGAGCTTGATGGCGCGGTCGATGTTGTTCGCCATCACCAGCTTCTGGATCTGGTTGAAGAACTGCGCGCCGTTGATGTTGAAGCGGAAGAACAAGAAGATGAACCGCTCGATCATCACGGCCAGGCCAAGAACCGCGCAGACCGAGATGGCGTGCATCCAAAAGCCGCCATCCGCGTAGAACGTTGCAAAATCACCCATGACGGAAAGTCCTCCTGAAGAGCTGTGCTGCGAGTGGCCGAGTCGGCCCGGTGGTGGGTCGGCCCGAGTTTGGGCCGGAGCGTCGTTGGCGCCTCATGCGCCTTCAACCTAGGTATTAGAACAGAGGATCCTGGACAGACTCAAGTACCAACGGCGTAAATTGCGCGTCGAGCCGGGCCCAGTCGTAGTTCAGCGCGGATCGCTTGAACACGAAGAAGGCGCTTGGCTTCTCGAGCTTGCCTTCGACCAAAAATTCGTCGTCGAGCGAGATTCGCTTGGTACCCGAGGTGCCCGAAGGAGTCGTCGAGGTCGACGAGGGTTGGGAGCTGTCCGAGCTCGACTCCGGTGTCGGGTCCTGCGCTTGGACCCAACAAGGAAGCAGCATCGTAGACAAAAGCCCAGCCACTGCCAAGACCAAAGAAGCCCGCTTTCCCGCCATGATCATCGCTCGCTCGTCGTTTGCAGCCACGGATGGCTGACTTGGTTCGTGCGTTCCACGCCAGGCATGTGGCGCGTTTGGAAGTTCCGGTAGGTTGTCGGCCTCAGCCGCACGGGCGGGGCCATCTTAGATCGAGGGCGGGGTCGAACGGTAGTACCAAGTGAGCATCGCGTGTGATGGTTCTGCTACCGATTCCGAGCGCTCACGCTTGGCGCGATCGTCGGATGAGAGCCAGGTTGCATGCGATGGCGGCGACGAACGGCTCCCATTCCTAGAAGATCTGCCGAGTCGCGTCAGCCACCTGGTTTTTGAGGCTTCGGTTTCTGCGGTTGCGGCGGATCCGCGGCAGGAGGCGTCTGCGGGTTGTTCGCGGGTGGCTCGCTCGGCTTGGCGCCCGGCTTCTGCGGCGCAGGCTTCTGCGGCTGAGTCGGCGTCGGCTTGCTCGGCGTCGGCTGGCTCGGCGGTGGTTGAGCCGGCGGTGGTTGAGCCGGCGGTGGTTGAGCCGGTGGTGGTTGAGCCGGTGGTGGTTGAGCCGGTGGTGGTTGAGCCGCCGGTGGTTGAGCCGCCGGTGGTTGAGCTGGCGGTGGTTGAGCCGGCTGGCTCGGTGGTTGTTCGGCCGGCGGCTGGGCCGGGGTCGGCTGTGCCGGAGCTTCGCCAGGCTTTTGCGGCTCGCCAGGCTTCTGCGGCTCGCTCGGCGCAGGCTCGCTCGGCGTGGGCTCGCTCGCAGCAGGCTCTTCGCTCGCCTCGCCTTCCTTTTGCTTGCGCTTCTCGTCTCGCTCTTTGCGACGCTGCTCGCTCTCGATGCCCTTGTTGGCGGCCTTGATGTAGAGGTCGGCCTGGGCGACCGAGACGAGCTCGTTGCCCATCGCGTCGGTCGCCCCGCCGCGCTTGGAGTTGCTGCGCTCGAGCGACTCGCCGCCCTTCTCGACCATCGACTTGTAGCGCTGCAGCTCGGTGATCGCGAGCTTGTAGCGACGCTCGAGATCGGAGTCGAGCGAGACGCCGTCGAGGTAGAGCACGCCGAGGTTGAAGTGGACCTCGGCCCAGTCGGGCCGCAGCTTGCTGGCCTGCGTGAACGCCTTCTCGGCCTCGGGGAACTTGCTGTTGGCCCGCTGCGCGGCGCCGAGGTTGAGGAAGGCCTCGGCGAACTTGTCGTCGAGCGTGGTCGCGTAGTCGAAGCAGCTCTCGGCGACGTCGGGCTGACCTCGCCACATGTACTGCACGCCGAGGTTGTTCCAGGCGCTCGCGTTCTTGTCGTCGGTCTCGGCCGCGCTCTTGAACGAGTTGAAGGCGTCGCCGCGCTGGCCGGCCTGCAGGTAGGCGAAGCCCATCAGGTTGTAGGCCTGCGACTTCTCGGTCGGCGAGAGCACCTTGGCGTCGACCTTGAGGATCGAGTTGGCGACCGACAAGACCAGCTCGTGCTTGCCTTGCTTGTAGAAGGCCTCGGCGATGACCAGCATGGCCTCGACGTCTTGCTCGTGCTCGCGCAGGGCGAGCCGGGCCTCGTTGATCGCCTTGTCGGTCTGGCCCTCGCGCAGGAGCTGCTTGGCCTTGGCGCTGAGCTTGTGGGCTCGCTGCATCTTGGCCTTCTCGAGGTTCTGATCGCGGTCTTGCGGGACCACGACCTTGGGCGGGTCGACCTGCTTGGCGCTCTTGTCGTCCTTCTTGGTCCCCTTCTTGTCCTTGTCCTTGCTGGCCGTCTTGTCGCGCGGGACCTCGCGCTCGGGCGGCAGTTCGAACTCGTCGGGCGTGTCCGTGCCGGCCTTGGTCTTGCAGCCGAGCGGCATGGCCAGCGCGAGGACGAGGATCAGACGCTTGGCAGAGACGTTCATCGGCGGTCCTCCGGTTCGAGCGCGAGCGCGGCGTCGCGCAGCAGCGGGTATTCGTCGGCCTTGTAGACGTTGAGCCGCTCGAGCGCGCGCGAGGTCCAGACGTTGTTGATCCGGAATTCCTTGCCCCGCTTGATGCACTCTTCGTAGAGGCCGACGGCCTTCTGAATGAAGGGCTCCATCGCCTCGGCGACGGTGATCTTGTAGGCGAAGTAGGCGTCGCTGCCCTTCTTGAGCGCGGCCGGGACCGGAGCGTCGACGACCCGGTTGGCGACGGTCTCGAACGCGTAGCCGCGCCGATACATGGCGGCCAAGACCCAGTCGAAGGAGCGGTAGGTGTAGACCTTGTCGTATTCGGCGGTGACCTTGATCAAGGCGTCGAAGAGCTTCTTGGCCTCGCCCTCGAGCTTCTTGCTGTTGGTCGACTTGAGCTCGATCTTGAGCACGTCGTCGAGCGCGTACTCGGCCAACATGAACTGGGCCTCGGCCGGCAGCGCGGCGTCGGCCGTGCCGTTCTGGAGGCCCCGCGAAGCGAAGAGATCGATCGCGGCCTCGAACTCCTGCTCGGCCTTCTTGCGGTCCTTTTGATCGCGGTAGAGCTGGCCGAGGCGCAGATGAGCCTCGACCTCGCGGACCGCCTGGCCCTCGAGGTTGCTGTACTCCTTGAGGTACTTCTTGTAGGCGGTGATGGTCTTGTTGGCGTCGCCGTTCTTCTCGAGCACCTCGGCCGCACGATAGACCGCCTCGGCCTTCTCGCTGGTCGTGGCGGCCTTGTCGGCGACCTTGTAGTAGAGCTTGGCCGACTTGTCGTAGTGCTGGAGGTTGTCCTCGAGTCCGGCGGCGTTGCGCAGCGCGACCAGGCGCTTCTCGCTGTTGGCGTAGTCGGCGTCCTCGGCCAGGATCAGGTACTTGGCGACCGCCTCTTCGAACTCGAAGAAGCGGGCGTGGTTGAAGCCGGTCCGCAGCAGCGCTTCGTCGGAGAACTCGCTGCACTTGTCGGTCGGCTTGAGCTTGGGCGCCGAGCAGGGCTTGTAGGTCTTGTAGATCCGCTCGTAGGTCCGGGTCGCGCTGTCGAAGCGGCCGATCTCTTCGTAGGCGATCGCGGCGTTGTTGAGCGCCCGGTCGGCGTTGGGATCGTCGGGCGCTTGGTTGACCAGCGCGACGTAGCGGTCGGCGGCGGCCTCGTACTCGCCGGCCTCGTACAAGAGCTGGGCCTCTTGGAAGATCACCGCGTTGCCGATCGAGACCAGCTTGCCGGCGAACTCGGTCTTGGCCGCCCCGGTCCCGCACGACTTCGACTTGAGCATGTCGACGGTCTTGCCGGTGTTGGCCAGGTCGCCCTGGACGGTGTATCCGTCGATGATCGCGACGCCGGCGTTGATCGCGATGTCCTTGCCGCAGTAGCGATCGACGACCCGCTGGAAGCGATCGCGGGCCGGGTCGAACTGGTGGTAGCGCTGGCTGAGCTCGCCCGACTTGTAGAGCTGCTCGGCCGCGTCCTCGCTGTCGCCACGCAGCTCGACGTAGCGGTCGTAGCCGTCTTGCAACGCGCGAGCGAGCGCGGGCATCTCGGCCGGCTCGTAGGGACCCGCGTCGGGATCCTTGGGCATGTCCGGGACGCTGTAGCGGCCCGCGGCGGTCTCGAGCTCGGCGTAGGCCTCGAGCCCCGAGACCACGCCCTCGGCCGCGTCGGCCTGGAGTCGGTTGTCGAGGTTGGAGTCGCGGACCAACGCGAACTGCTTGGCGGCCTCGAGAAATTGATCGGAGTAGTAGAGCGAGTCCGCGTAGTTGTAGCGGTACTCGTAGGAGCTCTGCGTGTTCGGAAAGCGGTCGAGGTAGGCGGCGTAGGCCCGCGCGGCGATCTCGTACTCTTTCTTGGACTCGGCCTCGCGACCCTCGCCGCGCAGCTGCTGGGCGCGGGCCTGGTGATCGACGGCGGTCGCGACCAGGGCGTCCTCGGCCAGCTTGAACGCCTTCTCGATCGCGTCGGGGTCGTTCTCGTTGGCGTAGTACCAGGTCGTGCCGCGCAGGTAGTCGGTCGCGAGCTTGTCGCGCGACTCGGTCACCTTGCCCGGCTCGCGCATCCGGTTCCACGCCTCCATGACCTTGTAGCGGATCTCGGGCGCGGCCGCGGCCAGCGGCCAGCGGCCGAGCGCGAGCTCGTAGATCTCGATCGCGCCTTTGAACTCGGTCTCTTTGGCGAGCAGATCGGCGAACGCAGCGTAGACCTCGGGGACGTGCGGCTCGTCCTTGCGCGCGGCGTAGTCACGCTCGAGCCGGGCGAGGCCAGCCGGACGATCGCGGCGACCGTTCCCGTCCCAGTCGTCGTCGTTGTAGCACTTGGCCATCCACTCGATCGCTTCGTCGCGATAGGCCGACTCGTCGTCGTACTGGTCGGTGCCCTTGAGGCTGTCGGCGTAGCGGATGTACTCGTCGAAGCGCTCGACCGCCTTGGTGAAGTCGCGGCGGAGGTAGCGAGTGAAGGCGATTCGAAGCAGGGCCTGCGAGTAGAAGGCGCTGCCCGGCTGACCGAGCGCCATGAGGAAGGCCTCGATCGCGGGGTCGAGCTCGTCGACGTCGTAGTGGAGCTCGCCGACCCGCAGCCAGGCCTCGGCGATGAACTGACTCTTGTCGGTCAGCGGCGTGCACTTCTCGTAGTCGCCGGTCCGGAAGCTCCGAGTCGAGACCAGGTTGCTGCCGTCGGGCTCGGGCACCGCGTAGCGATTGGTGCAGGCCAGCGCGAGGAAGGCTTGGCGGCTGGCGTCGAACTCTTCTTGCTCGTAGAGCAGCACGCCCATCCGGTAGAGCGCGGCGTCGTTGAGAGTGTACTTGGGGAAGTCGGTGACGACGCTGGCGAGCAGCTCGATCGAGCGTTTGTAGTCGACCTTGGGCGCGGGCGGAGGATCGGGGACGTTGGCCTCGCCGGCCTGCTTGCGCTTGTCGAGCTCGGCGATCAGGTCTTGCCAGGTGTCGTCTTGCCGTTGGAAGCGCTCGAGCGAGTCGTCGAAGTAGAGCTCGGCCAGGCGGAACTCGACCTCGGGCGTCCACGCGGCGTCGTTCGGGTGCAGCTTCAGGAAGTCTTCGTAGCGGGCGATCGCCTTGGAGCGCAGGACTCGCGACTGCGCTCGGTGATCGCGGATCTGCTCGTCGTAGCTCTTGCCGAGGATCTCGCGGCCGAGCTCGGCCTCGATGACCAGCTGGTCGCGCAGGGTGTCGTCGGTCGCCTCGGCGGCGGCTTCGAAGCTCTTGTAGAGCTCCTCGAGCTCCTCGATCGCCTTGGCTTCGTCGTCGTTGCGGGGCCGACGTGGCAGCGGGGCCTGGAGGCGGTTGGGATCGCCGCCGCCCTCGACGATCCGACCGATGCCCGAGCCGGGCTCGCCGGGGCTGCCCGAGCCGCTCGGCAGCAGCTGCGGCTTGGCGTCGGGCTTCGACGCGGCCGCCTCGCCTGCCGTCCAGGCTTCGAGACCGACCAGACCGAACAACGAGCCCGCGAAGGCCCAACGAGTCAGGAATCGACGTGTCATCGTCCGTCCTCCATCGCTTGGTCGAGCACGCGATCGAGCTCGCGCAGGTCGCGATCACGGGTGGTCTCGAGCCGCCGAATCTCCTCGGACTCGACCTCTTGAATGGCCCACGCGACGTCGAGCAAGCCGACCTCCGAGCGCGTGACCAAGTTGGCCAGCTCGCCGACGACGTCGCGGTAGCTGGCCTGCATGACCTCGCCGACGAGATCGCGGGCCGCCGACTCCTGCTCGGTCAGCTCGATCTGGTAGGCGTCGAGGTTGACCCGCTCCTCGCGGATGATCTGGATCGCTCGCTTCAAGCGACGCCCGGCGGCTTCGTCGAGCCGCTCGCGGCCATCGTCGACCCGGCCGCGCAGCGAGTCGGCTCGGTCCCAGACCTTCTGCAGCTTGGCGTTGGGCTTGGCCGACAACATCGCCGCGAAGGCCCGGTCGAGGAACTCGGAGTAGCGGTCGCTGGCGTTGCGCTGGGCCTCGGCCCAAGGGTCGGAGAAGCGGATCGCCGTCTGGGCCTGCTCGACGTCGGCCTCCATCGTCGCAACCTCTTGCTCGAGCCCGGCGATCTCGTCGCGCAGCTCGGCGGCTTGGTTGAGGAAGCCCTGCGGATCGATCTGCTGATCCTTGCGGGTCTCGTCGTAGTAGCGCTCGGTCGCGATCAGCTGCGCGCGCAGGGCCTGGATGGTCAGGTCGAGCTGGTGGACCTCTTCGGCTCGCTCGCGCAGCTGGGCGGCCGCGTCGTCGCGGCTGCTGGCGTCGCCGAGCGGGTTGTCGACCTGCTTGCGCAAGGCTCGACGCTGGCTCTCGATGTCGGCGAGGCCGGCCCCGCTGACGCCCGAGCGAGCCTTGACCAGCAGCTTCTCCTTGAGGTCGAGCAGGTCGAGATCGGCCGAGTCGAGCGCGCTGAGGTGGGCGCCGAGATCGAGGAAGAGTCGGGCGCGCTCCTTGGCCTGCACGGCCTCCTCCATGCGCGCGAGCAGGACTCGGGTTTCGAAGAGCATCAGCTCGGTCTCGCCGACCTCGTTGGCGAGATCGACGGCCTGGACCGCGCGCGGCAGGGTCTCGGCGACCGGGACCGCCTCGACCGGCATCACGGCGCCGAGCGAGAAGTGCAGCATGTCCTCGGACGCGACCGCGGAGAAGTAGGTCGCGGCGTCGCCCTTGGCCTCGAGCGACTTGCCGAGCCGCTTGCTCAGATCGTCGAACTCGCGCCGCAGCTCGAGGAACTCGCCCTCGGCCCCGGCCCAGTCTCGCCGTTGAATCTTGACCTTGCCGCGCAGCTGCTTGATCTCCGGGACGACCGGGCTCTCGGGGTCGTAGACCAGCAGCAAGTCGAGCGTCTGCAAGGCCTGCTCGTGGCTGCCGGCGGCGAGCAGGGTCCAGGCGGTCTCGTACATCGCCTCGGGAAAGAAGGGCGAGTCGCGGGAGATCCGCCGGTAAGCCTTGACCGCCAGGTCCGCCTCGCCTTGATCGTGATGGACTCGCGCGATCGCGAGCCAGCCGAGCTCGACGATCCGCTTGTCTCGCTCGTTCCTGGGCGTGGCCTTGGTCAAGGCGTCGAAGCGCGCGAGCGCGTCGTCGATCTCGCCCTTGGCCAAGGTCGCGGTCGCGGCCAGGTAGAACGCGCGGACTCGCCAGGCCGCACCGACGCCGCCGGTGGTCATCGGGATGTCGAGCGGCGAGACGCTGTCGAGCGACTCGATCGCGGCGTCGAGCTTGTCTTCGAAGTAGAGCCAGCGACCGTAGGCGTAGCGCAGCTCGATCTCGCGTTGGTCGAGCGGCAGCGACTCGACGGCCAGCACGATCCGCTGGATGGTCGCGTCGTCGACCCGGCCCTCGGGCGGCTCGGTCTCGACCGGCATGCCGATCGCCTCGAGCCGCGCGCGAACCTCCGGCGTCGCGCTCAGGCCCGGGCGACGAGCGAAGCCCTCGTCGCGGCGCGGCACGGCGAGGTCGAACATCCTGGCCATGCTGCGCTGATGGAAGCGCTGGCCGTCGTTGCTGTTGTCGCGCAGGTTGGCCAAGAAGCACTCGATCGCCCAGCGGTCCATGCCGAGCAGGACCAGGGCCTCGCCGAGGAAGTACTGGGCCTGGCTGGCGGCCTCGCTGCTGGGGTGGTTCTCGAGCACGTCGAGGAACACGATCGCGGCGTTCTCGACGTCGCGCTCGGCCAGCATCAGCTGACCGTTGACGACCCGCTTGGCCAGCTCTTCTTCGGTCTCGGGCTTGTCCTTGTTGCCGGCTTGCTCGGCCGAGACGATGACCGACTCGATGTCGCTGAGCCGCGCGACCGCGTCGTCGACGTCGAAGCCCTCGTCCGAGGGCGGCGCAGCCTCGGCCGCGCGACCGATGGGGCCGAGCAGCACGCAGACACAAGCAAAGCCAACGAGCGCGACTCGACGCATTCGGATCACTCACCGCCCGCGGGCTTGGGCTCGGCCGGCTTGGCGCCCGGCTTTTGCGGGGTCGGCTTTTGCGGCGCGGGCTTTTCGGTGGTGGTGGTCGCCGGCTTGTCGCTGGCCGGCTTGGTCGTCGCCGGCTTGTCGCTCGGCGCGTCGGCGGCCTTCTTGTCGCTCGGCTTGGCGTCGCGCTTGGACTTGGTCTTGGTCTTCGACTTGGTCTTTTGCTGCGGCAGCGGCTTGCCCGAGGCGTCGAGCGCGACCTCTTGCCAGTCGACGCTCGGCCGGTCCTTCATCTCGGTGCTCAGGTTGCCCTTCTCGAACCCGACGCTGAGCAGGCGCAGCGCCCCGTTCTCGGGCGCGGTGAAGTTGTGCGAGCTGCGAGACTCGAAGGTGTAGCCGTTGAGGTAGCTGAACACGCCGAAGCCCTGGCCGGCGTAGGTCAGCTCGACGGTGATGGTGTGCGGACCCGGGACGATGTTGCCGTCGAGCACGACCAGCTCGTCCTCTTGATCGAGCGCGCCGCTGTCGTCGGTCCGCGCGTAGATCTGCGCGCCGTCGAGGACCACGGCCAGCTTGGTCAGCCGGAACTGCGAGCCCATCAGGTTGCGATGCGCGATGATCACTCGGCTGCCCGCGAGCACGCCGTGCAGCACGGTCTCCTTGAGCACCGAGAGCCGGGCCTTGCTGCGGAAGATCCGTTCTTTGAGATCGTCGACGTCGGTCTGCATCCCGTCGATGCGAGCGCCGTAGATCTCGCTCTCGCGCGTGCTGCTGTCGATGCCCTCGGGCGTCTCGGTGGTCTGGAAGAGATCTTCGTCGGAGGGGGCGGGCTCCGGATCGGGATCGGCCGCGGGTTGGTTCTGCGGCAGATCGGCGGGCGGGATCGCGGTCCCGGTCGCGGGCGGAGGCGCTGCGGCGAGCTGACCGGAAGGAATCAACAACACGAGCAGCAAGCTCAGCAGGGCGAGCAAGCCAGCCAGCGACCAGGGATTCGAGCCGGCACGAGACACGGCTTGAACGGTATCAGGGCCGACCAGACCTCGCCAGCTCGCGCCTAGCCGCGATCTGTGTCCAAAGTCGATCGTACGATCGCGTGAAGGACCTTTCGGCGTCGGTCATGCACGAGGTTGGCTGCGGCTCTTCACTCGGCGTCGCTCGGTCGTGAACGGACCATGTCCAGACGCCGCCAGAGCGCCTCGAGCAGCGCGTCGACGCCCTCGCCGGTAACTGCGCTGATCGGGAAGAGCGGGATGTTGCGCTCGCGCAGCGCTCGACGTGCTCGCTTGACCAGTGCCTGGCTCTCGGGCGTGTCGAGCTTGTTGAGAGCGACCACGCGCGGCCGGCCCTCGAACATGTCGCCGTAGCGGAGCAGCTCGCCCTCGAGCGCGTCGAGGTCGGCGAGCACCTCGCGGCCGGGGGTCGGGTCGGGCGCGAGCAAGTGCAAGAGCACGCGGGTCCGCTCGAGGTGGCGCAGGAATTCGTGGCCGAGCCCGCGACCCTCGCTGGCGCCGTCGATCAGGCCGGGCACGTCGGCGACGACCATCGTGCGATCGCCAGGCAGCGTGACCACGCCCAGCTGGGGCGCCAGGGTCGTGAAGGGGTAGTCGGCGATCTCGGGCCGGGCCCGCGAGATCCGGCTGATCAAGGTCGACTTGCCGACGTTCGGGTAGCCGACGATGCCGACGTCGGCGAGCAGCTTCAGCTCGAGCCGCAGCCACATCGCCTCGCCCGGCGTGCCCGGCTCGGCGCGATCGGGCGAGCGGTTGGTCGACGAGGTGAAGTGCACGTTGCCGCGCCCACCATGACCGCCGTGGGCGATCAGCACGCGGGCGTCGGGCTGATCGAGATCGGCGATCAGCTGGCCTCGCTCGCGCCGGGGGCTACGGCGCGGGGCCTCGCGCCGATGCTCGGCCATCTGCTGGCGTTGGGCGCCGGCGGAGATGCCCTCGCGGATCTCTCGGGGCGCGCCGGCCAGCTCGGGGTCGCGCTGGGGCAGCGCGCTCGATCCCGACGATCCTGGCGACCCCGGCGATCCTGGCGACGAGGGCTCGGCGATCCAGACGTTCTCGAGCTCGCCTTCACCCTCGCTCGTCGCTTCGATGCCCGGCTCGGCTTCGGCTTCTTCGGCGTCTTCGCCTTCGTCGACCTCGGCAGGTGCTTCGAACACGTCGGGGTCGTCGTCGCTCCACGTGAACGAGTCGTCGGCGTCCTCGTCGGCCTCGGCCTCGACGTCGGCGTCCGAGCGATCGTCTTGCTGCCAGGGTCGGGGATCGCCCTCTTCTTCGACCTCGCCCTCGTAGTAGACCATCGTGCCGACGGGCACGCGGATGATCTGATCTTCGCCCGACTTGCCGTTCTTCTTCTGCCCGGCGCCGGCTCGACCCGCGGGCGCGCGGTAGATCCGGCGAAAGCCGACGTCGAGCAGGGTCGCGAGCTGGGGATCGGCGACCAACCAGACGTCGCCGCCGTTGCCACCGTCGCCGCCCGCGGGTCCCCCTTCGGGCACGTGAGCCTCGCGCCGCCAGGCCACGATGCCCTTGCCACCGTCGCCGGCGTGAACCTGGATGCGGACTCGATCGATGAAGCGCATGGATGTCTCTGGCTGCCCGAGAAAAGGCGAAGAGGGCCCTCGACTCTGCGTCGGGTGGCCCTCTCTTTCAACCGGCCCGAGGCCAGCGCGCCTACTCGGCGGCGTCCGCCAGCTCGACCGTGTCGATGGAGATGTACGCCCGACGCTTGTCCTTGGGGCCGCGCTTGAAGAAGCGGACCACACCGGGGCGGGTGGCGTAGATCGTGTAGTCGCGGCCGTAGCTCGCGCCGTCACCGGGCCAGAAGTGGCTGCCACATTGACGGACGATGATGTTGCCCGCCTCGACGCGCTGACCACCGTACTTCTTGACTCCGCGGTATTGCGCGTTGGAGTCGCGGCCGTTCTTGATCGAACCTTGACCTTTTTTGTGTGCCATGGGGACTTGTCTCCTGCGGTCTCAGGCCGAGATCGCGGTGATCTGAACCTCGGTGAAGGGCTGACGGTGCCCGTTCTTGCGCCGGTACTGCTTGCGCCGACGGAACTTGTAGACGATCAGCTTCTTGCCGCGCCCGTGCGCGACGATCTTGCCGCTGACCTTGGCGCCGGCGACCACGGGGGTGCCGACCTTGGTGGCTGCGCCCTGGCCGACCAAGAGCACTTGGTCGAAGTCGATGCTACCGCCGACCTCGAGCTCGAGCTTCTCGACGCGCAGCTTGTCTCCCACGGCAACACGGTATTGTTTACCGCCGGTCTTGATGATGGCCTGATCGCTCACTCGTTGAACACGTTCCGTCGACGGTCCGCCCGTCTCGGCGGGGACCTCCACCCAGGTCCCGGGGCTCGGCGCGTGCGTGCGCGGAGGGGGGGAAGGATATGGATCTGGGCAGGGGGGTCAAGCTCCGGCGCGTGTGGATCCGCTTGCGCTCGCCCGAGGGGCATGGTTTTGCTGGTTTGTTCGGCGCCAGCGGCAGGCCCTCTAGAGTCGCTTGCCATGAGGATGATCGGATCGCGTCTCATTTGGGCAGGCGTGTTGATCGCGCCGCTGATCACCACGGGGGTCACGGGCTGTGCATTCGGACAGTCGAGCACGCAGGCGCCCGAGAAGGCGAGCGCGAGCGCGGAAGCGGCGCTGGCCGACTTCAGCCCCGACGAGCGCTCGCGGATCCTCGCGGTCCAGGGCGTCGTCGAGCGAGCGGCGGGCGAGCGCGAGCTCGATCCGAGCCTGATCAACGCGATCATCTGGGTCGAGAGCCGCTTCGACGTCGACGCGCAGTCGCCCGCGGGCGCGCGCGGCTTGATGCAGCTGATGCCCTCGACCGCCGCTTACTTGGCCAAGCGAATGGGTGAGACGCGGCCGCGCGCGAACGATCCCGAGTTCAACATCCGCGCGGGCTCGCTCTACCTGGCCGAGATGATCCACAAGTTCGGCGACGAGACCCAGGCGGTCGCGGCCTATCACGCCGGGCCCGGCAACGTGGCCAAGTGGGTCGCGGCCGGAGGCAAATTCCCGGACTGGTCGAACGAGTACGTGGCCAAGGTCTTGGCCGCGCGCGAGCGCTTCCGCGGGTTGCCGGCCGGGACTTCGAATCGGGTCGCACGCGCCGAGCCTTTGGCGCCCGCGGTCGCGGCCCCGCCAAGCGAGCCGGTCGAGTCGGTCGAGCCGAGCGACGCGCCCGATCCCGACACGCTGCCCGACGCCGCCGAGCTGCGCCGCCGGGCCGCCGCCGGGCAACTCGACGAGCCGATGCTCGCTCTCGAGCCCGAGCCTGTGCCCGAGCCTGTGCCAATCGAAGTCGAAGACGAGGCGTTCGAGCTGACCTTCGAAGCGCACCCGGAGGCCGACGCCAACCCGAACGCTGGACCGCCCCCGGGCTGGCCGACGCGCAGGCCCGCGGCCCCGCGGCCCAAGCCCGAGTCGAAGCCCAAGCAGGTGATCGCGGCCAAGCAACCCTCCCCGCCCCCGTCGACCCCCGACGAGCAAGCGCCCGGGCTCGGCGTGCTCCCGGATCTGTGATGCGAAGGCGGCTCGCGGGCGTCGAGCTGGCTGGTCGGGCGCTGGTCCGCGAGCTGCCTGGCATCGCGCCGGCGCTGGTCGTGGTCGTGCTGCTCTTGTGCCTCTTGATCGAGCTGCCGACGCCGATCGTCGACCTCGCGCTCTCGCTCGATCTGGCCTGCTCGCTGCTCTTGCTGGTCGCGGCGCTGCGGGTGCGTCGGACCACCGAGCTGCTCGGCTTCCCGACGCTCGTGCTGCTTTTGGCGCTCGCTCGGCTGGCGCTCAACGTCGCGACCACGCGGCTGATCTTGGTCCAAGCCGACGCGGGCCGAGTCGTCGACGCCTTCGCCAACTTGGTCGCGCGCGGCGATCTGCTGATCGGCGTGGTCGTGTTCACGATCGTCACGGCGATCCAATATCTGGTCATCGCGCGTGGCTCCGAGCGCGTCGCCGAGGTCGCGGCCCGCTTCGTGCTCGACAGCATGCCGGGCCAGCAAGCCGCGATCGAGGCCGACCTGCGCGGCGGGGCGATCTCGGCCGGCGAGGCTCACTCGCGCCGCCAGACCCTGCTCGAGCGCTCGGACCTCTACGGCCGGATGGACGGCGTGATGCGTTGGATCAAGGGCGACGCGATCGTCGGCCTCCTGATCACCGGCATCAACCTGGTCGGCGGCGTGGTGATCGGCAGCGTGCGTGGGGGCCAGAGCGTCGGCGAGAGCCTCGATCTCTACGGCCGCCTGACGATCGGCGACGGCCTGCTCACCCAGGTCCCCGCCTTGCTCGTCAGCCTCGCCGCCGGGATGCTGGTCGCTCGGGTCGATCGCGGCGAGGCGGCCGAGCCCACCCGAGCATGGTTCGAAGCGCCCTGGTTCGAGCCGGCGTGGTTGTTGGCCCCGGCGCTCTTGCTCGGCGTGCTCGCGCTGGTCCCCGGCATGCCTTGGCTGGCGTTCTCGGCCACCGCCGCCGGCTTCGTCACGCTCGCGCTCTTGCTCGCGCGCGCCCGCGAGGGCGTCCGCTCGCGCAGCGACCTCGAGCAGATCCGCGTGCGCCTCGCCAAGGACGACCCCGAGCTGCGCGAGGCCCTGCCCAGCTTGCGCCGTCGTTGTTCGGCCACGCTCGGGTTCGAAGTGCCCGCGCTCGGGTTCGAGAGCGCGCCCGAGCTGCCGAGCGCCACGCTCGAGCTACGCCGCGGTGAGCAGGTGCTCGCGCGCGAGCCGATCCTCGGCGGCTCCGAAGCGAGCCTGCTCGCTTGCTTTCATGCGTTGATGCGAGCGGCGCCCGAGCTGGTCGAGATCGAGGCGATCCATGCCGCGATCGCCGAGCTCCGCCGCGCGCGACCCGAGCTGGTTCGCCAAGCGCTGCGCGACGTCGAGCCGATCGATCTGCTCGCGATCGTGCGCGCCTTCGTGCGCGAGCGGGTGCCCGCGCCCCGGATCGAGGCGCTCTTGCGGGTGCTGGCCGAGCGACGCGTGTTCGCCCAGACCAACGAGCGGGTGTTCTGGCCCGAGCACGCGCGGCTGGCCTTGGCCGATCACTGGCTGCGTGATCTCGTCGAGGGCATGGCGAGCCAGGGCCCGCCGGTCTGGCTCCGCGCGACGCCGGACCTCGAGGACGAGCTGATCGAGGCGTGCGAGATCGACGAGCGTGGCGGCGTCGTCCACTGGTCGGCCGGGCGGCGGGCTCGCTTGATCGAGCGGATCGCCGAGCTCGCTGGCCCGGCGCCAACGTTGTTGCTGTGCACGAGCCGAGCCCGGCCCGCGCTCGCCCGAGTGCTCGCGCATCTGCGTCCGCATGTTTTCGTGCTCGCGCTGGCCGAGCTGGCCGCCGCCGGCATGGACGAGCCGAGCCAAGTCTCGAGCCTCGACTGAACCTCGTTCAAGTCGGGACCCAGACCCATTCGCCTCGCCCGGCCGCGTAAAACGTGTAAGATTCGGGACACCTCTTTGGCTTTTGCCTTTCGGGAGTCCTCATGCCTCAACCTCCCCAGGCGTCCACGAACTCGCCCGAGCCCGACACCTCCAACAAGCGCACGATCGTCGGGACGGGTCCCCGGCTGCCACCACGCGCGCCAGCCCGAGCCGAAGCTGCGGCCACGCTCGCCGCCCCACCAGACGGGTCGACGGCCAACCGCTCGACCAACAACCCGACGCGCTCGATCGCGACGCGCGAGACCGAAGACGACTTCCAGCAGTCGCGCCACGCCCACGCCGGCACCCAGATGGCCGGGACCGAGGGCTTGGTCGAGCCGGGCGGCGAGTCGCCGCGCCTGCGCCTGGTCGCGGGCAAGGTCGTGCCCGGCACGCGCTACCGGATCACGCGCTGGCTCGGCGAAGGCGGCATGGGTGTCGTCTACGAGGCCGAGCACATCGACATCGAGCGCAAGGTCGCGCTGAAGATCCTCCGCTTCGACCTCTCGCAAGAGCCCCAGATGGCGCAGGTGTTCCGCGACGAAGCGCGCGCGGCCAGCAAGATCGGGTCGAAGAACATCGTCGAGATCTTCGACTTCGGCGAGCTCTCCGACGGCCGCTTGTTCTTCTGCATGGAGCTGCTGCCCGGCGGCGATCTGGTCCCGGCCAGCGAGGACGACTGGATCGAGCCGGGCCGGCTGATCGGTCTGCTCCGGCAGATCTGCAAGGGCCTGGCCGCCGCGCACGACTCGGGCATCGTCCACCGCGACATCAAGCCCGAGAACGTGATCCTGATCGAGATCGAGGGTCGCGAGGTCGTGAAGATCGTCGACTTCGGCATCTCGACCATGCTCTCGGTCGGCAAGGATCAGAGCAACACGATCGCCGGCACGCCCCACTACATGGCGCCCGAGCAGATCGGCGGGATCGAGTTCGACGGCCGGCTCGACATGTACGCGCTCGGCTGCATGGCCTACGAGCTCCTGGTCGGGCACCCGCCCTTCTTGGCCGAGGCCGTGCAAGAGCTGCTGCATCAGCAGCTCTACTCGGTCCCGCCGCCGCTCGAGCAGGTTCGGCCCGATCGCGAGATCCCCAAGCCGCTGGCCAACGTGATCATGAAGTGCTTGGCCAAGGAGCCCGAGGGTCGCTACCGCGACATGCGGGACCTCGAGGCCGCGCTCTGCGAGGCCCAGATCGCCGCGGCTCTGACCACGCCTTGGGACGATCTTCCGCTGCCCGAGGTCGATCACGAGCGACGCGAGCGGCTGCTCCGGCAGATGCCCAGCCCGCACGCGCCGATCGAAGAGCCGCGCAACCGCTGGCTCTGGCCCCTGGTCGCGGCCGCGGCCTTGGTGATCGGCGCCGGTGGTTCATGGCTGCTCTTCGGCAACAAACCGAGCGACGAGCAGACCGCGGCGATCGAGGATCTCACGACCCAGGCCCGGCAAGCCGCGGGCAAGACCCTGTGGGTCTATCCGCCGCTCGAAGACAAGGACGCGCCGACCTCCTACCAAAAGGTGATCGCGCTCGAGAACCTCGAGGGCGCCGCCGACGAGCCGGGTGACGAGCGAGCGGTCGAGCTGCGCGAGGAGTTCGCGACCAACCTGCTCGAGCTCGGCGATCGCTACTGGGACATCCCGGGCGCCAAGGGCTTCGCGCGCGACTACTACATGATGGCGATGCTCTTCGACCCGGACAACGCGCTGGCCAAGGAGCGCGCGGGCATGACCCCCGGTGAGTTCGTCGAGTTCCGCGAGCGCGCGGCCAAGGGCGAGTTCACCGAAGAAGAGCTGCGCTCGGCCAGCTGGCTCGACGTGCTGGCCAACAACGACAAGGACGCGGCCGCGGCCAAGGCTGGCGAGCTGATCGCGATGGCGGCCGCGGACGACGACGAAGGCTCGGCCTTGATCCACGCCAAGGCGATGCGCGCGGCTCGGGGAGCCGGTATCGCCCTGCAAGCGGCCGCGCCAGTGCCCGAGCCGACGCCCGAAGCCGACACCGCGGCGACCGATACCGGCGACGCTGCCGACACCGAGGCGGTCCTCGATCCGACCGAAGATGGCGCGACGACGAGTGACGTGGTCGACGATCCGGGCGGCAAGAAGATCAAGAAGCCGCGCAAGGGCACGGACGACGAGAGCCTCGGCGGAGCCACCCGCGACCCGACCAAGGCGGCCGAGCTGGCCGAGCAAGGCATGGTCGCGCTCAATGCCGGGCGCCGCGACGAAGCCAAAGGCCTCTTCAACCAGGCGATCGGCTACGACTCGCGCAACGGGACCGCGCTGATGGGCCTGTCCGACGTCTACTTCGACACGGGCTCGGATCAAAAGGCCGTGCTCTACGCCGAGAAGGCGGTCAAGGCCGCGCCGGGCAACGCCGGCTATCGGCTCAAGCTCGGCGACGCGTACTACAAGGTGCTGCGCTACCGCGACGCGCTCGAGCAGTACGAGAAGGCCAAGAGCCTCGGCTCGACCAAGGCCGACGCTCGGATCGCCAAGGTCCAAGCCAAGCTCGGCGGCTGAGCTGCGCACTCGGGTCGCAACCACCCTCCAAGCATGCGCGGGCAAGCGCATGAACCACCGCCCAAGTCTGGGCGGGCAAGGAGGAGCTCCTGAACGCCGCGCCGCGTGAACCACCGCCCGAATGTCCGCGGCGGCCAGTCCGAACCACCGCCCAAGTCTGGGCGGGCAAGGAGGAGCTCCTGAACGCCGCGCCGCGTGACCGCGGCCAGTCCGAACCACCCAAATGCACGCGGCAGTCCGAACCACCGCCCAAGTCTGGGCGGGCAAGGAGGAGGGGGTCCCGCTTGGACTCCGTCCAAGCGGGGGAGGAACCGGCGGGTACCGGCGGGTTCCTCCCTCAACCAGCAGCAAACATGACGATCAGCGAACCGACCACGCCGATCGCGATGCCGACGCCGATCGCGATCGCCAGCGTGCGCCCGCCGAGCGGGCTCGCGGGCTTCTCGGGCTCCGACTTCGAGGGCGCGACCTCGGCCGCGTTGGCCGGGGGCTCGGAGATCAACTCGACCGCGGCGTGGCGCGGCGGGATCCGTCCGCCGAGCCGCTCGCAGATGTCGGGCAGGGTCTCGATCAGCTCTTCGAGGGTCGGGCGAACGTCGGGCCGACGGCTCATCATGCGCCGACACAGATCGCTGAGCGGCTCGTCGAAGGCCGGCAGCTGCTGCTTGAGCACCGGACGCTCGGCCTTGAGGTGGCGACGGACCACCGCGGTGTAGTGGTCGTCGCTGCCGCCCTTGCGGAAGGGCGGGCTGCCCGTGCACATGTGATAGAGCGAGCAGCCGAGCGCGTAGACGTCGGCGCTCGAGTCGACCTCTTCGCCCATCGCCTGCTCGGGCGCGAGGTAGTCGGGCGTGCCGACGAACACGCCGGTCGCGGTGATCGAGAGGTCCTCTTGCAGCGCCTTGGCGAGGCCGAAGTCGGTGACCTTGACGTCGCCCGACTTGGTCACGACCAGGTTCGAAGGCTTGACGTCGCGGTGGACCACGCCGACCCGCTTGGCCTCGAGCAAGCCGACCGCGGCCTGGCGTACGACCTCGGCCGCGTCGCCGGGCAGCAGCGGCCCGTTCTTCTTGATCAGCCCGCCGATGTCGTCGCCGTCGAGGAACTCCATGGCCAGGAAGGGCCGGCCCTCGAACTCACCGATGAAGTAGACCTGAACCACGTTGTTGTGGTTCATCGCCGCGAGCGCCCGGCCCTCGCGGAGGAAGCGGTTCTTGAACTCGGTCGACTCCTGGTGCTTGCGGCCCAGGACCTTGAGCGCGACTCGTCGGTTGAGGCTGGGGTCGAGGCCCTCGTACACCTCTCCCATGGCCCCCTTCCCGAGCAGACCTTTGACCTCGTAATGGCCGATCTTCTCGGGCACCCGCGCCATGCGGCGTGAACCTATCATGAGCGGGGGCCGCCGCCCACCGCCAGCGCTGCAAGCGGCATTTTCGCGGCATCTCCGCGGGTTTCGACTCTGCGTGATCTGCGGAATGCCCAAAGTCGATGATCTCCGGCAGATCAGCCGCTCGGGGCGGCTTGCCGGGGCCAAGGTGGCGGGGCACCGTGTCCCCCCGCTCGGCGACCGATGACAGAACCACGCACGCTCCCCCACCGCAAAGAGGCAGAAGCCGCCGTGCTCGGCGGAGTCATGCTGCGCGGCCGCGATGCCCTCGGCGAGGTGCTCGAGTTGATCGGCGAGGACGACTTCTACGTCCCCTCGCACCAGGCCACCTTCAGGGCCATGCGCGTGCTCGAGGAGCGCGGCGAGCCGATCGACGTGATCACGCTCGAGGCTCAGCTGCGCCGGACCGGCGAGCTCGAGCTGGTCGGCGGCATCGAAGGCCTGGCCCGGCTCGACCGCTACGCGACCGCCCACAACATCAAGTCGCACGCCGAGCTGATCCTCGAGGCCGCGCAGATCCGCAACCTGGTCGTCGTCACCCGCGAGATCGCCGAAGAGGGCATGAGCGAGGTCGAGGACCCCAAGGCTTATGTCGACACGGCCGAGCAGCGGGTGCTCAAGGTCAACGAGCGCGGGCGCAAGAGCACCTACCGATCGTCGCGCGACCTGATGCTCGAGGTCTTCCAGGGCATCACCGAGCGGCAGCGCCAGACCGATCCGATCACGGGCGTCTCGACCGGCTTCTTTCAGCTCGACGAGATGACCGCCGGGCTCCAGCCGGGCGACCTGGTCATCCTCGCGGCCCGGCCCTCGATGGGCAAGACCGCGTTCGCCCTCAACCTGGCCCAGAACGCCTGCATCATCCCGCAGAAGTTCGCCAACGCGCCGCCGGAGCAGCGACCCGCTCGCTTCCCGGTGCTCTTCTTCTCGCTCGAGATGGGCGCGACCCAGCTGGTCGAGCGCGTGCTCTGCAGCGAGGCCCGGGTCGACTACTCGCTGCTGCGCCGCGGCGGTCGAATGATGGAGCAGGACTTCCGCGGGCTGATCGCCGCGGCCGATCGCATCTCCAACGCGCCGCTTTACATCGACGACAGCGCGGCGCCGAGCATCCTCGAGCTGCGCGCCCGCTCTCGTCGCTGGCGCGACGATCGAACCATCTTCCCCGACCCCGATCCGGACGACCCGACCGCCAACAACAAGCAGCTCGGCCTGGTCATGGTCGACTACCTTCAGCTCGCGCGCGGCGGCAAGTCTCGCTACGACTCGCGCGAGCAAGAGATCTCGGAGATCAGCCGCGGGCTCAAGGCCATGGCCAAGGAGCTCAAGGTGCCCGTCATCGCGCTCTCGCAGCTCAACCGCGCGGTCGACTCGCGCGCCGACCATCGCCCGCAGCTCTCGGACTTGCGCGAGTCGGGGGCGATCGAGCAGGACGCCGACGTGATCATGTTCATCTATCGCGAAGAGCGATACCTGCCCGCCGACGCGCCCGAAGAGAAGGTCCGCGAGGTCGAGAACAAGGCCGAGATCATCATCGGCAAGCAGCGCAACGGACCGATCGGCACGGTCAACCTGAACTTCATCAAGCGACACACTCGCTTCGAGAACCCGGCGCCCGAGTACGGTGGCGGCGGCGGCAACGACTTCTGATCGCCGCCG